>JAFXUS010000055.1 GCA_017535125.1 Bacteroidales bacterium | reverse complement strand
GTGCGGCCCTCCTATGATGACCAAGTGCGTGTGCGACCTGCTCGATTCGCTCGGCGTCGCACCGGAGAGCATCCTCTTCGACAACTTCGGAGGTTAGAGGTTCCGGATCACGTCCGGAATGACGATAGCGTTACGGCCCGCACTTTTGCGGGCCGTAATTTTTTATGAATCGGAAAAACCTGTAAAATTTCACAAATACCCCCTGACGAATTTTTCAGGTTCTTGGAGCTTTGTCCGGGTCCATTTACATTTGCCGCCGTATGAAAAATATATCGAAACCCGGGAGCCGGCAGCGCTCCTTACTCTACCTGTTATTGGGGGGCCTGTTTCGGCGCCGCAGCACTCTGCGCGGCGCAGGGCCGTTTCTTGCGTACTGCTTTACTGTTATTTTCCTGCTATTGCTGCCGGCTCTGCTGGGTTCCTGCCGCAAAGATGCGCTTCCCTCCCCGGATTCCCCGGAAGGGCAGGATCCGCCCGAAGCGACGGTGGATTCCGTCCTCACGCGCATACGTATCCTCGCGGACGGGCGCCCCGTGCACCGTCTGGATCTGTTCATCTATGGCGCCGACGGGCTTCGTACGCTGGAGAAACAACTCACCTACGACGGACTGCAGGAAGAGCTGAACATCCCCACCCTGCCCGGAACGAAGCTGATCGTCGGCATCGCCAACAGCCCGCGCCGTTTCAACAGCAAGGCGCTGGAGCGCTATGATGCCATGGAGCAGCTCAGCTTCAATTTCGCCGACGACGACCCGGACCGGCCCATTCTCGGCGGCCTCGGACAGACGAAAAAGGAAGGAGGAGAAATCAGCCTGCAGCCCCTGCTGTGCGGCATCAAGCTCGTCAAGGTCAGCAACACCCTGGATGGCTACGAACTGCTGGAGAATCCGCGCGTCCGCCTGCGCGACCTGCCCAATGCCGCCGAGATCCTGCGCCAGCAGGAATTCCGCCCGGCGGAGCTGATCGACGCCGGCGCCTGGACACCGCTCCCCTATGACGTCGGCTATTTCCCGCAGAAGCCGGACATCACCCTGTGGTGCTATCCCAACGACACGCCGGAAGACGTCCTGGGCATCCCGCGCCCCTATCTGGAATTCGAATGTACCATTCGCGGATCCGTCTGTTCATTCGAAGTGCCGCTGCCGCCCCTCTCGCGCGCTTGCACGAAAGAAGTCTCCCTGACCATCGACGGTCCGGACACTTTTCGCTACGAAATCCAGTAGAATTGTGTAACTTTGTCGAGATGGAAGCACCTCGACATGCATACCTGATCCTTGCCCACAACCATCCGGAGCAGTTGCGCATCCTGTTGTCCCTGCTGGATGACGGCAGGAACGACGTCTTCGTGCATCTCGACGCCAATGCACCCTTCGGTCCGGAAGCGCTGGAGGGCAGCTGCCGGCGCTCCGCGCTGCACTTCATCGAGCCGCGCTTCGAGATTCACTGGGGCGGCGTCAGCATCATGCGTGCCGAGCTCGCCCTGCTTCGCGCAGCCGTGAGCGGCGGCTACGCCTACTACCACCTGCTCAGCGGGCAGGACCTCCCGATCAAGGACCAGGACACGATCCACGCCTGGTTCCGGGCACACGACGGAAAGCTGTTCCTGCAGTACTGGCGGCCCAAGTTCCACTATGTCTTCCGGACCCGCTACTACGCCCTCTTCCCCGAAGGCGCCGGGCGGTTCTGGCCCAAGATGGCCAACGGCATTTTCAAGGGCCTGCAGCTGATCACGGGCCGGCGCATCAACCGTGGCATTGATTTCCGCTACGCCTCCCAGTGGTTCAGCATCCCGCACGACTGCGCGATGTACGTCCTCTCGCAGGAGGCCTGGCTGGAGCGGGTGTTCGCACACACCTGCCTGATCGACGAGTCCTTCCTCGCCACCCTGGTCTGGAATTCTCCTTTCCGCGGGCGGCTGTACGATCCCACGGAGCACGTCTCCACGAGCGATATCCGCAACATGGCCCACCTGCGCTTCATCGACTGGTCGCGGGGAGGCCTCTTCCACCGGCATCCCTGGGTTTTCCGGGAAAGCGACGAGCCGCTGCTCGACAGCGTGCCACATTTCTGGGCCCGCAAGTTCGACATCGGCCAGGACGCCGCCATCATCCACCGCATCGAAGACAAACTAAAGACCTACACAAAGGCATGAAATTTCTCTTTATCGTCCAAGGCGAAGGGCGCGGGCACATCACGGAAGCCCTGTCCCTGCAGCAGACCCTCCTCCGGCACGGCCACGAAGTCGTGGAGATGCTGGCCGGGATCAGCGAGAAAAGGACTCTCCCCGAGTACTTCGCCAGGCAGGCCGGGATTCCAGTCAAGACTTTCAAGGCCGTCAACTTCATCCTGGGCAAGGACGACAAGCGCCCGGACATGTTCCGGACGGTGTCCGAGGGGCTGCTGCTCTATCCGCAGTTCGCCCCCTCCATCCGCTTCGTCGCGGACGAAATCATCCGCATCCAGCCGGACGTAATCGTCAATTTCTATGAGTCCGTGGGCCAGCTGGCCTTCCAGCGCGCCCGGATGGAATTCACACGCAAGAACCGCCCCAAATACGTCAGTCTCGCCCACCACCACACTTTCCAGCTCCCGGAGCTGAAATCGATGCTGAACGGGGTCTCGGGCGCGAACCTGCTGACTTCGGCCATCGCCTACGGGGCAGACAAGGTCGTCGCCATTGCTTCCCGGCGCTACCCGTCCACCAAGAAGATTACGGTCATCCCTCCGCTGCTGCGCCCCGCCCTTTTCCAGTACCGGGACGCGGACGGCCGTCCGACGGCAGCGCTGCGGGATGACGGCTTCATCTGCGGCTACCTGCTCAACGCCGGCTTCGCCGACGAGGTGATCGCCTGGCATCAGGCGCACCCGGAAGTGCCGCTCTATTTCTTTTGGGACAACCTGGAGCACGGGGTGGAGTACCGCTACGACGACACCCTGACCTTCCATCACCTGGACGACGCGCTCTTCCTGGAGAAACTCGCAAGCTGCCACGCCTGCGCCATGACGAGCGGTTTCGAGGCCGTCTGCGAATGCATCTACCTCGGCAAACCCATGCTGCTGGTGCCCGTGCACGAAGAGCAGCGCGCCAACGCCACGGTCTTCGAGAAATACGGCTACGGTATCCTGTCCAAGAGTTTCGACCTCAATCCTCTGCTGGATTTCGAGGCCCATTTCCCGGACCAGGCCCAGCTCGACTGGTTCAACGCTGCGGAAGAGCTGGTGGTGCAGGCGCTGACGGAGTTTTCCTGAAATAAGTCTCGTGCAGATAGGACGCCAGCCCGTAAACGCCCGGTGCGACTGTCCATGACTCGTGGGCCAGCGTGGCGAAGATCATGCCCACGGGGAAAGGAATCCCGTACACTGCCAGGAATGCGCCGGAAATGATGCTATGGTAGGCGCCGAAGCCTCCGGGCACGGGGATGATGGCGCTGAGCGTTCCCAGGACCATGATGAACAGTGCGTCCGTCGGGCCCATCCCGGCGAATTCAGGCATGTCCTGCAGGGCCAGCATGATAGCATAGGACTGAAACCAGAAGACGACCCAGATCAGTGCGGTCAGCAGCACGAAGAGCCAGCCCCGGCGCAGGTGCGCGATGGTCGCGATGCCCTGGCCCGCTCCGCGGAAGAATTGCCGGACCCGCTCCACCCATCCGCTCCGCTTTCCGCTACGCAGCAGCTTCCAGAGCAGAAATCCCACCACCAGTACCACGCCGGCAAGCACCGCCCAGAAAGGCCAGGCATGCAGGTCGATCCCGCTGAACAGGCCCGCGAAGAACGAGCCGAAACGCCCGCGCAGGAAGAGCAGGATCCCGGCCACCACCAGCAGCGAGCCCACCGAATCGCAGGCCTGGTCCGTCAGCACCGTCCCCAGCGTCTTGTCCATGCTGAGGCGGTGCCGGCCGTCCGCATCCCGTTCGGAATGGCGGATCACAAAGCCGCAACGGAGCAGCAGGCTGACGTGGGAGACGGCGATATTGGCCGCCAGGGAGATGTTGTAGGCATTGAACGTGTCGATCCAGCGGATGGAAGGGTCGATCGGATGCAGGAGCATGCGCCAGCGCTCCCCGCGAATCCAGTTGGCCAGCAGGCCGGCGAGCATGGACAGCACCACCCAGCCCCAGCGACACGTCCCCAGGGCATGGCCGAACTGCTTCCAGTCCACGTTCCGGAAACACAGATACAGGAGCAGCAGCGCAACGGCGCTCCACAGGAGGGTCTTCAGGACATTCTTTTTCATACGTATCCGGCCGTGATGGTGTCTGCCTGCGCGAGCGCTTCCGGCGTGCCGGCGAAGACCACCTGTCCGCCCCGGTCGCCCGCGTCCGGGCCGAGATCGATGACCCAGTCCGCCGCGCGGATTACATCGATGTTGTGTTCAACGACCACAAGCGAATGCCCGGCCGCAAGCAGCGCGTCAAACGCCTGCAGGAGCTTCTCCACATCGAAGAAATGCAGGCCGGTGGTCGGTTCGTCGAAGAGGAAGAGGATCTTCTCGGATTTCGACTTGCTGCGGCTCAGCGACAGGAAATAGGCCAGCTTGATGCGCTGGCTTTCGCCGCCCGACAGGGTCGAGCTGCTTTGGCCCAGCTTGATGTAGCCCAGGCCCACTTCCTGGAGCGGCCGCAGCTGCTCCGCCACCGCCCGGGCTTCTTCCTCCGGTCCGGCGGCGAAGAACTCGATCGCCTCGTCCACGCTCATGTTCAGGATGTCGTCGATGTTCTTCTCCCGGTAGCGCACGTCCAGCACTTCGGGCTTGAAACGCTTGCCTCCGCACTCCTCGCACACCATCTCCACGTCGGCCATGAACTGCATCCCGATGCGCACGACGCCTTCTCCCTGGCATTCCGGGCAGCGTCCGCCGTCCGTGTTGAACGAGAAATGGTTGGCCGTCAGGCCGGCAATCTTCGCCGCCTGCTGGGCGGCCATTAGTTTGCGGATGCCGTCGTAGGCTTTCAAGTAGGTCACGGCGTTGGAGCGGGAGCTCCGTCCGATCGGGTTCTGGTCCACGTATTCCACGCGCGAGATGCGGTCCAGGTTGCCCGACAGACCGCGGTGCGTACCCGGCAGGTCACCGGCTTCGTGGATGCGGCGGTAGAGGGCGGGATACAGGATGTCGCCCACCAGTGTGGACTTGCCGGAGCCGGACACGCCCGTCACGACCGTCAGCACCCCCAGCGGGAAGCGGACGTCGATGTCCTTGAGGTTGTGTTCCATCGCCCCGTCCACGTTGATGCTGTAGTGCCACGGGCGTTTCTCGCGCTGGCAGCGCAGCTTCTGCCCGTTCAGGTACTGGAGCGTCAGCGACTTCTCGATATCCCCCGCCTTCGCTTTGCCGGCCTTCCCTTCAAAAACGATTTCACCTCCGTGAATGCCTGCGAGCGGACCCATGTCGATCAGCAGGTCGGCGGCGCGGATGATTTCCTCGTCATGCTCCACGACGATCACGGTATTGCCGATGTCGCGCAGGCGGCGCAGCACGCCGATCAGGCGTTCGGTGTCGCGCGGATGCAGGCCGATGCTCGGCTCGTCCAGGATGTACATCGAGCCCACGAGGCTGGAACCCAGCGCGGTCACGAGGTTGATGCGCTGGCTCTCGCCGCCCGACAGGGTGTTGCAGGGACGGTCCAGCGTGAGATAGCCCAGCCCCACGTCCATGATGCACTGCAGCCGGGAAACGATCTCGGATACAGGCTCCGCCACGATGCTGCGCTCGGTGTCCGTCAGCGGCAGCGCGGTGAAGAAGTCGAGCGCCTGCTCGGCCGTCATCAGCAGGATGTCGTGGATGGTGTGCCCGCAGACCTTGACCCAGAGGGCCTCGCGGCGCAGGCGGCTGCCTCCGCAGGCCGTGCAGGTGGCGCGGCCGCTGAAGCGGCTCAGCATGTATTTGTATTGGATCTTGTAGCGCTGGGTCTCCACCCAGGCGAAGAAATCGTTGATGCCGACGAAGGTGGTGTCGTCCCCTTCCACGTATTTCGTGTTCCAGATCAAGTCCTTCACCTCACGGGAAAGGTTGCAGTACGGCTCGAAGATGGGAATGCCGTAACGCTCGGCCACCTCGATCAGGTGGTCGCGGAACCAGCCCATCTTCTCGCCCCGCCAGCAGGCGATGGCGCCGTCGTAGATGCTTTTGGTCTTGTCCGGGACGACCAGGTCCTCGCTGATGCCGATGATCTTGCCGAGGCCGCCGCAGGTCGGGCAGGCGCCCAGCGGCGAATTGAAGCTGAACAGGTACTCGTCCGGATCGCGGAATTCGATGCCGTCCAGCTCGAAACGGCTGTTGAAGCGCTGCAGGGCGCCCTTCTCCGCGGCCACGGCCATCCGGCCGTCTCCGCGGGAAAAGGCGTCCGCGACCGACGACAACAAACGCGTACGCACGTCGCCTTCCGGCACACCGGACAGGCGGACGCGGTCCACCAGCAGCCAGGCGCCGTCCAGGGCGTCCGGTCCCTGCTGCAGGACGTCGTCGATCTTCAGCGGCTTCCCGTCCGCGTAGAGGCGGTTGTAGCCGTCTTCCTTGAGCTGCAGGAGCAGTTCGACGCGGTCTGTGCGGGCGTCCCAGCCCAGATCGGCCAGCACGTAATAGGTCCCATGCTCCGCGCCGCCCATCCAGTCCAGCACGTCCGCCACGGAATCTCGGCGGACCTCCCGCCCGGAAACGGGCGAGAAAGTCCGCCCGATGCGGGCGAATACGAGCCGCAGGAAATCGTAGATCTCCGTGGTCGTTGCGACGGTCGAACGGGGGTTGCGGGTACTGACTTTCTGCTCGATGGCAATCGCGGGCGGAATGCCCTCGATGCTGTCCACGTCGGGCTTGGTCATGCGGCCGAGGAACTGGCGTGCGTAGGAAGAAAGGCTCTCCGAGAAACGGCGCTGCCCTTCCGCATACAGGGTATCAAAGGCCAGCGAGGACTTCCCCGAGCCGGAAATGCCCGTGACGACCACGAACTTTCCGCGGGGAATCCGCAGGGTCAAATTCTTGAGGTTGTTGACCCTGGCGCCTTTGATCTCGATGTATTCTTCCACTTATGCCTTGGCAGGAGCCTCTTCCTCGTCCTTCTTCTTGAGGTTCGCAATCGTGTCGCGGCCCCAGAGGATCCAGACGGCGGCCGCCACGGCACCGAGGAAAATGCTGGCGAGCAGGATCGTCGACTTGGACGTATTGCTGCGCTGGAGCGGAACCTGCGGCGGGTTGATGATGGTGAAGACCGGCGTCTCCTGCTGCACCTTCGCCTTGGCGGTCTGCAGCTGCTGGGCGCAGGCGTTATAGAGCTGATAGTTGAGATTCATCTCGTTCTGCAGGCGCTCCTGTTCGGTCTTGACGCGCTGCAGGATGACGCCCTGGTTGCGGTCCACATAGCTGGCATAGCGCTGCTGCGCGGCGAAATAAGCCTCCTTGGATTCCTCATAGAGGGTCTCGTAGTACTCGAGGTCCTTCCGGGATTTCTCCGTCCGGTAGTTGGTCACGTAGGTCTGCAGCCGGGAGATCACCTCTTCGGAGATCCGGGCGGCCACCTTCGGATCCTGCGCCGTGACGGACAGGGAGATCACGGAGGTCTTTTTGTCCACGGAAAGGCCTACGCTCTCGCGGATGGCCTTGGCGATCTTCTCCTGCTCTTCCGTCAGCTCGGAAGGATTCAACGCAGCATAGCCTTCCACTTCCTCCGGCTTCTCGCGGAACAGGCCCATGAACCAGCCGAGCGCCTTGAACGGAGCCCCCATGACTTTACCCCACCAGGGACCGCGGTTATACTCCTTCAGGTAGGTGTAGTAATCGGCGGTCATCGGAGTCTTCTTGTACTTGAATTCCACCTGGACCGGGAAGAGCTCCACCACGAAAGGCGTGGAAGACACGATGTCCGGATAGAGGTCGGGATAGACCGCGTCCGCCGTGCTCATCGAGCCGAGGCTGATGCCGGCCAGGCTGGCCAGGGAGCCCAGGCTGCCGCCTCCGCTTTTGGAGACGCTTTCGGGCGCCAGCTTGGAGTTGACGGTGTATTCCCGGGGGATGCTGAAGCCGATCACCAAGCCGACCACAGCCGCAACGCCGCACCATTTGAGGATGAACTTCCACTCTTTCAAGAGCTTGCGAAGCAGCTCCATGATGTCGATCTCGTCGTATTCCTCCTGCTGGTACTGAGGCCCGATATTTTTGTTCTCTTCCATACTACTTCTTAATGGTGTTGATCAGCGATACGACCATCATGGCCAGAGAAGCCGAAGCCGTACCCAGCGAGACGATCTCGCCGGCACTCATGCCCTTGCGGTCCGGCTTGGTCGGCACGACGATTTCGCAGCCCGGTTCGATCTTGGCAGAAGCCACACCGGCCCGACGCACGTTGCCGTTCTGGTACACGACGTAGGTCTTGTTGCGCTTGGCGCGGAATCCGTATCCGCCGGCAGCCGATACATAATAAGCGATCGACTTGCCGGGCACGAAGGTCACGGTATTGGGATAGAGTACGTTGCCGCTGATGCGGACCGTGTTCTGCAGCTCGGGCACGAAGATGTGGTCGCCCTCGCGGAGAATGGGATCAAACTCGGAACCCGGGCGCTCGATCGCCTTGTCCAGCTCGATGCCGACCGTGAACTTGTCGCCTTTGCGCAGCACGTCGATGTTCAGCGTGTCCCGCGAAGTCTTGTTCTGGGAGATCGCCCGGATGGAATTCTGGACGTTCGCCTCCTCCTCGCTCATCGTACGGGTCAGAGTACCGCCACGTACGAAAGCCTGTTTCGTAGCGCCACCGGCGCGCTTGATCAGGTCGGAAACACGCTCTCCCTCACTCAGGAGCACATACTCACCCGGGAACGCGACCTCGCCTTCCACGCGCACGAAGCTCTGCGTCCGGAACGCGGGGCTCTTGCGCACGGACACGACGTCATACGGCTCCAGGGTGAAGCGTTCGCCGCCATCCACCACCAGGCCGTCCTTCAGCGGGAAGCTGAAAGTCTCGCCGATCTCGTCGAGGGGCTGCAGGCTCGCGGGGTCCACCACGCGGCGGGCCACATCGACGCGCGCCGTCGAGGCGCCGTCCAGCAGGCCGCCGGCGAGCAGGACCAGGTCTTCCACGGTCGTATTGGCCGCGAAGGGGAAAACACCCGGATTCTGCACGTAGCCGTTGATCGTCATCGTGCCGGGATCGACCATGTCCTTGTTGGAGGAAATGACCAGGACGTCATTCTTGCGAAGCGCGACGTCATTGGCCTTTCCGGCCACGATGCCCGCCAGATCGACGGACAGGGTCTCGAAGGTCAGGTCGTCCTTTTCCCGGACGATTACGGCGCGGCCCGTGAAAGCGTCTTCCTTCAAGCCGCCCGCAGCGCGGACCAGCTGCCGTACCGTCGCGATGTCGCCGCCCAGCTCGAACATGCCGGGGCGGAACACGGCACCCTTGATTTCAACCCGGTTGGCGAAGCGGTCCATGGAGGACTCCACGAAGACCTCGTCCCCATCCTTCATCACGAAAGAAGGAGCGGCCTCCGCCTTCACGGTGCGGATCTCCCGCTCCGGACCCGCATAGCGGATCACGCGGATGTCATCCCTGTGGGCGTTGTTGGTATATCCGCCGGCATATTGGACGAGGTCGGAGAGGGTCTCCCCTTCCGCCAGTTCATAATACATCGGACGCTTGACGTTGCCTAAAGCATGCACCAGATTCACATAGGTCGGCACGATGACGACGTCGCCTTCCTTCAGCGTGATG
The DNA here is from genome assembly GCA_017535125.1 of Bacteroidales bacterium. Next base: position 21,275 of record JAFXUS010000055.1, on the reverse strand, counting down.
TCGCTGTCGGAACGGCCGTTGAACAGATAGCCGTACACATCGACGGTCGCAATCTGCACGCCGCCCCGGATCACCTTGATCGCGCGCATCGAACCTTCCTCCGTCACGCCGCCCGCGTTGTAAAGGGCGTTGAAGACCGTGGCGAACGGGGAAAGCCGGAAGGTACCCGGCATCTCCACCTCGCCCATGACGTTCACCTGGATGGTGCGGATGTTACGCAGGCTGATGCTGATGGTGGAGTTGGGCTTGCTGCCCCCCACGCTGGCATATTTATTGACCAGGGCGCGGCGAAGCTTCTCCTTCGCCTCCTTGATGGTAAGGCCGCCGAGCTGCACCTGGCCGATCTGGCTGATATTGATGGTCCCCTCCGGAGAAATCGTCTTGCTGTAGGAGCCCTCGCTGTAACCGAAGATCTCGATGAGCAGTTCGTCGCCGGGGCCAAGCTGATAGCTCTCCGGCGTGGCCAGGTTTTCGTTGGGTTCGAAAGTCAGGGCGCCGCCGGCAAAAATATCATGACCGAAGATGTAATTGACCGATTCGGGCAGCACATTTTCACCCATCGCATTTTCCAGACCCTGCCCCTCGTTGAGACCTTCCTTTTGCTCGTCGAAACGGGCGCGGTTATCCAACTCGTCCTGCGGGCGTACGCGACGGACGGCGGGCCGGGACGGCACGCGACTCTGGGCCGCCGCGCCGGAATTCCGGCTGAAACCGGATTCATCGCCGAAAGACTCGGCATTCCCGGCACCGTCCTGCTGGGCCTGAACGCGCGCTTTGATGCGCTCCGCCTGCTCCTGCGTGACGCCGCGAAGCAGCAGTTCCTTGCTGATTTCATCCTGGCTTTTGCCGGTGGCTGTCGCCGTCTTGACGTATTCGATTACCTGCTCATCAGTCATCTGCGCATAGGAAGCGAGAGACATGGAGCAGAACAGGACGGCTGCAATCAGTGCAAATTTCTTCATACTACGGTATTGTGGGTTTTGCGTGTGCGTGTGTAAATAAAACATACAAAGATAGTGATATTTCCGCATAGATACAAAAAAAGAGCCCGGTCTAGAAAGACTGGGCTCCAGGCGGTGCGGACGAGGCTCGAACTCGCGACCTCCGGCGTGACAGGCCGGCATTCTAACCAAACTGAACTACCACACCTTGGTTGATTCGTTGCCGAATGCGGATGCAAAGATAGATATATTTTGGGAATCCGCAAGCGAGAGCCGAAAAAAAATTTTACCGCTTTTGAAACGCTTTCAATTTTTATCAATTTTTGGTCTATCGCCGGATTCTTGTCCAGGCGGCTTGGGATTGTGTGCGGAATTCCCTATATTCGTTTCACGATTTTTAACACAAACCCAATTATCCAATAAATGAAGAAAGTACTCATCGCCGGACTGTGCGCCCTCATGCTGGGTGCCGTCCCCGCCGGGGCCCAGTGGGGTCCCCGGGTCATCCCCGAACCGACCGACGGTCTGAAGGATGCCTACAAGGATTACTTCAAGATCGGCGTCGCCGTCAACAACCGCAACGTTCAGGATCCCGACCAGATCAAGGTCGTCCTGCGCGAATTCAACAGCATCACAGCCGAGAACGCCATGAAGCCCCAGCCGACCGAGCCCAGGAAGGGCGAATTCAACTGGGAAGACGCCGACAGGATCGCGGACTTCTGCCGCGCCAACGGCATCAAGATGCGCGGTCACACCCTGATGTGGCACAGCCAGATCGGTTCCTGGATGTATCAGGACGAGAAGGGCAACCTGCTGTCGAAGGAGGAGTTCTACGCCAATATGAAGCACCACATCCAGGCCATCGTGAACCGCTACAAGGATATCGTGTACTGCTGGGACGTGGTCAATGAGGCCGTCGCCGACAGCCCCGTCTATCCGGGCCGTCCGGAGCTCCGTGACTCCCCGATGTACAAGATTGCCGGTGAGGAGTTCATCTACAAGGCCTTCGAGTATGCCCATGAGGCCGACCCGAACGCTCTCCTCTTCTACAACGACTACAACGATGCCGAGCCCGCCAAGAGCCACCGCATCTACAACCTCGTCAAGCGCATGAAGGATGCCGGCGTTCCGATCGACGGTATCGGCATGCAGGCCCACTACAACGTGTACGGCCCGTCGATGAAGGAAGTGGACGACGCCATCAAGCTCTACTCCACCGTCGTGGACCACATCCACCTCACCGAGCTCGACATCCGCATCAATGAGGACATGGGCGGCGGTCTCCGCTTCAACCAGGGCCAGGCCACGGTCTCCGACTGGGAACGCACCCTCCAGCAGGACCAGTACGTCAACCTCTTCCAGGTGCTCCGCAAGCACAAGGACGTGATTGACTGCGTCACCTTCTGGAACGTCTCCGACAAGGATTCCTGGCTGGGCGTCCGCAACTATCCCCTCCTCTTCGACGAGAACTACAAGCCCAAGCAGGCCTACAACGCCGTCAAGGGCTTCGATCCCAAGATGGACAACGCCGTGGTCCTCGAGGACTTCAAGCCGTCCGAGCTTAACCAGCCCGGCCAGGAGTACCCGATGGTCAACTCCCAGGGCTACGCCCGCTTCAAGGTCAACGCTCCGAAGGCCACGTCCGTGATCGTCAGCCTCGGCCTCGGCGGCTCCGGCGGCACCGTCCTGCACAAAGCTGAGGACGGCAGCTGGATGGGCACCACCAGCGGCCCGATGGACGAAGGCTTCCACTACTATCACCTCACCATCGACGGCGGCGTGGTCAACGACCCCGGCACCGAGAACTTCTACGGCTCCACCCGTTGGGAGAGCGGTATCGAGATTCCGGCCCACGACAAGGCTTTCTATGCCGAGCGTGACGTCCCGCACGGAAACGTCCAACAGATCCTCTTCTGGTCCAAGAGCACCAACCAGCTCCGCAAGGCCTTCGTCTATACGCCGTACGGCTACGAGAAGAACAAGAAGAAATATCCCGTCCTCTACCTGCAGCACGGCTGGGGTGAGAACGAGTATGCCTGGCACGTCCAGGGCCACGCCAACCTCATCATGGACAACCTGATCGCCGACGGCAAGATCGAGCCGTTCATCATCGTGATGACCTACGGCATGACCAACGAGGGCTTCCGTCCCGGCCAGATGCCGGCCGCTCCCGCCCGTCCCGCCGCTCCCGCTCCCGGTGCTCCTGACGCCCGTCCTGCAGGTCCCGGCGCTCCCGCTCCGCAGGCCCGTCCGGCCCGTCCGGCCGGTGGCATGGGCATGATGATGAACAACGGTTTCGAGGAGGTCCTCTGCGACGAGCTCGTTCCGTACGTGGACGCCCACTTCCGTACGATCGCCAAGCGCGAGAGCCGCGCGATGGCCGGTCTGTCCATGGGCGGCATGGAGACTCACACCATCACCCTGGCCCGTCCGGAGATGTTCGCATGGTTCGGTCTGCTCTCCGGCGGCACCTACAACCCGGACGAGATCGCAGCCGCCGGCCTGGACAACAAGTCCGTGAAGGGCATCTTCGTCGGCTGCGGCAGCAAGGAAGGTCCGGACCAGATCCGCGCCGCTGCCCAGAAGCTGCAGGAAGCCGGCTACAACGCCAAGGGTTACGTCTCCGAGGGCACGGCCCACGAGTTCCTGACCTGGCGTCGCTGCCTCTATGAAATGGCTCCGATGCTCTTCAAGAAATAAGGCTCGCAGCTAGTTGAAGAAGACGGCAGTTTCCGCTGCCGTCTTCTTCTTTTTTGTATCTTTGCGACATGAAAGAATTATTCCTGGGGACGGGCATCGCCCATACCATCCTGCTGTTCGCCATCGTCATCGGCGCAGGCCTCCTGCTCGGGAGGGTCAAGATCAAAGGCATCTCGATCGGCTCCACCTGGATCTTGTTCCTGGGCATCCTCGTCAGCCATTTCGGGCTCCGTGCGGACCCGGTCGCGCTGGCCTTCATGAAGGAATTCGGACTTATCCTTTTCGTCTTCTCCATCGGACTGCAGGTCGGCCCCGGCTTCTTCCAGTCCTTCCGGAAAGGGGGCGTGACGATGAACCTGCTCGCCGCAGGAATGATCCTGCTCGCCGTGCTCGTGACTCTCGCCATCCACTGGATTACGGGAGAAAGCCTCACCACGATGGTCGGCGTCATGTCCGGCGCCGTGACCAACACCCCGGGCCTGGGTGCCGGCCAGCAGACGCTCGTCGATGCCATGGCCGCCAACGGCGACACGCCCGCCATGACCGCCGCCGCTTCCGCCAGGCTGGCCTCCGCCTACGCCGTCGCCTACCCGCTCGGCGTGCTGGGCGTCATCTTTCTCATCATCCTGCTGAAAAGCATTTTCAGAATCGACCTGAACCACGAAAGGACCGCCCTGGAGCAGGCCGAGAAGCCGACGGATTCCGCGCGCCGCATGCACTGCGAGGTGGAAAATCCCGCCGTCTTCGGCAAGCGCCTCTCGGACGTCATGGCCGGCATGAGCGACATGTTCCTGGTTTCGCGCATCATGCGCGGCGGGGAGATTTCCATTCCCGGACCGGACACGGTACTGGAAAAAGGTGACAAGGTGCTCATCGTGACCTCACAGCCCCACGTGGACGCCGTGCGCATCATCTTCGGCGAAGAGGTGCCCATGCACCTCGAGGACTGGGTCCATAAGGATGAAAACATCGTCTCACGCCGGCTCAGCATCACCCGTTCCGCCCTGACAGGCAAGCATTTGCGCGATCTGCACATCCGCGCCAGCTACGGCGTTTCCGTGACCCGCGTCATGCGCGCCGGCGTGGAGCTCGTGGCCCGTCCGAACCTCATCCTCCAGATGGGCGACAACATCCAGGTCGTCGGCACGCCGAAAGGCATCGACCAGGTGGCGAAACTGGTCGGCAACAAGCCCGAAAGCCTGAGCCACCCGAACCTCGTGCCCATTTTCTTCGGCATCGCCCTCGGCGTCATTTTCGGATCGCTCCCGATCCGCTTCCCGGGCATCCCGCAGCCGGTCCGGCTCGGCCTCGCCGGCGGTCCGCTCATCATCGCCATCCTCCTCGGGCACATCGGCCCGAAATGGCGCATCACCACCTACACCACCCTCAGCGCCAACATGATGCTTCGCGAAATCGGCATCAGCTTCTTCCTGGCGGCCGTGGGCCTGGGAGCCGGCGAAGGCTTCGTCAGCTCCGTGGTGAATGGCGGTTACCGGTGGATTCTGTACGGGGCGCTCATCACCCTGATTCCGGTGCTCGTGACGGGACTGCTCGCCCGCCTCGCCTTCAAGTTCAATTTCTATCAGATCTGCGGCCTGCTGTCCGGCGGCACCACCGATCCCGCGGCGCTCGCCTTCGCGCAGGGCGCCTACGGCACGGACTACACCTCCATCAACTACGCCACGGTCTATCCGCTGACGATGTTCCTGCGGGTGCTCGCCGCCCAGCTGCTGGTTCTTTTCGCTATCGCTTGATTATCCGTCATCCCCGACTCGATCGGGGATCTCCGATCTCGACGACGCAGTCGTCCGGCGCCTTCGCGTTCGCGTCGCGGATCACTTCCCCGCAGGATTCCACCCGGACGTGGCCCGAGCGCGGATTCTTAATGGAAACGACGTGTCCGCGGATCGTGGCCTGCACGTCGGAATATTCCAGCGCCTGGTCGGCGTCCGGCTCGAACGTGCAGTCCTCCAGCACGAGGCCGTCGATATAGCAGAGCGGCTGCGTGCCGCCGATGCGGCAGCGGACCAGTTTCAGATTCCGGGAATGCCAGCCCAGATACTCCCCGTTGATGAACGAATCATAGACCGTCACGTTCTCGCTCTCCCAGAGCGAATCCTTGCTCTGCAGGTCGCTGTCGCGGATTACCACATTGCGCGCATGCTGGAAGGCGTAGTTGCCGAAGAGCTTGAGGTTCCGCACGCGGACGTCACTGCAATGCATGAAGATATAGTCCGCCTCGCGGGCTTCCACGTCCTCGATGTCGATTCCTGCGCAGGACCAGAAGGTCTCGTGCGCGTGCGGCATCACCACGCGGCGCAGCCGGATGTCCTCGCTTTCGCGAAACATCTTCGGCGCCTCCTGGAGGCAGTCCCGCAACTCCATCCCGCGGCTGTGCCAGAGGGAGGAGCGGGCGCCTTCCGTGAAATGGCAATCCGCCGCGAGGAAGTTCTCGCAGCACCAGAAGACGTATTTTCCTTCGAAACGGCAGTGGCGGGCTTCGATGTCGGAGCCTTCCTTGATGGACGACTCCCCCGCGTGGATCGTAACGTTCTCCAGCCGCAGGCCGTGCCGGTTGTAGAGCGGGCGCTCGCCGCCGAATTCCTGGTTAATAATGGTCTCCATAAAAATATCTTCCTACAAAGATAGCATTTTGCAATTAATTAGGTAAATTTGCAAGAATAATCTAAAAGATAGTAGCCCTATGCCACTGCACATTTCCGCCAAGACGCAGGCCATGCCTGCTTCCGCCATCCGCAAGCTGGTCCCCCTATCCGACGCCGCAAAGGCCCGGGGTATCCATGTGTACCACCTCAACGTAGGCGCCCCGGACATCAAGTCCCCCGACTGCGCCTTCAATGCCGTGGTGGACAAGTGCAAAGGCATGCACCACCTCTCCTACACCAATTCCGCGGGCCTCATCGAGCTCCGCGAGGGCATGGTGGAGAAGTACTACAAGAAGATCGGCATCGACATCGAGGTGAGCGAACTGCTCATCGACGTGGCCGGCAGCGAGGCCTTCGCCGTGGCCATGCAGGTGGCCGCCGATCCCGGCGACGAGATCATCGTCGTGGAGCCCTTCTACACCAATTACCAGACGTTCGCCTACCTGAACGGCATCACCCTGAAGGCCGTTCCGACCGATATCCGCGAGGGCTTCAAGGTCCCCGACATCGCCGAGTTCGAGAAGCTCGTGACCCCGAAGACCCGCGCCGTGCTGATCAGCAACCCGTGCAACCCGTCCGGCAAGCTCTTCACCAAGGAGGAGATGCTCCAGATCGGCGACTTCTGCAAGCGCCACGACCTCTTCCTCATTTCCGACGAGGTGTACCGCGAGTTCTGCTACACCGACGAGCCGCATTTCTCCGCGATGAACATCCCGGGCTGCGAGCAGAACGTCATCCTGGTCGATTCCGTGTCCAAGCGCTACAACCTCTGCGGCGCCCGCATCGGCTGCATCGTCTCGCACAACAAGGACGTGATGGCCGCAGCGCTCAAGTTCGCCCAGTCCCGCCTCTGCCCGCCCGTGCTCGGCCAGTACGCCGCCATCGGCGCGCTCGACACGCCGCAGTCCTATTTCGACGAAGTCCGCGAAGAATACATTCGCCGGCGCGACTGCGCCGTCGAAATGCTGAACGCCATCCCCGGCGTCTTCGCCCCCAAGCCCTACGGCGCCTTCTACACCGTCGTGGAGCTGCCGGTCGAGAACGCGGAAGACTTCGCCCGCTGGATGCTGACTGATTTCAACCGCGACGGAGCCACCACCATGGTGACCCCGGCCGCGTCCTTCTACAAGACTCCCGGCGTGGGCCGCAACCACGTCCGCATCGCCTACGTCCTGGAGGTCCCCGCCCTGCGCAAGGCACTCACCATCCTCGCCGAGGGGCTCGCCGAATACCAAAAGCTTCATCCCCATGGGTTGGCGTAAATTCTGCGGCTGGGCACTTCGCAAGCTCGGTTGGACGGCCGTGGAGCCGCTGCCCGAGGAGAACAAGTGCATCATCCTCGGCGTCCCCCACACCACGGTCTGGGATTTCCTGATCTCCTACCTGTACTTCAAGTCCATCGGAGGCGACGGACTCTGCATGATCAAGAAGGAGATGTTCTTCCCGCCCCTGGGCTGGATCCTGAAGGCCATGGGCGGCGTGCCCGTCGACCGGGGCAACTCCGGCGCACTGGTACGCAGCCTGATTACTGAAATGAAAAACCGTGATACCTTCCACCTCGCCATCGCCCCGGAAGGTACCCGCAAACCCGTCAAACGCTGGAAAACCGGCTACCACCTGATCGCCCGCGAGGCAGGCGTGCCCGTCTATCTGGGTTATTTCGACTGGAAACGCAAACGCATCGGGCGTGGGCAGAAGTTCCCGCTCACCGATGACGCCGCCGCTGACACGCGCCGCATCCAGAAGATTTATGAGGCGATGGACCTGGGCGCCCGGTATCCGGAAAACTACGTCACCCACTGATGCGACACGATTTCAAGACCCTTTCCGATTTATACGACTACGCTTCGTTAAAATTCGCCAAACGCACCGCCGCCGAGTTTACGACCGGCGGGCAGCAGTACACCTACGCCCGTTACCGCGAGAGCGTCGACAACCTCTCCCGCATCCTGTGCAATTTCGGCATCGGCGTCAGCGACAAGGTGGCCATCCTGTCGGAGAACATGCCCCACTGGGGCATCGCCTTCTTCGCCATCACGGCCTACGGACGCATCGCCGTCCCGATGCTCAACGAGCTGTCTTCCAGCGAAGTGGAGAGCATCCTCGAGCATTCGGAGTCCAAAGCCATCTTCGTCTCCCGCCGCCAGCTCAAGAAAATCAGCGACGCGGCGATGGCGCGCCTGAGTCTCGTGATCGACATCGAGACCTTCGAGTTCATCAAGCACGATGACGCCGCTTTCACATGCGACGGACGCGTGGCCACGCCCAACCCCATGGACATGGCGGCGCTCATCTATACTTCCGGCACCACCGGTGCTGCGAAAGGCGTGATGCTGAGTCACCGCAATTTCTGCGCAACGGTCCTGGATTCCTGGTATGCGCAGCCGGAGAACAAGCGTTCCGTCTTCCTGTCCATCCTCCCGATGGCCCACACCTACGAGCTGACGCTCGGCCTGCTGTACCCCTTCTCCGTGGGCGCGCGCGTCTGCTACCTCCAGCGCGTCCCCACCCCGACCATCCTCAAGCAGACGCTCAAGGAGGTCCGTCCCACGACGATCCTGTCCGTTCCGCTCATCATCGAGAAGATGTACAAGACCAGCATCGTCCCGACCATCCGCGGCAGCAAGTTTTTGACCTATTTGGAACAGCATGCTCCCCGCCTGCTCTGCACGCTGGTCGGCTTCAAGCTGCGCAGCACCTTCGGCGGCCGCCTGCACTTCTTCGGCATCGGCGGTGCCAAGCTCGACCCCGAGGTGGAGACCTTCCTGCATCGCGCCCATTTCCCTTACGGCATCGGCTTCGGTCTCACGGAGTGCGCGCCCCTCGTCTGCGGCGCTCCCCCGTTCAAGACGAAGGTCGGCTCCACCGGCCTCCCCTGCCACGGCGTGCAGGTCCGCCTGGACAACGTGAACCCGGAGACCGGGCTCGGCGAGGTAATCGCCAAGGGCCCGAACGTGATGATGGGTTATTATAAAGATTACGAGCGCACGCAGTCCGTGCTTACCCAGGATGGCTGGTTCCACACCGGTGACCTCGCTTCCATCGACGCCAAAGGCCGTTTCTTCATCCGCGGCCGCCTGCGCAACATGATCGTGGGCGCCTCCGGCGAAAATATTTATCCTGAGGAGATCGAGCACGTGATCAACAGCTTCGACGGCATCGGCGAATCGCTGGTCATCGAGCGCAACGGCCAGCTGATCGCCCTGATCAAGTTCGAGGACAACGTCCTGGACTGGAACCTCGAGGGTCAGGACAAATTCATCGAAGAACTGGAGAAGAAGCGCCAGGCCGTCCTCGACTTCGTCAACGAAAAGGTCAGCCGTTTCTCCAAGATCAAGGACGTCGAGATCCAGAAGGAGCCCTTCAGCAAAACCGCCACCCACAAGATCCGCCGCTTCCTCTACGAGAAGAAACAGTAGTTCCATGACCAATACCGCACCCGGGCGCATTCAGGAGCTGAACAAGCTCCACCGCGAATATTTCGCCACCGGCGCCACCCTGGACCTGCATTTCCGCAAGGAGATGCTCCGCAAACTGCTCGCCGCCATCAAGCAATGGGAGAAGCCGCTCTATGAGGCCCTCTGGAGTGACCTGCACAAATCCGAGCCGGAGGCCTTCCTGACGGAAGTCAGCCTCGTGACCGGAGAAATCCGCAATCACCTCGCGCACCTCTCCCGCTGGGCACGCACGAAATGCAAGCCTACCCCGATGCAGATGCTGCCGTCGCGCAGCCGCATCGTCACTGAGCCGCTCGGCAGCGCGCTCATCATCGCGCCGTGGAATTATCCCTTCCAGCTGCTGCTCAATCCGCTCGTAGGCGCCATCTCCGCGGGCTGCACGGTCCTGTTGAAGCCTTCTCCGTACGTGCCGAACGTCTCGCGCGTGATCAAAGAGATGATCAGCGCCACCTTCGACGAGCGCTATATCGCCGTGGTGCAGGGTAACCGCGAGGTCAATGCGCAGCTATTGGACCTGCGCTGGGACATCATCTTCTTCACCGGCAGTCCAGTCCTGGGCCGCACGGTGATGGCCGCGGCCGCGAATAACCTGACCCCGGTCGTGCTGGAGCTGGGTGGCAAGAGCCCCTGCTTCGTCACCGCGGATGCGGACATCAAGCTGGCTGCGAAGCGCTTGGCCTGGGGTAAGGCCCTGAACGCCGGGCAGACTTGCATTGCGCCGGATTACGTATTGATTGACAGGAAGATACGAGACGCCTTCGTGGATGAATATTTCCGTCAGGTGCACGCCCTGCTGGGCGAGAATCCGCAGGAGACGGAGCACTTCGTGCGACTGGTCAGCGACAAGGCCTTCGCGCGCGTCGCGTCCTACATTTCCGGTCCGGAGTTGTCCGGAACAGTACGGGGCGGCAAAATGGACGCCGCCACCCGCTACATCGAGCCCACGGTCGTGCTCGACCCGGCCCCGGACAGCCCCGTGATGACCACGGAGATCTTCGGCCCGGTCCTGCCGGTCTGCAGCTACGACGCGCTGGACGACGCCGTCGCCTTCGTGAACGGCCGCGAGAAGCCGCTGGCGCTGTATTTCTTTGGAAAACTGAGCGACGGAAAGGAGGTCGTACGCCGCACCTCATCCGGCGGCGCGTGCATCAACGACACCATCATGCACATCGTCAACGAGAAGGTGCCTTTCGGCGGCGTCGGCAACTCCGGCATGGGCCATTATCACGGAAAGCTGAGCTTCGACGCCTTCACCCACGAACGCGCCGTCATCATCACCCCGCGTCGCCTCGACCTACCCTTCCGTTACATGCCGTACAAGCTCTACAAGCTCTTCCGGCTGATACTGGGATAAGTATCCAACTGTGCGTTGTGTCCCAAAACAGGGGACACAACGTGCGTTTTACCCGTCAAATTGCTCCTTGTGTCCCGTATTTTGGGACACAAGGAGCAATCATTCCGCGGTAGCTGGATAATAAAGGAGTCGCAGCAGCCAGTGTGTGGGCCGTGCGCGGGCCTGCGCACGTTGGCCCCGCGGAGTCGGGGGCCGTGCGGAGTTGTGCGTGAGGGACGGCTGCTGCCAGGACCGGAAGCCGTAGCCAGACGAAAACGTCCGACAAGCGGGAAGCTGTCGGACGTTTTGCGTCTGGCTGGCGTATAGAACTAGACCCAGAGGTCAGCCAGGTCGAGGACGAGGCGCTCGGTCTTTTCCCAGCCGAGGCAGGGATCGGTGATGGACTTGCCGTAAACGCCCTCCTCGGGCTTCTGGCAGCCGTCTTCAAGATAGGATTCGATCATCAGGCCCTTGACCAGCGAGTGGATCTCGTCGCTGTGGCGGGTGCTGTGCAGCACTTCCTTGGCGATGCGGATCTGCTCGGCGTAACGCTTGCCCGAATTGCTGTGGTTCGTGTCCACGAGCACGGCCGGATTGACCAGTTTGCTCTCCTGGTACAACGCGCTCAGGCGGGCCAGGTCCTCATAATGGTAGTTCGGATGCGAAATGCCGTGAGAATCGACATAGCCGCGCAGGATGGCGTGCGCGAAAGGATTTCCCTTGCTCTCCACCTCCCAGTTGCGGTAAATGAACATGTGGCCGCTCTGAGCAGCCTTCAGCGCGTTCATCATCACGGAGAGGTCGCCGCCCGTCGGATTCTTCATGCCCACGGGAATGTCCAGGCCGCTCGCCGTCATGCGATGCTGCTGGTCCTCCACCGAACGGGCGCCCACGGCCACGTACGACAGCACGTCGTCCACGAAGCGGTGATGCTCCGGATAGAGCATCTCGTCCGCGCAGGAGAACCCGGTCTCGTTGATCGCGCGCATGTGCAGCTTGCGGATGGAAATCAGGCCGCGGAGCATGTCCGACTGAGCCTGCGGGTTCGGCTGGTGCAGCATGCCTTTGTAGCCGGCGCCGGTCGTGCGCGGCTTGTTGGTATAGATGCGCGGCACGATCACGATCTTGTCCGCCACGCGGTCCTGCAGGGGCCGCAGGCGGGAAATATACTCGATCACCGCATCCTCCCGGTCGGCCGAGCAGGGACCGATCACGAGCAGCAGCTTCTTGCTCTCGCCGGAAAGGACGGAGCGTATCGTTTCGTCATTCTGGCGCTTGGCGGCCGCACCCTCCGGGGAAATCGGATACATCTCCTTGATCTCCTTGGGAATCGGCAGCTTGCGCTTGAAAATCATATTCATAGTCAACTACTTTTTGTCAAAGAAAGAACGCCGGTACGAAGACAGGCGCATCATCTCCTTCATCGTCTCTTCGTCCCCCGCCTTCAGCGCGTCGCGCAACTGCACGAACTTGTCGAGGAAGAGGTCCATCTGCGACAGCAGCTCGTCCCGGTTGTCCATGAAGAGCTCCGTCCACAGGTTCTCGTTGATCCGGGCGATGCGCGTGAGGTCGCGGAACGAGTCGCCCGTGTACTCCGCCAGGTGCTCGGAATCCTTGCAGTCCATCAGTACCACGGCGATGCAGTGCGTGAGCTGCGAGAGGAAGCCGATCATCTCGTCATGCGCCTCGGGCGTCAGCACGGCGATATGCCGGAAACCGAGGATGCAGCCCAGCGTACGCACGAGTTCGATCCCCTCCGGGGTATTCCGCTCCGTGGGCGTGATAATGAAGTTGGCGTCCGCGAACACGCGGCAGTCGGCGTACTCCACGCCGGAGCGCTCGCGGCCGGCCATCGGGTGCGCCGGCACGAACTCCACGTCCGGACGAAGCATCTCCTGCACGGTCGGGACCAGCGCCCGCTTCACGCCGGTCACATCCGTGATCACGGCGCCCGGCTGGAAGAAATCCTGGTACTGGCGGACCCACTCCACGAAAGCCTTCGGATAGAGGGCAAACACCACCAGGTCGAACTGTGAGACATATTCGCGCGTGACCTCGGTCTGCCCATGGGCGATGAAGCCATGCTCCAGCGCATAGTCAATCGTGGACTGACGGCGTGCGAGCGCGCCCACTTCGAAGCCCAGCGCACTGAGCTTCTGGGCGTACGAGCCGCCGATCATGCCGAGGCCCACGATGAGCACACGCCGGTAATTGATGAATCCTTTCGTCATTCCGCTGCAAGGTAATCGGTGCCGAAGCGCAGGGCGAGCTGGTCGCACAGCACCACGGACACCAGCGCCGTCACCACGGGGCAGATCCGCCGGATGATGGCCGGATCATGCCGCCCGGTGAGGGCCAGTTCCACATCTTTTCCCGCCACGAAATCCACCGTACGCTGGGCGCGGGCGATGGACGGCGTGGGTTTGACTGCCAAATTGAAGATGACGGGCATCCCGTTGGTGATGCCGCCGTTGATGCCGCCGTTACGGTTGGTCTCCGTGACCACCCGCCCGTCCTGCATCCGGAAGGGGTCGTTGGCCTGCGAACCGCGCAGGGACGCGAGGCCGAAACCGTCGCCGAATTCGATGCCCTTGACGCCGCCCACGGCGAACGCCGCACGGGCGAGCACGCCCTCCAGCGAATCGAACCAGGGCTCCCCCAGCCCGGCGGGCAGGCCGCTGATGCCGGTCTGAATGACGCCGCCGACCGAGTCCTGTTCCGCTTTCGCGGCCAGGATCGCCGCTTCCACCTGCTCCTCGAGGTCGAGGATCAGCGGGAAACGACGGCTCTCGATACGGCCGATCTCGGAAGCCACGTCCGTGAAAGGAGCGTCCTCCACGCCGGCGCAGCGCAGGATGTGCGTCCCGAGGCGTATGCCCTTGCGCTCGAGCGCTTGCCGGCAAATGGCGCCGGCCGCCACGATGCCGGCCGTGACACGGCCGGAGAAATGTCCGCCGCCGCGCGGATCCTGGAATCCGTGGTACTTGGCCTGGGCCGTGAAATCCGCATGCGAGGGACGCGCGACCGTCTGGACGACGCTGTAATCCGCGCTGCGGACGTTCTCGTTGGGAATCAGGATGGTGAGGGGCGTCCCGGTCGTGCGGCCCTGATAGACGCCGCTGACCAGCTGGAAACGGTCCGGCTCAACGCGGGCGGTGTCAGCCGCGCCGGCGGGCCGGCGATGCGCCAGCTGCTCCGCGATGTAGGCCTCATCGACGGGAATGCCGGGCGCCAGGCCGTCCAGCACGACGCCGACGGCCGGTCCGTGGCTCTCGCCGAAGACCGTCAGGATGACGCTTTCCCCGATCGAATTCTTCATACGCTAACGGGTGTAAAAGGAACCGACGAGCTTGAGACGGTCGCAGAACGGGGCGAGCTCCTGCAGGAGGCTGTTGCCCTCGTCCGTCGCCACGTCGCCGTCCAGCTCGACGAAGAAATAATAACTCCACAGCAGTTCCTTCATGGGACGGCTGTGGAGGTTGCACATGTTGAAATTGTGGGCGCCGATAATGTTCAGCGTCTGCGCCAGGGCACCGGCTTCATTCTTGACGGCATACATCAGGATGAAGTGCTTGTCCATCTTGCGCTTGTTCACCGTATCCAGGCGCAGCATGCGCGAAAAGGCGGCGAAACGCGTCGTGTTGGTGCGGCTGGTGTTGATGCGCGTTTCAAGGATCTCCAGCCCGTACAGGGAGGCCGCTTCGGCGGTGCCGATGGCCGCGCAAGTCGGATCCTGCTTCTCCGCCACGCGCTTGGCCGCGACGGCGGTATTGGAGGACTCGCGCGTCTCCATGCCGTGCGCGTTGATGTATTCCACGCACTGGGCCAGCGCCTGGGGATGGCTGTACACCTTGCGGATCTTCGATTTGTCTGCGCCGGGCAGGCCGAGCAGGTTCTGCTCCGCCTCCACCTCGATCACCTGGTTCACATAGAGCGAGCCGGAGAACATCAGGTCCGTCACGGAAGAAACCTCACCGGCGAAGCTGTTCTCGAACGGCAGCACCGTCACGTCGCAGTCGCCTTGCTCGCAGGCGCGATAGGCTTCCTCAAAACCGGCGAACGGTACCAGCTCCGCGCCCGGATACAGGCGCAGCGCGGCGATGTAGGCGAAGGCGCCGGGCACGCCGCTGTACGCGACGCGCAGGCCCGTGCTCAGGCGGCGCTGCCAGTCGCGCGACAGCGCCAGCACCTCTTTCTGAAGGCTGACGTAGTATTCCCGAATGTCCCGGTCCTGCACGCGGGCGGCGCCGCGGCGGAGAATCTCCGCTTCACGCGCCGGGTCGGCGGTTGACAGACCGTGGGCGGATTTGAACGCAGTGATCTCGCGGACGAGCTCCATGCGCCGCTCAAAGAGCGGGGCGATCTGCGCATCCACTTCGTCTATGCGTTTTCTGATATCTTCGAGTTGGTCCATATTCTATACACTACTAAAATGCAAAAATAGTTTTTATCTTTGTGAAAGACAAATTCTGCCCCTTATGAACATATCCAGACTCGCCGCGGCGGCAGCCGCCCTGCTATTCTGCACCGTCCTTTCCGCGCAGACCAACTACGAAGAAGCCATCCGGGAGGACCCCGAACGCGCCGCCGGCGTCCACCACTCCTACGAATACATTCCCGCGGCCGAGACCCCCGCTCCGCGCGGCTACAAGCCTTTCTACGTCAGCCACTACGGCCGTCACGGCTCCCGCCGGGCCACCAAGAGCTCGGCCGAGCACGGCTTCGAGTACATGACCGCCGCCCATGAGGCCGGCATCCTGACGCCCCTCGGCGAGGAGCTCTACGAAGCCGTCGTGCGCATCCATGACGACCACGTCGGCATGGTCGGCGAGCTGACCGCCCGCGGCGGTCGCGAGCACCGCGCCATCGCGCAGCGTCTCTACGAGCGCCATCCGCGCGTCTGGCGCAACCGGAAACGCATCCAGGTGCACGTCCAGTCCAGCAACATCCCCCGCTGCCTGGTCAGCATGGCCAACTTCACCTCCAGCCTGGACGACCGCGCACCGCGGCTGGTGTTCGACTTCGTCTCCGGCGACAAATACCTGGACCTGATGGCCCACGACTATTATGACCAGGATGCCATTTCCGCAGCCGGCAGCGCCATGATGCGCAAGATGGCCGAGGGCAGTCTGGACATCTCCCGTTTCATGAAGTCCATCTTCACCGTCGATGCCGCGCGCGTTGACGAACTCATCACCGATCCCCTGAATCTCATCTACCAGATTTACCTTACCGGCGGCATCCGCCAGTGCACCGAGACGGAGAACGCGGAGATCTTCACCCGCTTCTTCACCATCGAAGAACTTATCGCCCTGTACCGCTGTTACAACTCCCGGATCTATAATTCGATGGGCAACGCCGCCGAATTCAGCGCCAACCACCTCTGGGCCGCCTGCGGCCTGCTACGCGACTTCATCGACCGTACCGACGCCGCCCTGGAGAAGAACTCCCCCACCGCCGCCGACCTGCGTTTCGGCCACGACTCCGGCATCCTGCCGCTCGCCGGCCTGATGGACCTCGTCGGCCCCGGCGACTGCGTTCCCGCCGAACAGGCGTCCGACAGCTGGCAGAGCTACCGCCGCGTCCCGATGGGCTCCAACCTCCAGCTCGTCTTCTTCAAGAAGAAACGCGGCGAACCGCTCGTCAAGATCTATTACAACGAGGAAGAAACGCTCGTCCGCGGCCTGGAGCCCGTCCAAGGTCCCTACTACAGCTGGTCAGCGCTCAAGGCCCACTTCCAGCAGCGCATCGACACCTACGAACACTATTTCGATTAAAAAAGAATCGCCGGCCTCAACGACCGGCGATTTCTTTTTCCCGTCATTCGCCGGCTTGACCGGCGAATCTCTGTTTACAGCAGCTTCCGGATCGGCTCCTGCGGGGCCAGCACGTTGTGTGCCGGCCAGGCCTTGGCCTCGGCCAGCGTAAACGGCACTGTCGCGCGCAGGTCGCGGGAGCTGGCGCCGAACGCGAGGGTGTACTCGCCGGCGGCAGCCTCCCAGGCGGACGTGGCTTCATTGAAGGAAGCGAGGCCGTAGCCGTCCACCTTCAGGGTCACCACCTCGCTCTCGCCCGGCTGCAGTTCGCGCGTCTTGGCGAAAGCCTTGAGTTCGCGGACCGGCTTGTCCAGGCCGCCGGCAGGGGCGCTCACGTAGAGCTGCACGACCTCCTTGCCGGCCACGGCGCCAGTATTGGTCACCTTGACGCAAGCCTCGAAACCGTCACCGGCGGCCTCCACGGCCGCATCGGCGTAAGCGAAGGAGGTGTAGCTGAGGCCGTAGCCGAAGGGATAGGAAACCGCCATATCCTTCTTGTCGAACCAGCGGTAGCCCACATAGATGTCCTCGGCATAGACTGTCTGGTCCACGTCCTTCTGGCCGACATCCTCGCGGCGGTTCAGGAAGTAGATGTTGTTGTCCGCGTCGATCGGGAAGTTGGAGGAGGAGCCGGCATCGGTCAGGCGCACCGGGAAGGTCATCGGAAGACGTCCGGAAGGGCTCTGCTTGCCCGTCAGGATGTCGGTCACGGAGTTTCCGCCCTCCTGTCCGGCCTGCCAGGCCAGCAGGACGGCGTCGGGCACGTTCTTCCAGGAAGCCGTCTCGATCACGCCACCGATGTTCAGCACCACGACGACCTTCTTGCCGGCGGCGTGAAAGGCCTTGGTGACGTTGTCCAGCAGCTGGCGCTCTTTGGCGGAGAGGGAGAAGTCAGCCGCGCTGCGGTCGAAGAATTCACCGGAATTGCGGCCGAAGGTGATGATGGCGATATCGTTCGCCCTGGCGGAAGCGTTCAGCTCAGCCGCGCCAGGAACGATTTCGGACGGACGCGGCGTCGGGTAGAAGGCGGAAGTGCCGTCATCCGGGAGCGAGGCCTGGAAGGCCGCCAGCTCGTCGGCGATGTGCTTCAGGTAGAAATCCTTCTTGCTGTCGTCCACCGTGAAACCGGCGTTCTTCAGTCCGTCGAGCAGCGACACGGTGTAGGCGCGGTTCACGTTGCCGGAACCGGTGCCGCCCGCGACGAAGTCATACGAGGTGCAGCCGAACACGGCGACGTTCTTCACGTCCTTGAGCGGCAGCACGCCCTTGTTCTCCAGCAGGACCATGCCTTCGAGCGCGCTCTGGCGCGTCACGGCGGCATGGGCAGTGAGGTCGGGCTCATTGCTGTAGGCATAACCCTTCATCTTGGGGCTGCGGAGCACGAGCTCCAGGCAGCGGCGCACGCAGACGTCCAGTTCGGCCTCGCTGAGGCTGCCGTCCTTGATGGCGGCCATGATCTGTTCGTACTGCAGGTTGGTGCCCGGCTGGAGCATGTCGTTTCCGGCACGCATCTGGGCCGCGCCGTCATCACCGCCGTACCAGTCGGTCATCACGGTGCCCTTGTAGCCCCACTCGTCGCGCAGGACCGTGGTCACGAGGTCGCGGCTCTGGGAGGTGTAGGTGCCGTTGATCTTGTTGTAGGAGGTCATCACCGTCCAGGGATCGGCTTCCTTGATCGTGATCTCGAAACCCTTGAGGTAGATCTCGCGCTGGGCGCGCTGGCTGATGATGGCGTTGTTGCCCGTGCGGTTGGTCTCCTGGTTGTTGTAGGCAAAATGCTTGATGGAGGTACCCACGTCGTTCTTCTGGACGCCGCGCACATAGGCGGCGGCCGTCTTGCCGGCCACCACGGGATCCTCCGAGTAGTACTCGAAGTTGCGTCCGTTCAGCGGGTTGCGGTGGATGTTCAGGGCCGGGGCCAGATAAACGTCTGCGCCGTACTCATGCACCTCCTCGCCCATCGCGGTGCCCACCTGCTCGACGAGTTCCTGGTTCCAGGTGGAAGCGAGCAGGGTCCCGATCGGGAAATGGGTGCAGTAGTAGGTGCGGTCCTCCCCTTCGCGGGTCGGGTCGATGCGCAGGCCGGCAGGGCCGTCCGCCAACACGATGGACGGGATGCCGAGGCGTTCGATGGGATAGGTCGTGCCGGCGGCGCCGGGCACGATCTTCTTGGTGGCGCCGATGGTGGCGGAGCTCGGCTCGTCGCCGAACAGCTCCATGCCGGTGCCGATCACGAAATGGACCTTCTCTTCGAGGGTCATCGCTCCGAGGACCTTGTCCACGGAGGCCTTCCCCAACTGCGGATCGCCGCCCTGGCAGGCGGCGAAGAGCAGTGCGGAAGAGGCGACAATCATGAGCTTCTTCATTATTTACGCGTTACGTTGATTTCATTCAGGGGCTGGTTCAGCTTGAACAGGTCGTTCACCGGCCAGCGCTGTGCTTTCTTGAGTTTGTAATCGGCCGTGGCGCGGATGTCCTCGACACTGGCGCCGAACTGCACCTTGTAGGTGCCGGCAGGAGCCTCCCAGGCAGAGGCGGCGTCGTTGAAGGAAGCGATGCCGTAGTTGTCCACCTTCATCTTCAGGGTCTGGCTCTCGCCCGGCTTCAGCTCGCGGGTCTTGGCGAAGGCCTTGAGTTCGCGGGCGGGCTTGTTCAGACCGGCCTCGGGGGCCGTCACGTAGAGCTCGACCACTTCCTTGCCGGCCACCTTGCCGGTGTTGGTCACGGTGATGCTGGCCTCGAAACCGTCGGCGGTCGCCTTCACGACCGGCTTGCCGTAAGCGAAGGAGGTGTAGCTGAGACCGAAGCCGAAGGGATAGGAAACATCCACTCTCGCCGTGTTGAAGAAGCGGTAACCGACATAGATACCTTCCTCATAATTGGTGTAGTCCACGTCTTTCTGGAGCTGACGCTGCTGGCCGCCGAAGCCGCCGAAACCGCCGAAACCACCGAAACCACCGAAGGGGTTGCTGTTGTTGCGGTTGTAGTTGAACGGGAAGTTCGCGGAGGACGGGTGGTCCATGAAGTTGACCGGGAAGGTCATCGGGAGCTTTCCGGAAGGATTCACCTTGCCGGTGAGCACGTCGGCGACGGCATTGGCGCCCTCCTGGCCCGGAGACCAGGGAAGGAGAATGGCGTCCACGAGGTTCTTCCAGGAGTTGGTCTCGATCACGCCGCCGATGTTCAGCACGACGACGACTTTCTTGCCCTGCGTGTGGAAGGCGGTGCTGACGTGCTGGAGGAGTTCGCGCTCGATGGAAGTGAGCTCGAAGTCATCCATCATCTTGCGGTCGGCGCCCTCGCCGGCGTTGCGGCCGAGCACCACGATGGCGATATCGTTGCTGCGCGCCTCGTTTTCGATGGCGGCCTCAGGAACGGCCGGCTCGGCGATGCGCGGGCTGCCCATGAACCAGCTGAAACCGGAGGCGGTCAGCGCGCGGTTCGCGGCGGCCAGGTCGATGGTCTTCTGGTAGAAATCCATCAGCGGGGCGTCCAGCTGGAAGCCGGCTCCCTCGAGAGCATCCTTCATGTTCACGACATAAGCCTTGTTGACGTCGCCGGAACCGGTGCCGCCGGCCACGAACTCGATGGAGGTCGAGCCGTAGAGGGCCACCTTCTTCACGTCCTTGAGCGGCAGCACGCCCTCGTTGCGCAGCAGGACCATGGACTCGCCGGCGGCCTTGCGGGCCACCTGGGCATGGGCCTTCAGGTCGGGCTTGTTGGAATACTGATATTTCGCAAAGGACGGGGTGCGGACGATGTACTCGAGCATGTGGCGGACGTTGCGGTCCACGTCCTCGATGGCGAGGCTGCCGTCCTTGACGCCCGCGACGATGCGGTCAATCTCGTTCTGGTTGCCCGGCTCCATGAGGTCGTTGCCGGACCAGGCGGACTTGACGGTGCCGGCCTTGTTGCCCCAGTCGGTCATCACGATGCCCTGATAGCCCCACTCGTCACGCAGGATGGTGGTGAGCAGGTCCTTCTTCTGCTGGGTGTATTCGCCGTTGATCTGGTTGTAGGAAGACATCACCGTCCAGGGAGCGGACTCCTTGACGGCGATCTCGAAGTTCTTGAGGTAGATCTCGCGGAGGGCGCGCTCGCTGACGCGGGCGTCGTTCTCGTTGCGGTTGGTCTCCTGGTTATTCGCCGCGTAGTGCTTGATGGAGGTGCCCACGCCGTTGCTCTGGATGCCGCGCACGTAGGCGGCGGCCATCTTGCCGGACAGGAGCGGATCCTCGGAGAAATACTCGAAGTTGCGGCCGCAGAGCGGGTTGCGGTGGATGTTCATGCCCGGGGCGAGGAACACGTCCACGCCATACTCGTGCACTTCCTCACCCATCGCGGTCGTCACCTGCTTCACC
>JAFXUS010000002.1 GCA_017535125.1 Bacteroidales bacterium | reverse complement strand
CTCCAGATCGACGATGCCGATGAACATGGTCATGAACATCATCTGCTCGTTGTCCTCGCTGATGGCTTCATTGATCTGGTGGGCGATCTGCTCGGGAGACAGCTCCTGCTGCGCCACGACGCGGAACAGGTTGCGCGCGACAGCCATGAACAGGCTGGCCGGCACGCCCTTTCCGCTCACGTCTCCGACGCACATGTACAGTTTCTCCTTCTGGATGAAGAAGTCATACAGGTCGCCGCCGACCTCCTTGGCCGGGCGCATGAGCGCGTACAGATCGACGTCCTTGCGCTGCGGGAAGGCCGGGAAGATCCGCGGCACCATGCCCATCTGGATCTCGCGGGCGATACGCAGCTCGCCTTCGATCCGTTCCTTGTTGGCGGTCGTCTCGGTGAGTTCGTCGATATAATTGACCAGCGAAGCCTGCATGTGCCCGAACGAACGGGACAGCTGGCCGATCTCGTCGTCGTGCGCGGGCTCCGGCAGCGTCTCGTCAAATCGGCCCGCGGCGATCGTGTCCGTCTGATCGACCAGCTTGCGCAGCGGCTTCAGTTCCCGGGCGATCAACTTCGTGCAGCCGTAGAACATCAGCAGCAGGCCGACCAACACGATAGCCAGCACGATGCGCTGCAGATGGCCGAAAGCGCCGAAAATATCCTTCTGCGGGCAGATGATGGCCACGCTCCAATTCGTCGCCTTGACGGGCTTGAAAAAGACATAATTCGTCTCCCCGTCGATCTCCAGCACGCGCATGCCTTCTTCACCGTCCAGCATCGCATGTCCCAGTGCGCTGATCGCAGGATTCGGCGTCTCGAGGGTCTCGGTGAAGATGGTCTGGTACATCAGCTTCTCCGGGTCGGGATGCACCAGGTAGGTGCCGCCGCGGCCCAGCACGATGCTGTAGGAATTAGGATAAGGCTTCACCGCCGAAATGGTCTCGGACAGCCACGAGAGAGACAGGTCCACCGACAGGCTGCCGATAAAGGCTCCGTCGTCCCCGATCAGGGGCTTGCAGTAGGAAGTGACCATTTCCGCTGCGTGGGTCTCCTCATTCACGTCCATATAGGGCTCGGTCCAGCAGGGCTGGCTGAGCAGCCGCGGCAGCTGGTACCAGTCCATGTAGAAATACTGGAACTCGTCATCTCCTTCCTGCTCGCTGTACACGGATCCGTCCCGGTTGGAGGAATAGATGGAATAATACAACCCTTTCTTGGGGAAGAAATTCGGCTCGAACGAGATGGAACATCCGTACAGTTCAGGATTGTTGAGTATCACGTTGCGGCTCAGGTCGAACATGGCGTCCGGATTGTCCAGATGGCGATAGACCAGCCAGTCGATGTTGTCCGCGGCGATGGTGGCGTTGTCCAGGATATTGTTGACGCGCAGGACGGTATTGTCCAGCAGTTGCGTGGCATGTTCGACCGCCTCGCGCTTGACCGCCTTGCGGGATTCGAGGAACAGGTAGGTCAGGGCGGCGATGAAGATAAGGGCGGCCAGGGAGACGACCCAGATACTGAGGCGTGCGGCCAGCGAACGCCGGGTGAAATTCGTTATCTTGTTCATCGGGCAGTCAATTGATCATAGGTAATGGCGTTCTTCAGCATGCCGCACTGGAGCATCAGGCTGCTGGCCAGTTCCACCATGTCGGGCCGCAGGCGGAATTCCCGCTCACCCGATTCCCGGTCGATCTGGAGGCGGAGAACCTCCTCCAGCATCAGTTTCTGCAGGATGCGGTTGGTGGCGATGTGTTCCTGCTGTACGTATTTCATCACGATGTCCAGCGTTTCTTCCGGATGCTCCGCCGCCCATTCCCAGCCGCGACGGCTGGCCCGGGCGAAGCGCTCCGCCTTGTCCTTCTCTTTCCGGTAGGTCTTCAGCGTCATATAGACGCCATCCTCCTGGACGTTGTAGCCGTGGTTGCAGAAACGATATACGTTCTCCTCCGTCAGGTCCATGCCCGTCTGGAGGAGCTGATAATACTCGTTGTAACTCATCGCGAGCGTGGCGTCCAGGGCCCCCGACACGAACAAGGTCACGTTCGTGTCGAACCGGATCCATTCGTAATCCAGGTGTTCGATCTGGCTCATGCAGATGGCCATCTGGCCGAATCCTGCATTCCAGATGCCCACGCGGGCACCATGCTGCTTGAGCGGGTCCTTGCCGCGGCGCGACACGATGACAAGCGCGTTGTTCATCGAAGTCTGAAGAACGTTCACGAGGGGAACGCCGCTGTCGATGATTTCCAGGGCCTGCGCGACCTGAAGCGTGGTGGCGTGGCTCTGGTCGGTGCGGATGCGTTCCATGGCGGACTGGGAGGCGGAAGGGTGCACGATCTGCACATTCACGCCCTCTTCGTCGTAAAAGCCTTTCTCAAGCGCGACATAATAACCAGCAAACTGCGCCTGCGCCGTCCACTGAGGCGTAAAAATAAAGGTCTCCTGCGCAGACAATCGCCAGGCAAAAGCCGAGAGCAGCAAGAGGAAGAATAATCTTTTCATCATCAAAACGGAGTCGAACATACAAAAATACAAAAAAAAGCGGATTGCCCCAAGGAGCAATCCGCCATTTTCCATTCTTAATGTATTATTTGACAAGATGCTGCAGTGCGGCGCCGAAGATCAGATACGCCGTATTGCCGGCAATCGTTCCTTCGTTCTGGCCCCACAGGAACGGCCAGTCGTCGAAGTTCTCGAAATGATCGGGGTGACGGAACAGCACGCCCGGCGCGACGTTACCCGGAATGAAGGAGAAGTCCGCTCGGTTGTTGCCGTAGAACACCTGCTTGGGGCGCGTGGCGCCGACCGCGGCCACCAGGGAATAATTGTGGTACGGGTGGCAGCCAAACATGTAGCCGGCGGCTTTGAGCGCGTATTCCGGGCTAACGATGTCCGGGTAATACTTGCTTGCGAAGCTGGCTGTGGTGCCGAAACTCACGACGGAGCCGCTGGACGCCCAGTTGCCCTTGCCGATGGGAACGCCGTAAGGATTGTCGTATTCGAGGCTGTCCAGATACACCTTATACTCTTCCACATAGGGACGGAGTCTCTCCTTGTAGGCTTCGTCCAGGTACGGGATGGCGTCCAGGGCAGGCTGGATGGAGAATTCCACGTTCCGGTCGAGCGCCGGCCAGATCTTCTCCTGGAAGTCGTCCAGGTAGTGCTGCTCGCCCGTCGAGACGTAGAGCTGCAGGTTGGTGGACATGTTGCCGAAGCCGCCGCGGCCGCGCATGCGGGCACCCATCGGACTCTTGGCGAGCAGCTCCGTTCCCTCCTTCATCAGGCGCTTGGACTGCGCGAGCGCACGCCCGGCCAGGTCATCGTTGTAACCCGCCAGGGCGCGGCTGGCCGCCGCGAACATGGTCGCCGCCTGGAGGTCCAGGCCGGGATTGCGGGTCGTGAAGGCCCACATGTCGTCCGGCGTGCCGCTGGACTTGCCGTCCGCCGACTTCTGGTACGGTTTTAGGCGCGGGTCGTAGTGCAGACCGTCCGTGATGGCGGCCGCGTCGCCGAGGTGGTGGTAGTTGTCCAGCACGGAGTTGGACAGCGTCTGGGACATGTGGCCGATGTTCTCGGCCTGGGCCACCAGGTTCAGCACGCCGTGTTCGATGTACTGCAGCACGTCGGGCACTCCGTCCGGGCGGTGCAGGTCCACATAGCGCTGCTCCTCGCTGACGAAGGTCTCGTCGCGTTTGTTGCGGAAGAGCTCCCACGCCTCCACCAGACTGCGGACCACGCTGATGTTGGAGCCCGTCTCGATATCGAAATCTCCGGCGTCGAAGAAGCCGCCCACGTTCAGGCCGGGGATCAGCTCGTACGCCTTGTATTTGGTGTCAATCTGCCCCTGGCTGTGGAGGTCGAAGTGGTCCGTGTTGGCGGGTGCCTGGAGGTAACCCTCCTTGAACGGCTCTCCGTGCCAGATGCGATAGGCCTCGTTGACCATCATGTGGTTCATGTGGATCGGGATCCAGACGTCGCTCGTGGCATCCGTGATGCGGTCCAGCACGTCGTCGCCGATGATGAAGTCGTTGGTCTGCACATCGCCGTATTTCAGGAAATATACACCCGGCTCCCGCACGTCGCTGAAGTCGAATTTGACATAATTGTACTTGTAGTACATGCCCCAGGACCTGACCGGGCCGGAGAAGGCGCGGGCGGTGGTGCCGTCCTCCTTCACTTTCCACACCTCGGCGGTCGCACGCGGCTTGTCGAGCTTGTCCAGCTCGATGACCGCCACCTTCTGCTGGCCGGGCAGGTAGCCCACCTGTGAGAAGCCCACGTTCGGCTCGCGCGTCCATCCGGGGATGGCGTTCGGCTCCACGGTCCAGCTCAGCACCTTGCCGGTCTGGCCGGCAGGCAGCAGGCTGCGCAGCACGTACCAGCCGTTCTGCGCCAGCAGGCGGCCGTCGTAGAGATTCAACTCCGCATCCTCGCTGCTGACCTTGATCAGGCGCTCCGGATCGTCCGGCGCCAGGATGAGCTCATGGCCGGTCGAGAGCGGAAGCGGATCCACGAAACGCCCTGTCCCGCGGTCGTCGTAAGTCTTATACCCCTTGTACTGATAGACCTTCTCCTCATTGGGACGCGTGGTCGTCAGGCTGGCGGCGTAGCGCGGGAAGCGGTTGGCCTTGCCGTCCATCAAGTATGCCTTGTTCCAGTACTGGGAAGGCAGGAATTCGAGGTTGAAGCCGGCGTCGCCTTCCAGTTCGGCGGGCAGCGGCTTGTCCAGATAGACGTCGATCCGGACGGCATTGCCGACGGCGGTGGCGACGATGCGCGAATCGAAATCATAGTGCGGATAGCGCAGGCCCACCTCGATGGCGCCATCCTCGCGCTTCACGTTGCGGACGGTCGTCTCGGGGACCAGGTCCCACTGCTCCGGCGTGTTGGAGAGGCGCACGGCGCCGCCCTGGACGGTGCGCACGCCATGATGGATGATCTCGATGCCGGAGTTCTTCTCGTCGTTGAAGCCGCCGGAGAAGGTATTGCTATAGACCAGCACGTTCACGCCCTGGCGCTCGAAATACTCCAGGTCGTTGAGTTTCAAGTCCGATGCGGCAGGACGGCAGCAGGCGGCCAGCAACAGCAAAGGAAGGAATGACAAACAGGTATTTCTCATAACGGATATGGTTAATTGGTTTATTTCTGGAAATGTTGGTAGTCTTTCGAACGCGCCCATCCCCCGCCCCAGATGAATCCGTGCGCGAGGAAGAGGCGGCAGCAGAGGTCGTCCCGGTCGATCTTGTGCGGGAAGTCCGCCGTGCGGTCCACATAGCGCTCCGCCTCCGGCGGCCGGACCACGCCTTTCGTATCGATGTAAGGATTCTCGAAGGGATTCACGTCCACCGCCATGCCGAGCGCATGGCGGGACATGTTGCTCTGGCCAGGGACCAGACGGTAATTGAAGCAGGACGTATTGTCCGCGAGCATGGAGGCGTCGTCCGACGCCCCGAAATCATCCACCAGCCGGATGCTCCGGATGGGGTATTCCGCTTCGTAGAGGGCCTGGAAGATCTCCAGGAGATCCTGCGCGATGGCGGCGTTGCACACCATCTCGCCGGTCTGCGGCACGCCGTTGAAATCGTAATAGGACAGGCGCAGGTAGCGCAATTCGCTCAAACTGACGGCCGCCCCGTACGGGTAGCTGCTCCCCCGCATACGCGCTTCCACCTGCGGCGGGATCGGCTCCGCCGTGAAGACGGGCCGGAACGCCGTGACGAGCAGGCAGCCGAGCAGGAGTGTCAGCGCGCGCATGGCTTACTGCGGCATGGATTGTTCGAGACGCACGATCGTCTCCATGATCAGCATCGTCTGCGCCTGCAGTGCTTCCTGTGCCTTGCGGTCGCGGGCGAGAAAGATGTCGCGGTAAACCTCCAGCTGGTGGCAGAGCCGGTGCTCGTAGCGGTTCAGTTCGAAGTACTGCGGCTCCTGCCCGGGCAGCATCAGCTCCACTTTCGTGAAGAAATTCGGGAGTCCATAGACGCGGATGGCGCCCTTCTCCCCCTGGAAGTAGAAGCCGCGCAGGCCGTCGGAGTCCATCGAGGCCGTGCAGACGGCCGTCACGCCGCTCTTCCAGGTCAGCGTGGCCGCGCCGGAAGTGGCGACGGCATGGCGCCCGGTGCTGTTGGCGGCATAATAGACCGTGTCCGGACGGCCGTAGAGCGCCAGTACGATGTGCAGGCAGTAGATGTTGATATCGCGCAGTGCGCCGCCCTCATACTCCTGCGTGAGTACGGGAATCTCCGCACCGGCGAGGTATTCGTCGTAGCGGCCGAAATGTTCGTCGTAGTCGGCGTGCACCAGGCGCACGGGGCCGATCTGCGGCAGCAGCTCGCGCACTTTGAAGAAGTTCGGCAGGTGGATGTTGGAGATGGCCTCAAAGATGTATAGATCACGCTCTTTCGCGATTGCAAACAGCTCCGCCGCCTGCTCCACGGTCGAAGTGAAAGGCTTCTCGCAAAGGACGTTCTTGCCGGCCAGCAGGGCCTGCTTCGCCGCGCTGAAGTGGAGCGAATTGGGCAGCGCGACATAGACGAAATCGATGTCGGTGCGGGTCAGCATTTCCGCGTAGTCGGTGTAGAGATTCGGGATGCCGAAGCGGCCGGCCTTCTCCAGGCTGCGGGCGCAGATGGCAACGATCTCATAATCCTGGACGGCCTGCATGGCCTTCTGCATGTCGGGCACGATCCAGCCGCTTCCGACGATGGCGATTCTGATCATAACGGTATGTGGTTGTTTCCTACAAATATAAATAAATAATGCTAAATTTGTGATATGTCATCCCCGACCCGCACCTACATCGCCATCGACCTGAAGTCGTTCTACGCCTCCGCGGAGTGCGTGGCGATGGGACTGGACCCGCTGGACACCCACCTCGTGGTGGCGGACCCGACGCGCACGGAGAAGACCATCTGCCTGGCCGTCTCGCCGTCGCTCAAGAGTTACGGCATCGCCGGGCGCGCGCGGCTCTTCGAAGTCGTGCAGGCGGTTCGCCGCATCAATGCCGACCGGCGCGCCAACGCTCCCGGACGGCGGTTCAGCGGCAAGAGCAGCATCCATTCCCAGCTCCAGGCCGACCCGTCGCTGGAGCTGGACTACGTCGTCGCGCCGCCGCGGATGGCGCACTACATGGAAGTCAGCGCCCGGATTTACGGCATCTACCTACGCTACGTCTCGCCCGAGGACATCCAGGTCTATTCCATCGACGAGGTCTTCATCGACGCCACCGACTACCTGAAGGCCTACAAGCTCTCCGCGCACGATTTTGCACGCAAGCTCGTCCGCGAGGTGCTCGCGGAAACGGGCATCACCGCCACGGCCGGCATCGGTCCGAACCTGTACCTCTGCAAGATTGCGATGGACATCGAGGCGAAGCACAGCCCGGCGGACGCGGACGGGGTGCGCATCGCGGAGCTGGACGAAATGGGCTACCGCCGGAAATACTGGACCCACCGCCCCCTGACGGACTTCTGGCGCATCGGGCGCGGCATCGCCGCAAAACTGGAATCCAACGGACTCTACACCCTCGGCGACGTGGCCCGCTGCTCGCTGGGCCAGCCCTACGAGAAATACAACCAGGAGTTCCTGTACAAATTGTTCGGCGTCAATGCCGAACTGCTGATCGACCACGCCTGGGGCTGGGAGCCCTGCACCATGGCCGACATCCGGGCCTACCGTCCCGCGACCAGCAGCCTGCAGAGCGGGCAGGTGCTGACCGAGCCCTATACCTTCAAGAAAGCGCGCGTGGTCATCCACGAAATGACGGAACAACTCGTGCTCAGCCTGGTGGAGAAGGGGCTGGTCACGGACCAGATGGTCCTGAGCGTCGGCTACGACGTGACCAGCCTCACGGATCCGGCCATCAAGGCACGCTACAAGGGTCCCGTCTCCCAGGACTGGTACGGACGCCCCGTTCCGAAGCCGGCCCACGGCTCCGTCAACCTGCCCCGCCCGACCTCTTCCACCCGCATGATCGCCGAGGCCGTGCTGGACCTTTTCGACCGCATCGTGGACCGTCAGCTGCTGGTTCGGCGCATGTACGTGGTGGCGGCCCACCTGGTGGACGAATCCAAGGTGCAGGCCGTCCAGCTGGATCTTTTCGAGGAGCCGGCGGAGGATGCCACGCGCGAGCGCAGCCGCCAGGAGGCCATTCTCGCCATCCGGCGGAAATACGGCAAGAACGCCATTCTCACGGGCACCAACTTCGACGAAGGCGCCACCGGGCGCGAACGCAACAAACAGGTAGGAGGACACAAGGCATGACGGATTTCGACCATCGCTACGACGACATCATCACCCTGCCGCACCCGGACCCGGATCCGCGGCGCCATCCCCGCATGTCCAGGGCCGAGCGCGCCGCGCAGTTCGCCCCCTTCGCCGCCCTCACCGGCTTCGACGGCGTCATCGACAAAACGGCTGACCAGCACCTCGCCGATCAGCCGGAAATGTACGGGGACGAAGCGTTCTAGAAGAACTTGACCACCTCGTCCAGCGGACGGTGGACGGGCATGTTGGGCTCTTCGGCACGGTAGCCGAGGGCGATGACGGCCAGAATGGCTTCGTTCTCGGGGATGTTGAAGAGTTCGCGGAGCTTGTCGGATTCACGCATGCCCATGATCAGGGTGTCGAAGCCCATGTCGCGGGCCTTCAGGATGAGATAGGCGTTGCTGAGGCCGTTGTCGTAGGCGCCCCAGAAATCGCCGGCGTCATTGGCGGGATTGCCGCGGAAGAAGCCGGATTTGCCCTTCTCGAAGGTGGACACAATCATCACGGGCGCATTGAGCACGCGGTCCTTGTTGCCGCCGATCATTTCCAGCACGGCCGCCTGCTTCTCGGGGCTGATGGCCACGTAATACTTGCTCGGCTGCTGATTCGCCCAGGAAGGGGCATTCTGCGCCGCGGTCAGCAGCTCGCGCACCTGCGCTTCGGAAATGGTCCGGCCGGGCTCATAGGAGCGGATGCTCCGGCGGGTCAGGAAAAGGTCGTCCAGCGACGCGACGGGCGCCTGCTGCGCCGTACAGCCGGCCAAAAAGGAAAGTGCGACGAGCGCAGCAATCAATACATTGGTTTTCATGGATAAATGGTTATTAACGGTCTGGACAAAGATACA
Organism: Bacteroidales bacterium; assembly: GCA_017535125.1. Next base: position 67,262 of record JAFXUS010000002.1, on the reverse strand, counting down.
TTTTATTTGACTAACTTTGCAATAGCATGAAAATCGTCATCGCACCGGATTCGTACAAAGGTTGCCTCCCGGCCCGGGAGGTGGCATCCGCCATGGCGGCGGGGATCCGCGCGGCCTGGCCGGACGCGGAGGTCGTGACGCTTCCCCTCGCCGACGGCGGCGAAGGGACGCTGGAGATCCTCACGGACGCGCTGGGCGGCGAACTGCGCGAGGCAACCGTCTCCGACCCGCTGGGGCGGCGCATCCGCGCGAAATACGGCACTGCGCGCGATCTGGCGATCATTGAGGTCGCCCAGGCCTGCGGGCTGGGGCTGCTTTTCCCCGCGGAAAGGAATCCGCTGACGGCCACCACCCGCGGCGTCGGCGAACTGATCCTGGCGGCGTACCGGGACGGCTGCCGCCGCTTCCTCATCGGACTGGGCGGCAGCGCTACCTGCGACGGCGGCGCCGGCATGCTCGCGGTCCCGGGCATACGCCAGGCACTGCAAGAGGCCGATTTCGAACTGCTCTGCGACGTGCGGGCGCCCTTCATCGGCCCGGACGGCGCCGCCCGCGTCTTCGCGCCCCAAAAAGGGGCATCTCCCGCTGACGTGGAACTGCTGGAGCAGCGAATGACGGAGCTCGCCGGGCTCTTCGCCCGGGAAACGGGAACGGACGTCTCCGCCCTTCCCGGTGCCGGCGCGGCTGGCGGCCTGGGTGGCGCCCTGATGGCTTACGCCGGCGCCGTCATGACCAGCGGCGTGGATAAAATAATGGACCTGGTCGGGTTCGACCAGGCCATTCAAGATGCAGATTGGATTCTTACCGGCGAAGGCCGCTCGGATGCCCAGACCCTGCTCGGCAAGGTCCCCTGCGGCGTCCTCCGCCGCGCCCGCGGCATCCCCGTCGCACTCGCCTCCGGCGCCATCGCAGACGCCGACGCACTGCTGGAAGCCGGCTTCGCCGATCTCATTCCCGTCTCCCCCGCCAATCTCCCCCTCCAGGACGCTATGAAACCAGAAATCGCCGCCGCTAATATCAAGGCGGCGCTATCTAAGCGTTAACCGGCAAATCAGCTTCCGACAGGCAGCGGAGGCCGTGGGCGCGGATGGCGGCCTCGGTCTCGGCAGTCTGGGACGTCTTGAAGATCAAGATGCCGCGGCCGTCCAACAGGAAAGCGTACATGTAGGTGATGCCGATGCCGGCCTCACTGAACACGCTCACCACGTTGGCGGCCCCGCCGGGCTGGTTGTCCAGCTCGATAGCATAGACGTCGGAAATGGCGACGGCCACGCCGGCCGCCTTCAACTCCTTGCAGGCACGCTCGGGCTCGCTGCAGATGATACGGAACAGACCGTACTCCGCCGTGTCGGCGATCGTGCAGGCAATGATCTGGATGTCGGACTTGCGAATCTGCTCCAGCACCTTCTGCAAGGTGCCGGACTGGTTCTCGATAAAGATAGATAACTGTCTGATGGTCATAGTATTCAGTGTCAATAGAGTTTACGTTTGTCGATGACGTGCGAGCTCTTGCCCTGGCTACGCTCGATGGTGCCGGGGGCCTTGATCTGCACCTTGGCGTTGATGCTCAGCACGCTGCGCAGCTTGCCCGCGAAGCCCTGCTCGAGCTCCTCGATGGCGGCCGGCGTGTCGAGGGTCGCGTTGAAGACGTCGGGCCGCAGCTCCACCTGCACCACCAGGGTGTCGAGGTTGTTGACGCGGTCCACGATGAGCATATAGACCGGAGCGAACTCCTTCATCGTCAGCACCACGCTCTCCACCTGGGACGGGAAGACGTTGATGCCGCGGATGATGAGCATGTCGTCCGTACGGCCCTGGATGGCGGACATGCGCACGTTGGTGCGCCCGCAGGGGCACTCGCCCGGCAGGAGCGCGCAGAGGTCGCGCGTGCGATAGCGGATGACCGGCATGCCCTCCTTGGTGAGGGTCGTAAACACCAGCTCGCCCGTCTGCCCGGCGGGCACCGGCTCCAGCGTGACCGGATCGATGATCTCCGGGAAGAAGTGGTCCTCGTTGATGTGGGATCCATGCTGCTCGTCGCACTCGTAGCTCACGCTCGGTCCCATGACCTCGCTCAGGCCGTACAGGTTGAAGCCCTTCAGGCCCAGGCGGTCCTGGATCTCGGTACGCATGTTCTCCGTCCACGGCTCGGCGCCGAACGCACCCACGCGGAGCTTGATCTCCTCCTTGGAAATCCCCAGCTTGTCCATCGTCTCCGCCAGATACAGCGCGTAGGACGGCGTGCAGGCGATGCCCGTGATGCCGAGGTCGCGGATCAGGCGCGCATGCTTCTCGGTATTGCCGGTCGAAGCGGGCACGACGGAGGCGCCGATCATCTCCACGCCGTTGTGTGCGCCGAGACCGCCCGTGAACAGGCCATAACCGTAAGACACGGAGAAAATGTCGTCGCTCGTGACGCCGTAGGCGCTCAACGAACGCGCCATGCACTCGCTCCAGATGCTGATGTCCTTGCGGGTGTAGCCGACGATGGTCGGATTGCCCGTGGTGCCGGAAGACGCGTGGATACGGATGATTTCGCTCTGCGGCGCCGCCTGGAGGCCGAAGGGATAGTTGTCCCGCAGGTCCTTCTTGGTCGTGAACGGCAGCTTCACGATGTCGTCGATCGTCTGGATGTCCTCCGGACTGAGGTCCATCTCCTGCAGCTTGTTGCGGTAGAAGGGCACGTTATGATAGACGTACTCCACGATCTTGTGGAGGCGTTTGCCCTGCAGCAGCCGCATCTGCTCGCGCGGCATGCACTCTTTGTTGGGATTCCAAATCATATCTTACTGACTAACTGTTCTTGGCATGTTCGAAGCCCAGGTCGAAAGCTTCCAGGTTGGCATTCACCACCGCTTCCCCCTTACGGGCGAAGACGCGGGCGATGGCGTCGCGCAGCTGCGCGGGCTGCAGCAGGGGCAGCGACGGCGCGGCCATCCCGAGCAGGATCATGTTGGCGCTCTTGGGGAGCCCCTTCTCGCGGGCGAGCGCGTCGATGTCCAGGCGCACCACATGCGGCAGCGCATCCAGTTCGGCGAGCAGCGCCGCCTCTTCGGGATAATTCGGGATATTGACGAACGGGCGGCTGGCCGTGACCACGGCGCCGGTCGGCGCCAGGTACGGCAAATAGCGCAGCGCCTCCATCGGCTCCATGGAGATGATGAGGTCAGCCTGCCCGAGCGGGATCAGGTCACTGCAGATGGCGTCCGTGGAAAGACGCAGGTCGCTCTGCACGTCTCCGCCGCGCTGGCTCATACCATGCACCTCCGCCTGCTTGAGCTGCAGGCCCGCGGCCGTGGCGGCCTCACCGATAACGGTCGCAATCGAGAGGATTCCCTGCCCTCCGACGCCGGAAAGTTTGATATCGATCTTCATGGCTACTGCTGCTTTTTCTGACGGAGCTTGCGGCCGAGCGTCTGCATGCACTCGCGCTGCGGAATGATGACGGACACGCCGTGGTAATTGATTTCCTCGCGCAGGATGCGCGTAATCTCCGGCATGTTCGCCGGCAGGGGCACGACCACGTGCAGGTGCTCACGCTCCACGCCCAGGGCGAGGCAGATGGCCTCGAACTTATGCGTGCCCGCAGAATCCTGTCCGCCGGTCATGGCGGTCGTGAGGTTGTCGCTGATGATGACCGTGATGTCGGAGCCGTCGTTGACGGCATCCAGCAGGCCGGTCATGCCGGAATGCGTGAAGGTAGAGTCGCCGATCACGGCGATGGCAGGATACACGCCGGCGTCGGCGGCTCCCTTGGCCATGGTGATGGACGCACCCATGTCCACGCAGGTATCGATGGCGCGGAACGGCGGCAGCGCGCCGAGGGTGTAGCAGCCGATGTCGCCGAAGATGCGGGCATCCGGATACTCCGCGGCCACCTGGTTCAGCGCCGTATAGACGTCGCGGTGGCCGCAGCCCTGGCAGAGCTGGGGCGGACGCGGGGCGAGGTTGCGGGCCGGGGCGAAGGCGGGACCGCAGGGCACGCCGAGCGCCGCTGCCACGCAGTCCGGCGTCAGTTCGCCGGTGCGGGGCAGGTCGCCGGTCAGGCGCCCGCAAACGGGATAGCCTGCCCCCAGCAGCGCACGGACCTGCTCTTCAACGAAGGGCTGGCCGTCCTCGACCACGAGGATGCGGCTGCAATGCGCCGCCAGTTCGCGGATCTGCTTCGCGGGAAGAGGGTATTGCGAGAGCTTCAGCAGCGGGAATTTCCCCGCCGGAGCGGCTTCGCGGACATAATTATAAGCAATGCCGGAGGCGATAATTCCAGTTGTTGGAGATTCCGGGTCAAGCCCGGAATGACTATTTTTTGAGTCATCCCCGACCTGATTGGGGATCTCCAAGCAATTGTACGACGATGCCTCGGCGAGGCCGAGGATCTCCGGCTGCTTTGCCACGAGCGAGGCATACTGCCGCTTGGCGTTGCCGGGCAGCAGCACCCAGTGCGTGCGCTCGGAATCGGGATCCAGGGCGTTCTGCGCGAGCGGCTCCCCCACCGCCACGGCGGCACGGGAATGCGCCAGGCGCGTGACCAGACGCATCAGCACGGGCAGTTTCAGCGACTCGGAGAGCGCGAACGCGACCGCCATCATGTCATAGGCTTCCTGCTGGTCGGACGGCTCCAGCACGGGCACGAGGGCGAATTTCCCGTAGAAGCGGGAATCCTGCTCGTTCTGCGAAGAATGCATCGACGGGTCATCGGCAGCCAGCACCACCAGGCCGCCCTTCACGCCCGTGACGGCGGCGTTCACGAAGGCGTCCGCGCACACGTTCATGCCCACGTGCTTCATACACACAAGGGCGCGCTTGCCGGCGTACGACATGCCGAGGGCGGCCTCCATGGCCGTCTTCTCGTTGGTGCACCAACGGCTGCGCACGCCGCGCTCCCGCGCGAACGGACTCTGCTGGATGTATTCGGTAATTTCGGTCGACGGCGTGCCGGGATAGGCATAGACGCCGGACAGACCGGCATGCAAAGCGCCTAATGCCACGGCTTCATCGCCCAAAAGCAAGCGTTTCTCTGACATGATACACAAAAACTAACCGGAACAAATATAATTTATTCCGGTCAAGATTACAAGAAAACACGGAACTAATTGCTCTCTCCCCGCTTCAGTCTGCCGATGGCGTTTTCAAGACTTTCGGTCGGTTCGATGATGTTGTAGTCCTTCCAGAAATCCGGATCGAAATAGGCCTGCGTCTTGTCCGCCAGGATGTCGTTGCTGCGGAAGGCCTCCTTACGGTCGATCGGCAGCACGGCTTCGCCGGAATAGCGGTTGGTGACCACCATCTCCACGATGGCCGTATAATCCGTGTTGAACACACGCTTGCGGGCATTGCAGTTGAAACGGAAAACCGTGCGGGCGTAGCTCAGGCGGCTCTTGCCGTCCTCCCGCTTGTAGTTCAGCAGCAGCGACATTTCCTTGGGCCGGAATCGGATGTCCATCGGTTTGCTGATCAGCATCGCGCGGGTGGCTTTCTCGGGGTCGGACACGTCCAGGGACATCTCGATGCGCGAGAAGGACATCGTCTCCTGGTCGATGTAGATCGTTCCCTCATGCAGTGCGAATTCCTTCTGCTCGATGGGCGTGAGCCGGATGACGAACTGACGGCGGTCGTCCAGCATCACGGGGTCCATCATCTCCAGGTGGAACATCTCCAGGTACTCCTCGTCCAGGAAGAACTGGCGCGTCTTGACCAGATCCAGATCCACGGCCTGCACGGGGCCGCCGAGGACCTTGACGGACAGGGTGTCGGACTTGCGGGGGCTCGTGAGCAGGCGGCTCTTCTCCACCGCGGCGCGATCACGGCCGAAATTGACCCGGAACGGCGTCTTGTACATCTTGGTGACCGCTTCGGAGACGTAGATGAAGCGCTGGCGCTTCTGGACGGTCTCGCGGTAGAAGCAGTCGAACAGTTCCGCCTGGTCGGGGCAGTTCACCGTAATCTTGTAGATGGCATCCCGGAGGATGGTCAGCGGATCTCCGGTGACCACCCGGGCAGGATCGAGCGTGAACTGTCCGCGATTCAGCTGGATGCGCATCATCTGCTCATGATCGGCCGGGACGGTCTGCGATTTATAACCCATCAGCGAGAAGGACACGAAACGCGGTGCCGTGTCGGATTTGATCACGAAAACGCCGTCCTGATTGGTCACGGTCGCATAGTTGGTACCGGGAAGGGTCACGGACACGTAGCCCAGCGGCTTGCCGCCGATCGCGTCCACGACGGTGCCGCGCACGGAATAGCGCAGCGTATCAGTCTGTCCGAAGGCCACGGGACCGGCCAACAGGCACAAAAAAGTCAGGATTCGAAAAATGGTTTTCACGGTATGATCAGTTAACTTCCGAAAGATAGCAATAAAAACAAAGAATCCTAGTGGACGAAACTCATGAAGTAACCGTGGAAGGCTACATTTGTAACAAGATAACCCACCACGGTGGACACGATGACGCAAATCAGGCCCGGCATCATGAAACTGTGGTTGAGCAGGTACTTGCCGATCTTGGTCGTGCCGGAACGGTCGAAGTTGACCGTAGCGATGTCCGAAGGATAATTCGGGATGAAGAAATAACCGTACACGCTCGGCAGCACGCCCAGCAGTACCGGCCCAGCGATGCCCAGCTCATACGCGAGCGGCAGCATCGCCACGACCACGGCGCCCTGGCTGTTGATCAGCACGGACACGAGGAAGAACACGAAGGCGATGGACCAGGGATAGTTCGTCACAAGGTCGGCCAGCATCAGCTTCATCTCGTCCAGGTAGTTGCCGAAATAGGTGTCTGCCAGCCAGGCGATGCCGTAGATGGCCACCACGGCCACCATGCCGGACTGCCACACGGCGCCGCCGACGGCCTTCTTGGGCTGCGCCTTGCAGAACATAATGTTCGCGGCCGCGGCCGTCAGCATGATGATCTGGATGATGATGTTCATCTTCGGCAGGTTGATGGCCTCCGCCAGCGTGCGGCCGTCCTGCACGTGGATCATCTGGCAGAATGCGAAGCCCACGATGACGAGCAGCGCGCCCAGGAAAATGAACACGGAAGCCTTGGCTTCCTTACTGATCACCTTGTCCAGCGTGGTGGCGTTATTGCCATACATGTACTTGTACAATTCGGGATCCTCCTTGCGCATGATGAAATCGGCGTCCTTGTCCAGGTCTTTGCCGCGCTTGTAGGATGCCAGCGCGGCGCACATCAGGCCGCAGAGGCAGGAAGGAATCGTGACCATCAGCACCTGCGGGATGCTGACCATGAAGCCGTTGGCGTTGGAAATCGTCACGAAGGCAACCACGGCGGCGGCGATCGGCGAGCAGGTGATGCCCACCTGCGAAGCGATGGAGGACACGCCGCAGGGGCGCTCCGGCCGGATATTCTTCTTGAGCGCGATGTCGCAGATGATGGGCATAATGGTATAAACTACATGGCCCGTACCCACCAGCACCGTCAGGAAAAAGGTCGTCAGCGGTCCCAGGAAGGTGATATGGTCCGGGTGCTTGCGCAGCATCTTCTCGGCCACCTGGATCATCCAGTCCATACCGCCGGACGCCTGCAGCGTACCCGCGCAGGTCACGGCGGCGATGATGATATAAATAACGTCCGTGGGCGGCGTGCCGGGCTTGAGGCCGAAGCCGAACACGAGGATGGCGAGACCGATGCCGGAAATGGCGCCGAGCGCCAGGCTGCCGTAGCGCGAGCCGACATAGAGGGCGGCCAGCACGATCAGCAGTTCGATAATCATGACGAGAGACATAGAAGCGTTATTAATCAGCGTGTGATATGCAAATATACTGAATTTCTTTTGTATTTTTGCGCACCGTTAGTAAGTATCCGCATGCAGTATCTGGGAGAAATCATTTCGCTTGTCGTCGCCGTGACCTGGACCGCGACGGCGCTTTTCGCCAACGAGGCCAGCCGGCGCATCGGCGCCATGAGCACCAACCTCTTCCGCATGATCCTCTCCGCCGTCCTGCTCGCAGGCCTGCTGTGGATCGTCATCGGACATCCTTACCCGGCATTCGCCGACGGCAGGACCTGGCTCTGGATGGGCCTCTCGGCCCTGGTGGGCTACGTTTTCGGCGACTTCTGCCTCTTCAATTCCTACGTCGTGATCGGCGCCCGATTCGGGCAGCTTTTCATGACGCTCGCGCCCCTCTTCGCCGCCATCGCGGGCTGGGCCCTGCTCGGCGAAACGCTGTCCTGGCGCTCCTGGCTCGCGATGGCCGTCACCCTGTCGGGTATCGCCATCTCCATCCTCAGCCGCTCGCAGGACGGACACCGGCTCTCGCTGAAGCTGCCGCTGAAGGGCGTGCTGCTCGGCGTCGGCGCCGGCATGGGACAGGGCGTGGGACTCGTGCTCAGCAAGATCGGCATGCAGCACTACGAGGCGGCACTGCCCGCGGATGCGCCGGAGGCGTTCAGCTGGGCCATGCCTTTCGCGTCTACGATGATACGTTCCCTCACGGGCATGGTCGGCTTCTTCGTCTGGATGGCCCTCCTGGGCCAATTGCCGCAGCTTCGCGCCGCCCTGAAGGACCGCGCCGGGATGCGCTTCACAGGCCTCACCACCCTCTTCGGGCCCTTCATTGGCGTGTCGCTGTCGCTCATGGCCGTACAGTACGCCCGCGCCGGCATCGCCTCCACCCTGATGGCCCTCACCCCCGTGCTCATCATCCTCCCCTACGCCCTGATCTACAAACAAAAGATCACGCCGAAGGAAATCCTCGGCGTGACCGTCAGCATGATCGGCGTCTCCCTGTTCTTCCTGCTGTAGCGCCGCGGACGGAGTCTTCCAGACGGGCGGCCCGGAATCTCAAAAAAAATTGTATCTTCGCGTTGCGAAAAGATCCCCGATCAAGTCGGGGATGACGAAAGAATATGAATATCGAATTAGAAAATAAACTCCTGCCGGTACTGCTGATCACCGGCTATCTGGGCAGCGGCAAGACGACCCTCCTGAATCGCATTTTAACCAATCGCCGCGGAATCAAATTCGCGGTGATCGTCAATGACCTCGGCGAAGTGAACATCGACGCGGACCTGATCGAGAAAGGCGGCGTGGTCGGCCAGACGGACGACAGCCTCGTGGCCCTGCAGAACGGCTGCATCTGCTGCACGCTGAAGATGGACCTCGTCGCGCAGCTGGAAGAGATCTCCCGCATGAAGCGCTTCGACTACATCGCCATCGAGGCGAGCGGCATCTGCGAGCCGGCGCCCATCGCGCAGACTATCAACTCCTACCCGCAGCTCGCGCGCCCGTCCTATCCGGGCGTCGCCATCCCCACGCTGGACTGCATCGTCACGGTCGTGGACGCCCTGCGCATGAAGGACGAATTCGGCTGCGGAGCGGCACTGCAGCGCGAAAACATCGACGAGGAAGACATCGAGAACCTCGTGATCGAGCAGATCGAATTCTGCAACATCATCCTGCTCAACAAGGCCTCCGAGCTGACGCCCGACGAGCTCGGGCGCGTGAAGAGCATCGTCCGCGCCCTGCAGCCCAAGGCGGAGATCCTGACCTGCGACTACGGCGACATCGAGCTGGACAAGCTCCTGCACACGGGTCTCTTCGATTTCGACCAGGTGGCCACCAGCGCCGCCTGGATCGCCGAGATCGAGGGCAATGACCACGACGATGACGATGATGACGATGATGACGACGATCATGACGAGCATGAGCATCACCACCACCATCACCATCATGATGAGGACGAGGGCGAGGCCGAGGAATACGGCATCGGGACCTATGTCTATTATTCCCGTCCCGCGCTGGACATCAACAAGTTCGACTACTTCGTCGCGAAGAAGTGGCCCAAGGAGATCATCCGCTGCAAGGGCCTCTGCTACTTCAGCGCCGACACGGACAAATGCTACCTCTTCGAGACGGCAGGCAAGCAGAAAACCCTCAAGGACGCCGGCTACTGGTTCGCCACGATGCCGCGCGACGAGCTGCAGGAGATGATGCGCCGCGACGCCAAGCTGCGCCGCGACTGGGATCCCGAATACGGCGACCGGATGAACAAGATTGTCTTTATCGGACAACACCTCGACCGCGAGGCGATCGAGGTGCTGATGGATAGCTGTTTAGCGGACGCTTAGTCCATCTTTCCGGACTTGCTGCGGTTCTGCCAGCAGGCTTCGGATTTGGTCCGGGTATAATAAATCACGATGTCGGCGTCGGACTTGGTGTCGGTGAAATAGACCTTCTTCTTGGCGTCGCTCGCGGAACTGACGAAATACCAGTATCCCTGGTTGCCGGAGGCCTCGCTCTTGGAGCTGCACTGGTACACCACCAGATCGGCCTCGCTCTTGGTCGAGGTCACGTACACTTTCACGTTCGCATCGCTCTTGGAGCTGGTCTTATAGACCGCCTGGGCGTTCGCCGCCACTGCACCCAGCAGGAACAGCGCAAAAACAATCAATAACTTCTTCATGGTAATACAGTATTTGCTTACAAATATAATCAATTTATCGACCACTGTGGGTAAAATCCCCCACAGTAGTGCCCGGGAACACGGCTACTGTGGGGAAAAACACCCACAGTAGCGGGTATCGGGCTAAAAGGCGAGGACGGGACGGACGCGAGCTCTGTCATCCTGGTAGCCCTTAAGGAAACCTTCCCAGGCGAAACCATAGCCCATTCCAGTACCCGTTGCGTCAATGATCATAGCCATGGCAAAATCGTATTTTTCCTCGGAACTTGTCCAGTACCACAGCCAGGCATCGTTCACGCTGTCGTAGGCCGTACCTTTTTCTCCCGCCTTGGCCAGTGCAGCCTCCCATTTGTCGGCGCCAGAATGGCTCGTGTCATAATAACCGTCCCATGTGATGTCGCCCACATTCACTCCACCAAGGCTCTCCTGTATCCTCACCAACTGTTGTGCGCTGGGCAGGAACCAGCCCGTCGAGCCGGCAGGCGCCGGCAGGTCCGTGTAGTTCCTTGCAGCCGCAGCGGCAGGATATTTGGCAGCAGTCTCTGCGTCCGATGTCAGCGTCGCAGTATTGGTATAACCGCTTGCGCTTGTCTTACGCTTCAGCCCGTCCACATTTGTTACTTCCTGTCCGGGGAATTTAGAGACCTCTTCCGTGCTCCACTTGACATGGCTCGCCGCGTTCTTCAGGCAGAGCACCAGGCCGTGGCCCTCAAATGCTGAGCCACCAACGATAGTGCCGTTCTCCGAGATCTCGTCGTCGTAAGGGTCCAGCTGGTCCAGGTAGGCGATCACGCCGATGGGCGTCTTGCCCTCGATGAGCGTTGGACTCCAGGTGCCGTCGCTGTAGTAGAGGTCGCCGAGGGCTGGAGGAAGGAGAGGATCGCCGACGACGGGACGCACGGACTTGCCGTAGTAGCGGCTGTCGTAGTTCCTGCCGACTCCACCCGAACCGCAGAGCACGTACCTGGCGCCATTCGAGCTGGACTCGTAGAGCGAGGAAGACCAGTAGTAGCCGTAGGAGCCATCACCGTAGAGGCTGGCACCGCCCCGGAACCCCGCGGCAGGCAGGAAGATCTGGTTGCCGTTGATGGGACTGGTCACAATTCTGCCAGCCTTGTTGGAGCCGTCACCAAGGTAATCACCCGTCCATTCCCAGTCGCAGTTTTCGCGCAGCCAGGTCCACTCGGCATCCGTCGGCGTACGCCAGTTACCACCCCAGTTGGCCGTCGCAGCGTCGTCGGCCGCTTCCAGTACGGTCGTGCCGTCAACGGTGTATTTTGTGAAGGTAGTGCCGTCACCCCATATATACGTGCTCCAAATATAGGTGGCTTTCGTTGTCGTTTCGCCCCAGGCAAAATAATCGCCATAATCCCAGGGATTCTCCGCACCCACGTTGCAGGTGGCCCAGAGGAGACCATTTCCCATATCCACGAATTCGTGGCCGTTGATCTTCGTGACGGAAGCATCCCCGCCTGAGAGGGCTGTTCCGGCGGTCCATTCGGAGACGGAAACGCCGGAGAGCTCCAGCCTGTCCTTGCCGAGGACGAGCCCGAGGGTGGTGTGGTGGCCGGACGTCAAGGGGATGTCCTCCGCTGCCTCATAAACGAATTCCTTACCGGCGACGGTCAATGTGATGGTCCTGACGCCGGTTTGCGGCACCTGGATACCGCTGAAACTGTGCGTGTAGCCGCTCGGGGCGGAAGCTGCGGCCGTCAGGGACAACGCGGAAGCATCGCCCGTGGCCGTGACGGCCTGCGTGAGGTAGTTCACGGTGGCGCCGCTCTTCGCGGAAACGGAGACGCTGACCGCGGGTGATGCACCGAACTCGTTGCGGACCTTGACGTTTACCGTCAGCTGCGCCATCGCATGGGCGAAACTCAGCGCCACCGCGCCGGAGCCGGGCTTGACGCCGTCAAGCTTACGCGCGACCAGCAGGTCGTCCGTGGCGTAAACGCCCGACAGGGCGAACGCGTCCGCCGTGAAATCGCTGATCGCCCGCACCGGGCTGACGCCCAGGAAATAATGGGCGTCGGAGCCGACTTTCCAGCGCATCTGGGACGCAGGCGTCCACTTCCCGTCGCCGCCGAGGGTATTCACGATGCCGTCCACGACGCGCTCCGCCGGGACCGCCGTCGCGCTGCCCGTCCAGGCATAGACGGCGATCCGATCGCCGGTCTCGAAGCTGGACGCGGCGCCGGTGGTGGCCACCTTGGTCAGCGGGCCGATGCTGGCCTCGACGGTGATGCCGCCGGCGTCCCGGAAGGCCGGGTCTTTGGTGCAGGCGACCAACACGAGGGCGGCTGCCAACATGTATAATGCGAATTTATTCATCTTCCGTATTCAAAGTAATCGTAAAAGCACCCTCGTATTCCGTTGTGGCATTCAGATCGGGAAGGATCTGTACCGCTTTGCTGAAACCGCTGACAGGCCGGATCGTGAATGTGGCAGTCACCTTGCCGCCTCTCTTGAAAAGCGGCTGACCATCAGCAGTTTTCAAGGTTCCCAGCAGGTAGAAAGCACATCCATGATAGATGGGATTGTTCCCTGCATCCGTAAAAGACGCTCCGTTGTTGACGAACTCCAGGGCAACGTTGACGGCAGACTGCCCGGAAGGCAGCAGATAGAAAGCGTGCACGGCGGAAGGGACATCCCGTTTAATGGTCGAGACCTCTCCGTCGGGGATCCGGCCATACATGGAATACTTCTTCGTTCCCTTGGGTGCAAAATCCCACCCGACCGCTCTCTGGCCGCCGATCAGGATGGCCGTCAACGAGTAGCCGTCCCAGACGTTTATCGCCTCATCCTCGTTATCCAGATAATCCTCATTCTGATCCAGCCCGGCCACCTGGACATCAAGCCGGGCGACACCGGGCCGGACCGGGGTTTCCTGGGCGGCCGAGACCGTGGAGTTTGTGACGGAAGCACCGTCGGTGAAAGCATCCAGGACTGCATTCCAGGTCCAATCTCCCATACCGGTCGGAACGGCCGTATTCGAGACGCGCAGCGGGCTGTCCGCGAAATACTGGCGACTCGCCGGATAGACGAAGTCTTCCCGGGCGACAACCCGGGAGGCTGCCTTTAATACGCCGTCCGCAGGATCAAATGCAATCCCGACAGCGCCGGCCGGGAGCATGACATCGGCAGGAAAGCCCTGGTATTCATCCTTCAGAGTGAGGGATATCGTCACGCCAGATGTAATCGTGACGGAACAGTATTGATCGATGACCGACCTGATCCCAATAGCCATTTTGTATGCATTCGGGACTGTCGCCTTGGCGGCAAGGGTTGAATTACCGTCCAAAGTAGCATAGAGTTCAAATAACGCACGTTCAACGACGGAAGAGGAGCATGTCTTCAGCATAGAGAACTGATTCCAAAGAGCATGAATGGTCGTGGCTTGCTCTTCCGTCACTTCCTTAAACGCCGGTCTCGTGTTATCGGAAAGAGACGCCGGGATCAGGTCGCCATCAACATTATAATCTTCCGGTTTGGCATCGGCCACGGCGTTCAGGATAGCGAGCAATTTCCCTTCAACATCCGAATCTTCGGTATAGACCGGCACCGGAGCAAACGTGATCTCATCCAGAGACGGAGTCCCGCTGAGCCCGGAAATGCTCAGCGCGCCGTTTTCGAACGGATCCGTGCCCTTGTCGGACGCCTGCGCATAAACGAGCGCGGCAGATGTCCCCCGGGGCAGGCCCACAGCGTCGAACACTTTTCCTCCGCTCCCGGTGAACAATTCCGCAGGGGACGCGATGGAGGTCAATGAAACCATATCGCCCGTTTCCTTTCTGTAGCGTGGGATCAGGCGAATTCCTTCGACGCCCCGGCCGTCGACATCAGGGAAAGAAAGCACAAGCCCAGCCGGTATCTTGACAGCGTTGGTGAAAAACGGCACTTCGACATCCGGGAGAGCCGCATCATCCACCCAGTCGCCGATCGTGATGCCGGAGGCGAGTTCCAGCACGTACTGGTCCCGGCCGACCGCCAGGTTCACCGTCGTCACCTGCCCGGACGCGAGGGGGATGTCCTCCCCTGCCGTATAGACATAGTCCTTGCCGGCGATGGTGACGGTGATCTTCCGGACGCCGTCCTGCGGCGCCAGGATGGCGCTGTAGCTGCTGTTCGCCGTCAGGGCCGGCAGGGACACGGCAGCCGCGTCGCCCGTGGCGCCAACGCTCTGGCTGAGGTAGTTGACGGAGGCCGTCTGCTTCGCGCTGACGGTCACGGCGCCCACTTCCGGCGTACTCGTCCACTGGCTGCGGAAAGTCAGGTTGACATTGAGTTTGGCCATCGCGTGCCGGAAGGCCAGCTTCACCGCGCCGTCGCCGGACTTCACGCCGCCCAGGTTGGCGGCGAAGAGCAGGTCGGAGGCAGCGTAGTCCGCCGGATCGACGGGATAAGCGTCGGCGGTGAAACTGCTGATGGCGTGGACCGGGCTGACGCCCAGGAAATAGTGGGCGTCGAAGCCGTTGCGCCAGCGCATCAGGGAAGCCGGCGTCCAGGCGCTTCCGTCGTAGCTGTTCACCACGCCGTCCACCACCCGGGTGGCCGGGACCTCGGCGGCGCTGCCCGTCCAGGCATAGACGGCGATCCGGTCGCCGGCGGCAAAGCTGGACTTGGCGCCGTCGTAGGCCACTTTGGTGGCCGGTCCGACGGTCGCCTCGACAGTGATGGTGCCGGCGTCGGGTTCCTTGAGGCAGCCCGGCAGCAGCAGGAGGGCTGCGGCGATCAGGGGTATATGTTTTTTCATTCTCATATTCGCTAATCATTGACGGGACGCACGGACTGACCGCAGAAGCGGCTGGAGGTGTTCCTGTAGACTCCACCCGAAAAGATGTACACGTACCTTGCGCCACCCGAGTAGTCCTCGGTGAGGGAGGAAGACCAGTAGTAGCCGCTGGAGCCATCATTGGTGAGGCTGGCATTGTCCCGGCACCCCGCGGCAGGCAGGAAGATGGTGTTGCCGTTGACGTTGCTGGTCACGAGCATTCCGTTGTGGGCATAACCGTCATCGGTGGTCTTCCAGTCCCAGGTGCAGTTCTCGCGCAGCCAGGTCCACTCCGCATCCGTCGGAGTACGCCAGTTACCGTCCCAGTTGGCACGGGCCGCGTCATCTTCATAATCGTAGGACGCAAAGTCTTTGTGCTCTACACCGTCTCCCTTATCTCCCTTGAAGGTGTCACCGTCATACCACCACGTTCCGTCTTTCTGGTTATCGGCGAATGTGTACTTCGTTATGCGCTTCCAACTGGACTGTCCGTCCTCCATCCATTGGTAAGTGCCCCAATTATATTCCGCTTTTGGTGCGGTCTCTCCCCAGGCGAAGTAATCGCCATAATCCTCCGGGTTCTCTGCTCCAACATTGCAGGTGGCCCACTTAAGACCATTGCCCATATTTACGTAAGCGTGGCCGTTGTATGGATCCACAGGAGGAGCGGTGGTAACGCTAACGGCCAGGTCGCTGGTCTTGCCGGTCTCCAGGGTGATGGCCGCGGCATTGCTCCATTCGTAGCCGTAATCCCCCACCTTGAAAGTCAGCTTCAGCGCACCCGCGGCCAGCGTCTGCGGCACCAGGATGGCCTCGTAGGTGGCCGTGGCGGACTTGGATTCGGCCGTGCCGGGGGTGAAAGCTCCTGCCAGCGCGAGGATGTCCGCTTTCGTGTCCGCCGTGGCACTTACGGCCCCGGTCTGCGGCTGGAAGGTGAAAGCGAGATTGGTTCCTGACACGGTGAAATCCTTGACAGGATTCTCCGCCCGGGTGTAGTTGTTGTCGTAGAATTTCGGCCCGAGGGTGAGGGTGACGGTCACCTTCGCCAGGCCGTGGGACAGGGCGACGGGCAGGGTGCCGCCGGCGGTGTCGGTGAACTTCTTGCTCGCGGCGGGCATCGTCAGCAGGTCGGCGGCGTTCAGCTGCTCCTGCGTGCCCTGGTCCGCCGGGACCTGGAGGTCCACGCCGTTCTTGAATTCGTCCGCCGTAAAAGAATACGACCCGAAACGGGCGGCGCAGTAGCTGACGGGCGTGGTCTCGTCCTTCCAGAAAAGGGCCATAGGGGTCTTCCAGACGCCACTGCCGTCCTTCGAGGCGTGTTCGAGGTAGCTATAGGCCGCATCGTCGGAGACGACCTGCAGGTAGAAGTCCGTCAGGTCGGCCGTCGTCAGGCTGCCCTTAGTCTCGCTCGCCAGGGAGGCCTCGACCCGCATCCGCAAGCCGGTGCTGCCAGGTGACTCCTTCTGGCAGGAAACCGGAAGAATAAGGGCAACAAGGATTAATGTTTTATATATTTTCATCTTTTTCGTCTTTGGTTAGAGATTCCGGGTCAAGCCCGGAATGACTCTGAACTATTCATCCTGGGCTTCGCCGTCGAGGGTAGAGCCGGAGGTCCAGTCGGCGATGGTGACGTCGGAGACCAGCTCAATCTTGTCGCGGCCGACGGTAAGATTGAGCACCGTGACCTTGCCGGAAGCGAGCTGGATATCCTCGTCATTGGTATAGACATAGTCGGTGCCGTCGATGGTCAGGGTGACGGTGCGGAAGCCGCTCTGCGGAATCATGATGCCACCGCAACTCAGCGCGTAACCGTCTGCGGGAGCGGCAAGCTTCGCGAGCGCGACGCTCCCCTGTTCGCCCGCTGCCACGGTGCCTGCAAGATAGTCCACGGTGCAGCCGGAGGCCGCTTTTGCGGCGACGGCGACCGTCGGCGTACCGGCGAACTGGTTGCGAAAAATCATGTTCACCTGGAGGCGCGCCATCAGGTGCTTGAAGTTCAGCTTGACGGGATTATCAGAAGCCGTCAGGCCGCTGATCTCCGTCGCGACCAGCAGGTCGCTGGCCACGTAGTCGTCGGCCTTGAGCATGAAACTGTCAGCCTTGAAATCACTGATGCTCCGGGCGGGATAGACGCCCAGGAAGTAATGCGCGCTGGTGAAGTCCTGCCAGTACATGGCGCTGGCGGGCTTCCAGGAGCCGTCGGACTGCAGTTCGTGCTCAATGCCGTTCCATAAAGGCAACGGCGGAATGGCGGATGCGCTGCCCGTCCATACGAACAGTACCACCTTGTCGCCCATGTCGAATTTTTCGCTGTTGCCGGTCGTCGTGGCGCGCGTGGGCACGCCGATGGCGGCATCGATGGTAATGGCTTTGGCTTCCGGGCGAGCCGGATCCAGGGTGTTGCAGGCCGTAAGAGCAAGGAGCACTGCAGCAGATGCAAGGAATGCATTCTTTTTCATTATGATGTTTTTATTCATTTGCTAATAAACGCGACCGTTGTAGGTGAAGCCGACTTCCCAGTCACTGATGGTATAAGAGTCAAGATACATTTTGGGTATCATGGTGTTGAAGTCCAGGTCCATCTTGTACGTCATCCCGCACTCCAGCGGTTTGGCGACCTGCACGACGAAGGCAAGGATTAACGCGTAATCGACCATGCCCTGCCGGGGTCTGACGGTCGCGTTTCCGGCAGGAGTTTCAGGTGCGAAGACCTCGAAGGTGATGGTGTTTTCCGTTTTGCCGGCGACGGTGGGAAGTGTCAGAACGGAGCGCGGAGTTCCGTCCACCAGGCCCAGGACCCGGTCGTCTCCTTGTTCCGTGCTGGCGACGCCGACGCGGCCATCCTGCTCGACAAGACGGACGTGATCGGCCACGTCTCCCTGGACGACCAGAACCTTGAATTCATCCGGAATGTTGCTCAAGCTCATGGTCAGGGAAGGAAGAACGGGCTGCAACGGCATAGGAGGACATAGGAGCTGACCGCTCTTTAGTTTGACGGGAGAGGTCGCCGCATAGCAGTTTTGGGCGGGACTGACCATAGGGACCCAAAGCATCATTTCAGCCATGGTAAACTTCGTCGCCGGCAGGCCACTGACCTGGAATCCGTCGGCTTCGGTGGCGTTGGCGAGGACCATGACGCTACTCTCCCCCGCGGGGACCTCCAGCGGTTCGCGGGCGAGGTCGCGAACATTCGTGTAATGCTTGGTGTAAGCCTCGCTCTCGCCATTTACCACGACGAGCAAGTCATGGATTCCGGTACCTGCGAGGGCAGGATTGGCCCATTGTAGTTCGGGGACCACATAGCCGACGTTCTTGCCGGGATTGATTTCGTGGACGTCCTGGAAGCAGCCGCCGAGCAGCAGGGTGGCGGCAAGCGCCGCAAAAATATTTCTTGTCTTCATGGCTGCTTATTTTACGAATTTGAGTTCCGCGCGGCGGGCCTCATCGGCGCTGGGCGCGTTGTAATCGATGCCGTGGAAGTAGGCTTCCGCCATGCGGTCAGTGGAAATGCCATGCTCCGCGAACCAGGCCCGGACGGCCTCCATACGCTGCTCGGAGAGCTTCTCGTTGTAGGCTTTGCTACCGCTTCGCGAACAATAGGCATGAATCTCGAGATTGAAATCGGGATACTGCTGCAGGATGGCAAGCGCCTCCTCCAGACCAGCATCATAAGTATCGACGACATGCTTGCTGTCGTTGGCGAAATAAACGGTCGGGATCGGCGTCCGGAAGGCGCGCTCCCTCGCGTCCGCGGCTTCACGCTCGGCCTGCTCGCGGGCCAGACGTTCGGCTTCCTCCCGCGCCGCTATTTCACGGGCAGCAGCTTCAGCCCTGGCGGCTTCCTCAGCAGCCCTGAGCCGGGCTTCCTCCGCCTCCCTGGCGGCCCGGGCGGCCTCTTCCGCCGCCAGGCGGGCTGCTTCCAGTTCCGCAGCACTCGGGCCTTTTTTCGGATATTTCCCGAAGTGGAAGCTCAGCTTCACGCCGGCATCCCAGAGGAGGTTGGTATCATGGCCGTGATAGGGCATATTGTCGAATCGCTCCCCTGCCAGGCCGGCCACACCGCCGTAGAGCGCCGCGCCGATGCGGTCGCTGATGCGGTAGCCCAGGGAGACCTGGCCGCCGTAGCTGAGGTGCCACTGGCGGGGGTTCAGCGTCGTCTTATCCGGGGTAATGAGTTTCGTTTGCGTCGTGACGGCAGCGATCTGCGGGCTGAGGTTCAGCGCCCAGCGGGAGTTCTTGGCGAAGATCCCGATCAGGTTGACATTGGCCTGCAGGGCCGCCCTGCCCCATTGGGTGCGGGTGCTGAGGTCCTTGTAGTACCAGCCCGGTTCATCGAGGACGGCGACCGCGAAACGCGTACCGTCAACGGCCGACAGCCAGTACGGGCAGCAGTCCAACGCGGCCTGGGTCTGGGCGCCGTACTGGAAGGCTGCTTCCAGCGAGAAGACGCGGTTGATGCGGTAACCCGCGAAAAGACCACCCTGCAAGCCCCAATGAATCTGGTGTTCGGTGATGCTGCTGAAGGTGGATTGTCCGAAGGAAGTGCCGCCCTGGACGCCCGCATACCAGGGGCGATCGATAATCTGCGCACGGACGGAAGAACCTGTAAGAAGCAACGCCGCGGCAAAGGCAAGCTTTAGGAATGAATTGCAGTAATACATACTAACTGCTCTCCATTTGAGAGAGCATACAAATATAAAAAATAAATGCGTACATTTACGCTATGAAACGGAAAAGGTCCTCCAAACTGCTGCTCATCCTGGCAGCCATCGTGGTGCTGGTGCTCTTCTGGGCAGCCAGCGAACACCGCCTGCGGCCGGCTTATATCGGCATCGCCAAATTCGAGAACAAAATCAAGGGCATCGACGGCATTTCCTCCGCCTCGCTCGCCCAGGTGAAAGGCGACGCCCGCCGGCATTCGCGCATGATTCGCAGCGGATTCGGCCTTTGGGGCAAAGCCAAGGAGGCCCCGGAGGCCAATTATGACGATTTCGTGGAGATTACGGAAATCATTCCGGACGCCATCCTGGAGATCCGCTATTACTCCACCTACAATTTCGTCGGCACGCGCATCGACGGCTACAAGCAGCCGACGGCGCTCCTCACGCGGGAGGCAGCCGATTCGCTGCGCGCCGTCAGCGACGACGTGCTGGCGATGGGCTATCGCCTCAAGATCTACGACGCCTATCGGCCGCAGTGCGCGGTGGACCATTTCGTCCGCTGGGCGGCGGACGTCTCCGACACGCTGATGAAGCCGTATTTCTACCCCAATCTGGACAAGTCCGTGCTCTTCGAGCAGGAGTACATCATGGAGAAATCCGGCCACACGCGCGGCTCCACGGTGGATCTGACACTCTTCGACATGGTCACGGAGAAAGAGGTCGACATGGGCGGCACCTTCGACTGGTTCGGCGAAGAGTCGCATCCGGACCATACCGCCACCATCACGCCGCAGCAGTACGCCAACCGCATGATCCTGCGCGATGCGATGGTGCGTCATGGCTTCAAGACCCTCGACTCCGAGTGGTGGCACTTCACCCTCGCGAACGAGCCCTACCCCGAAACGCACTTCACCTTCCCCGTCCGGGACTTGAAGTAGCATTTCGGAGCGCAGCGACCGAGGGGGTTGCGGGGGAACCATCCCCCGCTCATAGCGAAAGCGTCTATCTCCGCAAAAGGGGCGCTGGCGATTGCCAGTGCCCCTTTTTGTGGAGATGGGCGGAGTCGAACCGCCGTCCAAACAAAGTCCCAGGTAGCTTTCTACACGCTTATCCTTTCTTTGATTGTCGGCCCGAAGCTGCCGGAAGGCAGGCCACCGCGGGCTTATCCTCTGAATCTTAGCGGGTCCTAGAGGCGTCTGCCCCGCGCATCCGGTTTTGATGATACCCCTGGATCCAGACTGAACCGGCCTAAAGCTGGAGGGATATACGTCGTTCCGCAGCCTTGGCGGAATCGATTGATGCGAATCTCTGAGAGATTAGCAAGCGTATGAATAATTGTAGTTGCCAGTTATGGCTCGAAGACTGGGATTAACGGGCCAGCCCCCTACGCCCGACGTGCTTACCATCCGAAATCAGTGCTGTCAAAACCAGAACATCCCCGAATGATGGTGGGAGATACTGGGTTCGAACCAGTGACCCCTTGCTTGTAAGGCAAGTGCTCTGAACCAACTGAGCTAATCTCCCGAAGGGGTTGCAAAGTTAGAACATTTTTCGGTTTAATTTGCTATTTTCGCTGTCGAAAAACGAAGAACGATGATTGGAAACCTTGTTTATAGATTCCGGATCGCGTCCGGAATGACTACAATACTGTTGCTTCTGTGCACCAGCGCTACGGCGCAGCCGAAGATCACCCAGCTTTATTTTGACACACGCGCCTCCTTCCATCAGGAGTGGGACGGCGGGCAGTACAAGAACCAGTTCACCGGCGACCATTTCAACCTCAATATCCGCGGATCGCTCACCGACAAGCTGGATTTCCGCATCCGTCAGCGACTGAACAAGAAGGTGTTCGACGAGCGCAACATGTTCAATGCCACCGACTTCCTGTATCTCCGCTGGCAGGCGACGCCCAAGCTCGCCCTGACGGCCGGCAAGAACGCCCTCTTCATCGGCGGCTACGAATTCGACGCCGTCCCGATCGACGTCTATTACTACAGCAATTTCTGCAACAACCTCTACCAGGGCTTCGCCTTTGGCGTCAACGCCGAGTACGAATTCCTCCCGGGGCAGACCCTCGCCTTCCAGTTCTGCAACTCTCCTCTCTCGCTGGGTTTCCAGAACCTGTACGCCTACAACCTGGCCTGGTTCGGCAAGTTCACCTCCTGGTGGAACACCCTCTGGAGCGTCAACTTCGTGCAGGACGAGTATAACCGTTTCATCAACTACATCGCGCTGGGCAACCGCTTCATCTTCGGCAACCTGGCCATCGACGTGGAATGGATGAACCGCGCCGGTTTCGGCCAGAAGAACTTCTTCTCCGACTACACCGTCATCTCCAAGATCATCTGGACCGTCGGCAAGTTCAACCTCTGCGCCAAGGGAGGCTACGAGAGCAACGACATCGCCAACGTGGACGCCCAGGGCCGGCCGCTCGACGTGGCCGTCGCCCCCGGCACACGCAACATCTACGCAGGCTGCGGCATCGAGTTCTTCCCCCTGCCCAACCGCGACCGCCTGCGCCTGCACGCCGTTTACTTCAAGAGCAGCAGCATCGGCATCGACAATTTCGACATCGGCATTACCTGGCGATTAGACATAATCGCCAGGTAATAAACAACCCCCTGCGCCCCCTGAAAGGGGGATGGCCGCAGGTCGCTTCGCTTGCGGCGCCTGCGCGCGGTAAGGCAAGGAACGGCAGCTATTTGCGGAAGGCGTCCAACTGCTTGAAGCAGCAGTCGTTCAGGATTCCCTGCAACGGCCGGTCGAAGTTGCGGCGCACGCTGCATTCGTAATCAAAGATGAAGCATTCGCCGTTCTGCGGCGTATAGGGCTGCCAGGCCGGATTGCGTGCGGACGGTCATCGGATCCGCCGGCGCGCAGGCGCTGAGCACTGCCAGCGCGGCGCAGAGGAGAAGTTGCAAATGTTTCATGATACAAATATAGGAATAATAGGATAAATCGTAGAATATGTGTATCTTCGCAGAGAACAACCACATAATGAATCCTGTCAAGATCATCGAAATCAAGAAAAGCGTCTTTGCGGACAACAACGCGGACGCCGACGCACTGCGCCAGGAACTGAAGTCCCGGGGCGTCTATCTCCTGAACCTCATGTCTTCCCCCGGCAGCGGCAAGACCACCACCCTGATCCGCACGCTCAGCCTGCTCAAGGACCGGCTCCGCATCGCCGTGATGGAAGCCGACATCGACAGTGACGTCGACGCTGTCAAGATCAGGGAAGCCACCGGTATTCCGTCGATCCAGCTCCACACGGGCGGCATGTGCCACCTGGACGCGGAGATGACCCGCCAGGGGCTGGCGGGCGTGGACCTGCCGGAACTGGACCTGGTGGTCCTGGAGAACGTGGGCAACCTCGTCTGTCCGGCCGAATTCGACACCGGGGCCGTGCGCAACGCGATGATACTCAGCGTACCGGAAGGCGACGACAAACCGCTGAAGTATCCGCTGATGTTCTCCGTCTGCGACACCGTCGTCATCAACAAGATCGACGTGCTTCCCTACTTTGATTTCGACCTGGAGAAGTGCCGGGAATACATCCTCCGGCGCAACCCCAAGGCGCGCATCTTCCCGCTCTGCGCCAAGACCGGAGAGGGCGTCGAGGCCTTCGCGGACTGGCTGTACGGCGAAGTCATTTCCTGGAAAAACACACAAAACCGATAACCTATGCCCCAGATGTCCACCAAATTTGTTCCCAAGCACAAGGGGGACAAGAACCCGAATCCCAAACTGCTCAAGTTCGTCCGTCACGTGACGGACCGCGTCCCGGGCAAGATCAAGATGGATTCCGACGCTCCGGAATACTGGGGCCTCGCATGCATCTTCGAGGACGAGATGGACGCCGCAACCCGGGAGGCCTCGCTGGACCTGCTGCTGGACATGCTGCCCGGCAACTTCTTCAAGGTCCGCAAGCACCACACCTATGCCGAGCTGCATGAGATGAATGCCGGGAAGCACTACACGCCGGACGACGCCAGTTTCGACGAGCTCCTGGACAAGCTCGCCTATTTCGGCATGCTGGAATACGACTACGGCGACAAATACACGAAGGACGGTCCGGTTCCCGGCACCACCTACGAACGCAGGGACCGCATCTACTGGGTCCCGATGTTCGTGCCCGGCAGCGCCGAATACACCAACATGAACACGGAGCTCATGGACCGGCATCCCGAGTTGGCGATGTTCTTCGAGCGCATGACCTTCCTGCCGCTGGAGAAGATCACCCCCATGGTCCCGATGGGCGGTTCCGGCATCGGCATGCACGTGATTCCGGTGGAGAAGGCCATCTCCATGGAGAACCAGTCCATCGACATCGAGCATATCTCCTACTGGCTCAAGAAATACGAAGGCCACATCGGCGTGGGCATCTGCTCGTGCCGTTATGGCCGCAAGAAACTGGACGAAGGCTGCGCCGACGACTACCGCGACTGGTGCATCGGCGTGGGTGACATGGCCGATTACCTCCGTGAGACGGGCCGCGGTCACGATATTACCTACGACGAGGCCATGGCCATTCTCCGGAAAGCCGAGGACCACGGCTTCGTGCACCAGGTCACCAACATCGACGGCGAGGGCAAGATCTTCGCAATCTGCAACTGCAACGTCAAGATCTGCAACGCATTGCGCACCTCGCAGCTGTTCAATACCCCCAACATGTCCCGCAGCGCCTACGTCGCGAAGGTGGACCCGAAGAACTGCGTCGCCTGCGGCCGCTGCGTAGAGTATTGTCCGGCCGGAGCCGTGAAACTGGGCCAGAAGCTCTGCACGAAGAACGGCCCCCAAACCTACCCCAAGCAGGAACTGCCGGATGCCGTCAAATGGGGTCCGGAGAAATGGAACGAGGACTACCGGGACCGGAACCGCATCAACTGCTACCCCACCGGTACGGCCCCCTGCAAGACGGCCTGCCCTGCGCACATCGCCGTCCAGGGCTACCTGAAGAAGGCCGCCGAAGGCAAATACACCGAGGCGCTGGAACTCATCAAGCGGGAAAACCCCTTCCCCGCCGTCTGCGGCCGTATCTGCAACCGCCGCTGCGAGGACGCCTGCACGCGCGGCACCATCGACCAGCCCATCGCGATCGACGCCGTCAAGAAGTTCATCGCGGAGCAGGATCTGAACGCGGACACCCGCTTCGTTCCGGAGGTGAACATCTGTTCCAACGTGGAAGAGCGCTGGCCGCAGAAGATCGCCGTCATCGGCGGCGGGCCGGCCGGTCTGAGCTGCGCCTATTACCTCGCGACCATGGGCTACAAGCCGACGGTTTTCGAGAGGCATGCGGAGCCGGGCGGCATGCTACGCTACGGAATTCCATCCTACAAGCTCGGCAAGGACGTCCTGAAGGCGGAGATCGACATCATGCGCGAGATCGGCGTGGACATCCGCACGGGCGTGGAAGTCGGCAAGGACGTGACCATCGCCGGACTGCGGGAAGAGGGATACCAGGGCTTCTATGTGGCCATCGGCTGCCAGGGCGGGAAATTGCCCGGCATTCCGGGAGATACGCTTCCCGGCACGACCACGGCCATCGATTTCCTGCACGACGCCAATTGCGGCGACCGCGCCCTCAGCGGCAAGGTAGTGGTGGTCGGCGGCGGCAACGTCGCGATCGACGCGGCCCGCGTGGCCAAGCGCAGCGGCGCCTCGTCCGTCACGATGCTTTCGCTCGAGACCGAAGATATCATGCCCGCTTCGCCGGAGGAGCGGCGCGAGGCCCGCGGGGACGGCGTCGTGCTGAATCCGGGCTGGGGCCCGAAAGAGGTTCTCGGCGACGGAAAGGTGAGCGGCATCGTCTTCAAGAAGTGCACCTCCGTATTCAACGCCGAGCACAAGTTTGCGCCGGAATACGACGAGAACGAACTCATCACGCTCGACGCCGACCTGGTCATCTTCGCCATCGGCCAGACCGTCGTACTGAAGGATCTGCTGAAGGACACGAAGGTGGAGTTCTTCCGCGGCGTGTACCCGGTGGCGGACAAGCTCACCTACCAGACGGCGGAACCGGACATCTTCGTGGGCGGCGACGTCTTCACCGGTCCGAAATTCGCCATCGACGCCATCGCGGCCGGCAAGGAAGCCGCCGAGTCCCTGCACCGTTTCGTGCAGCACGGCCACATGACCATCGGGCGCAATCGCCGCGACTTCATCGAATTGAACAAGCAGGACATCCGGGTCGAATCCTACGACAACGGCTCCCGCCAGGATCCGGGCTCTTACGAAGACAAGCTGCCGTTCCAGGAGTATGCACGCACGCTGACGGAGGAACAGGTGCGCAAGGAGACGGCGCGCTGCCTGAGCTGCGGCGCTTCCGTCGTGGACGAGAACCGCTGCATCGGCTGCGGCATCTGCACGACCAAGTGCGGTTTCGACGCCATCCACCTGTACCGCGAGCATCCGGAAGCGAGCGTCATGCGTACGTCCGAGGACAAGTTCAGCGGTATCCTGCCCTACATGGTCAAACGTACCGGAAAGATTCTGTTCAAAAAAGAAACCAAATAAACACCGTCATTCGCCGGCCCCGACCGGCGAATCTCTTGCACCATGCACGAATTAGGGATTGTGTTTTATATCATCAAGGACGTCAAGGAGGCGGCTGAGGCGAACGGCGTGCAGAAGGTGTCGGCGGTGGTGATGAATATCGGGGAGGTGTCGACGGTGGTGCCGGAGTACCTGACGGACTGCTGGCGCTGGGCGGCCGACAAGGAGGAGATGCTGCGGGGCTGCGAGCTCAAGGTGAACCTGCTCCCGGCCGTCAGCTACTGCGAGAGCTGCCAATGCGAATATCCGACCGTGCAATATGGGAAAACCTGTCCGAACTGCCAGAGCGACAGGACGTATTTATTGAAAGGTAACGAAGTAGAAATCAAAGAAATAGAAGTTTAGAATCATGGCTTGTTTTGTTGTTCCCCTGGTTCAGGCTATCGCCACCAGCGTCCTGCGCAAGCGGGGCCGGAAAGACGGCTTCATCGGCCGCAATCTGGCTTCCCTGGAGCTCATGCTCTGGGGCGGCAGCATCATGCTCATCGTGGACCACGTCATTAACGGCGAACTCACCTGGCGCTTCCCCTTCTTCACCGCCCTCGGGGTCGAGGGCGGCGGTGCGGTGATGCTCCGGGAGATGCTCACGGTCGGCGTGCCCATGTCCCTGGTCATCACCGCCCTCTGGGCCGTCATGGCCCTGATCAAAGAAAAACATGTTTTATCCTACTAATAACCTTATCCTATGTTTTTTCAAGTCTATGGGGCGCATGCCCTCTCGCAATGGCTGATGCTTCTCGTCGTCCTGGCGGGACTCATCCTGTTCAATGAATTCGCCCGCCGCACCAAGTTCGGCGGCATCGTCACCTTCCTGGTCATCCCGCTGGCCCTCACCGTCTATTTCCTCGCCATCCTCTTCGGCGTCAAGAGCGGGGCCCAGTGGGCGCTGGAGAACCAGACCCACGTCTACATGCAGGGCTGGTTCCACTATGCCAAGCTGTACGCCGCCACGGCCGGGTGCATCGGCTTCATGATGATCAAGTACAAATGGGGCATCGGCGCCAAGCACTGGTTCAAGCCCTTCCCCTTCATCATCGTGGCCATCAACATCCTGATCGCCTGCGCTTCCGACTTTGAAAGCGCCGCCATGGGATGGAACAAGTGGTGGCTCACCTCCGAAGGTGTCTGGCAGTACGGCGGCTGGCACAACGTGATGAACGGCGTGGCCGGTCTGCTGAACATCTTCTGCATGACTGCCTGGTGGAACGTCTATCCGTCCAAGGACAAGAAGGATATGATCTGGGCCGACATGACCTGGGTGTACATCCTGGTCTATGACATCTGGAACTTCGCTTACACCTACAACTGCCTGCCCACGCACTCCTGGTACTGCGGCGTCGCCCTGCTGCTCGCCCCGACCATCGCGGCCCTCTGCTGGAACCGCGGCGGCTGGATTCAGAACCGCGCCAACACCCTGGCGATCTGGTGCATGTTCGCACAGGTGTTCCCGCTCTTCCAGGAGACCTTCAAGGACGGCCGTCAGTGGTTCTCCTGGGCTACCCTGCCCGTCCTCTATCCGAACGGCACCGCCACCATCGAGCAACTTTACGCTGCCGCCGGCGGTGAGGCTGCCGTCGTGGGCACCACCGTGGACCCGTCTGTCGTGGCGGCCAATCCCACGATGATGGTCGTGATCAGCGCCCTCGCGCTCATCACCAACTGCGCGGCCCTGTGCTGGATCATCTGCATCTCCCGGAAGCGCCACATCAACCCGTACAAACAGGACGTCTTCGTGGACCAGAAATACTACAAAGACGCCATGGCCCGCGCCGTCGTCGACTAGCCGACAGACACCTGCACACACGAAAAAGCCCTGCAGTTATTCTGCAGGGCTTTTTGCGGAGAGACAGGGATTCGAACCCTGGAACCGCTTTGGACGGTCACACGCTTTCCAGACGTGCCTCTTCAGCCACTCGAGCATCTCTCCAAATGGGACTGCAAATATAGGAACTATTTTTTGAAATTGCAACTCGGTTGCATGTAGAACGAGGTATCTTTGCATGACAAAAAGAAACGCCATGTCCCGTAAAGAAGCCGTCATCGCAACCATCCTGCTGGTCATCTTCGGCACCAGCATGCATTTCGTGCACCATCTCCCCTTCTTCAACCATTTCTGGGGCTACATTTTCCCGGTCACGGAGAGCGTCATGGCGCACATGAAGATGAACTTCTACCCCATGCTTCTGTTCGCGATCTACCTCGTGATCAGTCGCCGCGACATCAAGGAGTTCGGCGCGCCCATCCTGGCCGGCCTGGCGGTCATGCCCGTGGTCGTGGCCGTTTTCTATTCGTACTGGATCTTCGTGCGGCACGAGATCCTGCCGCTGGACATCGTCATCTACACCGCCTCCGTCATCCTGTCCGTCTACTGGGCCCTGCGCTGGCGCAAAAACGAGACCATTCGCCGGCTGTGGCCGCTCTGGATCGCCGTGGCCGTCGTCACCATCATCCTGACCGGCGTCCTGACCTACCACTACCCGGACTGGCAGATTTTCCTGGACAAGTAATCCCATTTCTTGCCATTTTTCACTATATTTGTGAAATATGGAAAAGAAACTCGTCATCATCCCGACATACAACGAAATCGAGAACATCTCCAAGATCATCCAGGCGGTGCTCGCTCTCGAGGGCGACTACCAGATTCTGGTGATCGACGACGGCTCCCCCGACGGGACGGCTGCTGTGGTCAGGAGCCTCCAGGCGGTCTATCCCGAACGCCTGCACCTGGTGGAGCGCAGCGGCAAGCTGGGCCTCGGCACAGCCTACGTGACCGGCTTCAAATGGGCTCTGGAGCGCGACTACGACTATGTGTTCGAGATGGATGCCGATTTTTCCCATAACCCCGCCGATCTCCCCCGCCTGCTGGCCGCCTGCTCGCAGGACGGCGCCGACCTGTCGATCGGCTCGCGCTATTGCGACGGCATCAACGTCGTCAACTGGCCGCTGGGACGCATCATGATGTCCTACTGCGCTTCGATGTACGTGCGCGTGGCGTTGGGGTTCAAAATCTATGACAGCACGGCCGGATTCGTCTGCTATTCCCGCAAGGTCCTGGAGACCATCGACCTGGATGCCGTGAAGATGAAAGGCTACGGCTTCCAGATCGAGATGAAATACACCGCCAGGAAGCTCGGCTTCCAGATCAAAGAAGTGCCGGTCATCTTCATCAACCGCACGGAAGGGACGTCGAAGATGTCCAGCGGCATCTTCGGTGAAGCCTTCTGGGGCGTGCTGGGCCTGCGCTTCCGCAAACTCCGACCCGCGAAATGAAAGAACTCTATATCCAGCACATCGCCAGCCTCCTCAGCCTGAAGGACTGGCAGGTCGAGAACTGCGCCGAACTTTTCGCGGACGGCGACACCATCCCCTTCATCAGCCGCTACCGCAAAGAGAAGACGGGCGGCATGGATGACGCCGAAGTGGCCGAAGTGCGCCACTGGGTGGACGTTTTCTTCGAAATGGACAAGCGCAAGGAGACCATCCTCAAGGTCATCGGCGAGGCGGGCGCGCTCACGGACGAGCTGCGCGCGAAAATCGAGAACTGCGTGGACGCGACCGAGCTGGAAGACCTCTACCTCCCCTGGCGGCCGAAGCGCCGTACCCGCGCCACCGCAGCCCGCGAACTGGGCCTGGAACCGCTTGCAGACCTGCTATGGAACGGCAAGACGCGCAACCCTGAGGCCGATGCCCGCAAGTTCACCGGCGACAAGGTGCCGGACGTGGAGACGGCCCTCGCAGGGGCGCGCGACATCGTGGCGGAGCGCCTGAGCGAAACCGCGGTGATCCGTGAAAACCTGCGCGCCATTTTCCGGCACCGCCGGGTGGTCGCGACGGTCACGAAGGCCGGGCGCGACAGCGCCGATGCCGCGAAATACCGGAGCTATTTCGACTTCAAGATGCCGCTGGAGCGCATCCCGTCGCATAATCTGCTCGCCATCCTGCGCGCGCAGAACGAAGGATTCCTGAGCGTCGGCATCGACGCCGACGCCGAGAAATGCGGCGCCAAGATTTACTACGACTTCTGCCAGGCGCACGGCTATCCCGCCGGCGCGGCGGCCGAGCAGGTCAAGGAAGCCGTCGCGGACGCCTACAAGCGACTGCTGGAGCCGTCCATCAGCGGCGAGGTGATCCGCGAAGCCAAGGAAAAGGCCGACCGCGAGAGCATCCGCGTATTCGGGGAGAACCTGCGCCAGCTGCTGCTCTCCGCCCCCGTCGGCCAGAAGCGCACCATGGCCATCGACCCCGGCTTCCGCAACGGCTGCAAGATCGCCTGCCTGGACGAGCAGGGAAAGCTACTGCACCATACCATCATCTACCCCCATCCCCCGCAGAACGAGAAGGTCAAGGCCATCATGGCCGTGCAGGACATGCTGAACCGCTACGGCATCCAGGCCGTCGCCATCGGCAACGGCACCGCTTCCCGCGAGACGGAGGATTTCATGCGCCGCATCCAGCTGCCCGAAGGCTGCAAGGTCTGGACCGTCAGCGAGGACGGTGCGTCCATCTACAGCGCTTCTGAAATCGCGCGGCAGGAGTTCCCGGACGAGGACGTGACCGTGCGCGGCGCCGTGTCGATCGGCCGCCGCCTGATGGATCCGCTCGCAGAGCTCGTGAAAATCGACCCCAAGAACCTCGGCATCGGGCAGTATCAGCACGACGTGGACCAGGCGCTGCTCAGGGAGCAGCTGGACAACGCCGTCGAGAGCTGCGTAAACGCCGTGGGCGTGAACCTCAACACCGCCTCCCCCTACCTGCTGGCCTACGTGGCCGGCATCGGTCCCGCCCTGGCGGAAAACATCATCGCGTACCGCAGCGAGAACGGCGGCTTCCGCAGCCGTGCGGAGCTGAAGCAGGTGCCGCGCCTCGGGCCCAAGGCCTTCGAGCAGTGCGCAGGCTTCCTGCGCATCCGCGGGGCGGAGAATCCGCTGGACAACTCCGCCGTGCATCCCGAATCCTACGGCATCGTGGACAAGATGGCCCAATCATTGGGCGTCAGCACGAAGGAGCTGGTAGGCAACGCGGAGCTGTGCGCGAAAATCCAGGCGGCCGATTTCGTGACCCCGACGGCCGGCCTGCCGACCGTGAACGACATCCTCAAGGAGCTGGCGAAGCCGGGACTCGACCCGCGCGAGCAGGCGGCCGAATTCTCCTTCGCCGAGGACATCCACGGCATCGAGGACCTCAAACCCGGCATGGAACTGCCGGGCATCGTCACGAACATCACCAATTTCGGCGCCTTCGTGGACATCGGCATCCACGACGACGGCCTGGTGCACGTCTCGCAGATGGGTCCCCGAGGCACCGACCCTACCAAGGTGGTCAAGCTGCACCAGCAGGTGCGCGTGGCCGTCACGGCCGTCGATCTCGACCGCGGCCGCATATCCCTCAGGCTGGTGAAATAATCCGTCTCCGCCATTCGCCGACCCAGTCCCGTCATTCGCCGACTTGATCGGCGAATCTCCAATTTTATCCGAAATAATTTAGGAAAACTCCGAAAAACATTAGGAGTTTTGGTTTTTGTTTGTATATTTGCAGTGAAAACAGTTTTCATATGAGAGCGAAACTCACTGCAAAGGAAGAAGAAATCATGCAGATCGTCTGGCAGAACGGCGACCTGTTCATCCGGGACATCGTGGCCCGGATGCCCGAACCGAAGCCTTCGTACAACACCGTGGCGACGCAAGTCAAGTTCCTGGAAGACAAGGGATTCCTTACGCGCAAGCCCATGGCGAACAGCTTCTGTTATTCCCCCGTCATCTCCGAGAAGGAGTACCGCGGCTCGACGGTCGGCGACCTGGTCGAGCGTTATTACGCGAATTCCTACGCCATGCTCGTGTCCCAGTTCGTCGAGGACGACAAGATGGACATCGAGGAGCTGAAAGCCCTGATCGCAACCATAGAAAACAAGAAGAAATGACAGCCACCTTACTCTATATCGCGCGCGCCAGCCTGTACCTGGCCATCTTCTACGCCTTCTTCCTGCTGGTGATGCGCCGCACGTCCTTCTTCCGCTTCAACCGGATCGCGCTGCTGCTCGGCACGGTGGCCTGCCACCTGCTGCCGCTGCTGCGCCTGCGGACCGTCATCCTGCCGGAAACCTTTTCCGTAGAGGTGGGCGAGCTGGAAATGATGGACGTGGCCGAAGCGGCCTCCGCCCCTTTCCCCTGGATTCCCGTGCTCTACGCCGCCGGCGTGACGGTCATCCTGGTGCTCAGCCTGGTCTCCATGGCGCGGACGCGCCGGATCATCCGCAGCGGCTCCCAGGAACCCTGCGACGGCTGCCGCCTGACGCTGGTGGACCGCGACGTGCCCTCCTTCAGCTGGGGCCGGAACGTGGTGATGAGCCGCGCCGACTATGAGAAATATCCCGCCATCCTCGGGCACGAACTGCAGCACGTGCAGAACCGCCACTCGCTGGACATCCTGCTGATGACCGCCGTGGCCGCCGTGCACTGGTTCAACCCGCTGGTGTGGATCGCCCGCGCGGAGCTGAAGCTCCTGCACGAGTACGAGGCCGACGAAGGCCTCATCCGAAAAGGCATCGATGCAACCTCATATCAATTATTGTTGGTTAGGAAAGCCGTGGGAGAGCAGCGTTTCTCCCTGGCCAACGGCTTCAACCACGCCAAGCTAAAACAAAGAATTACCATGATGCACAAGAAACAAACCCCCGCGCGCGTCCGCTTTGCGTACGTCGCCGTCCTTCCCCTCCTCGCCGCGACGATGTTCGTCTGCAACCCCGCCCGCGCCCGGATCATCTCTTCTGAAAGCGCGTCCATTGCTGAAGCGCCTTTCACCACTCCTGTTGTGACCAACCAGAACCCGCCCGCAGAGGACAGCGTTCCCTACGCCAATCTGGAAATCAAGCCGAAATTCAACGGCAATGAAGCCGGCGAATTCGCCAAATGGGTCAACGCGAATCTGAAATACCCCAAGGAAGCCTTTGAATCCGGTATCCAGGGCCGTGTGATGGTCCAGTTCAAGATCTGCTCCGACGGTGAAGTCCGCGACGTCAAGGTCCTGCGTGGCGTGAACGAACTGCTCGACGCCGAGGCCGTGCGCGTGATCTCCTCTTCTCCGAAATGGGAGCCCGGCCTTGTCGACGGAAAGCCCGTCAACGTCACCTACGCCTTCCCGATCGTCTTCAAGCTGCGGGGCGGCGATTCCAACTCCTCAAGCACCCAAGCCCAGAATACCGAGGAGGCAAAGCAGTTTGAGGGTGTACTCTCATACAGCAACATGCCCGGTAATGTCGGTATCTCCTTTACGTATAAGGACGGCGAAGGATCTCCGCTGGTCTTCCTAGACGGCATTAAATGCGATGTCAGCAAACTCAAGGAGATCGATCCTTCCACCATCGAGTCGATGGAAATCCTGAAAGATAAGGCTGCACTCGAGAATTACGGCGAAGAAGCTAAGTACGGTGTCATTCTGATCACTTCCAAAAAACAATAAACTACTTACCCATGCGCTGCAGAGTCTCCCTCATCCTGCTGTTCCTGTCCGCAGCCACGCTGGCGGCCCAGGACCTCGGCTCGGTGCGGGAGCTCAAGCAGCTGTGGAAATATGATGAGGCCATCGCGTCCCTGACACAGATGATGGCCGAGCAGGGGCCCCGCCTGGAATTGCTGGAGGAGCTGGCGGACTGCCATTACCAGAGCGGCAACGCCGCCGAAGCCCTCTCGCAATACAGCCTGCTCGCAGACATGCAGCCGGACAAGCTGCTCTTCAAGCTCCGCCTGATGAACCTGCTGTACCGCGCCAAACAGTACGAAGGGGCCATCGGCTTCGGGCGCGACATCCTCCAGCGGGACTCCATCACGCAGGTGATCTCCATGGTCGGAGACGCCTTCAACCAGCTGGAACGCCGCGATTCCGCGGAATGGTACTATCGCCGGGCGCTGGCCCGTCGGCAGCACAACGACGCGGTGCTCAGCAAGCTCAGCAACATCCTGCTGGGGCGGGAGCAGTATGACGAAGTCCTCGCGCTGACGGACGCCTTCCTCGCCGAGGAGCCGGACAACCTGACCATCCTGCCGATCCGCGGCATCGCCCGCTATAGCAAACAGCAGTACGACGAAGCCGAGGCCGATTTCCTGCATATGCACGAACTCGGCGACGACGGCTACGCTGTCCACTATTATCTGGGCCTCTGCGCCCAGAAAACCGGCATCCTGCGGGACGCCATCCGGGAATTCGAACTGGCCTGGCAGCGGGACTCGTCCGATGTGAACGTGGCGCTGACCATCGGCCAGCTGATCGCGGACAGCCGCCAGTCGGGCTGGGAAGTATGGTTCGACAAGGCGCTGGCGCGACTCGCTCCGGATCCCAAGGTCCTCGCCACCGCGCATCAGAACTACGCTATCTCTTCCTATAAGAACGGCGCGCTCGACCGCTGCATCGCGGAATACCAGAAGATGCTGGAATTCAGCCCGAAACACTACGCGGCCTACTACGTGATCGCGCAGTGCTACGAGTACAAGAAAGACTACAGGACGGCCCTATCCTGGTATAAGAAAGCCCAGGCGAACTTCGCCGAAGGCACCCGTGGCCGCGAGATCGCCGACTCCGGCGTCGAGCGCATGACCGAAGAACTCTTCATGCGGGAATAAGAGAATAAATGTGTATCTTTGCAGACCATTTGGAATGTAATGAAAGTCCTATTTGTCTGCAATAACGCATATCACCCCGGGAACGGCCAGAGCGTTGCCGTCAGGAAAATGATCAAGGCGCTTCGCGAACATGGCGTGGACGCCCGTCTGATGGCGATCGCCAACTCGGATCCCGATGGCCCGCAGCCCGATTTTCCGCTGGAGCACTGGAAATACCCCATATTCGAACCGCTTCTCTATAACAACGGATGCGCTTTCGCCAAGATCGACAGGAAGGTCATCAGGAAAGCTGTGGAATGGGCGGATATCGTCCACATCCAGGAAGGCATGCCGCTGGAGGGGCCGGTCCTGAAGATGGCCCGGAAGATGAACAAGGCCATCACCTCGACCTTCCACATCTTTGCCCAAAACTTCACGGCAAGCCTGGGTTGCCCCAAGAAGAGCATCTGGAATCCACCGTTGACGTATCTGTGGAGGCGTTTTGTCTATGACTACACCTCCGACGTCCAGTGTCCGACGCCCGTGGTCCGCGACGTCCTGCAAAAAGAAGGTTTCAAGTCCCGCCTGCATGTGATTTCCAACGGCATCGACATTCCTGATGAGCCGATCCAGGCGAACCCCGTGTCGCCCGACGGCACGATCGACCTGCTGTGCGTCGGCCGCCTGGCCAAAGAGAAATCGCAGGACACGCTCCTGCAGGCCATGCGCTACAGCCGCTACGCCGACCGCATTCGTCTGATTTTTGCCGGAAACGGCCCCAAGGTAAAGTATTATAAGAAGATGGCCGAAGACTTGTACAAGGAGGGCGTCCTTAAAATTCCCGCCTCGTTCGGCTTCTACACGCATGACGAGCTCCACGAACTGGCCCGCAAATCCTACCTCTATATCCACTGCGCCTGGGTGGAGGTCGAGGGCCTTTCCTGCCTCGAGGCCGTGCAGCAGGGCGCCGTGCCCGTCATCGCGCAGGGCGAACTGATCGGCACGCCGGTCTTCGCGCTCTGTCCGGAGAGTCTCTATCCCGTTTACGACAGCAAGGCGCTGGCGGAGCGGATCGACTGGTGGATCGAGCACCCCGAGGAGCGCAATCGGATGGGGCAGCTGTACGCCGATTCCGCCAGCAAATACGATATCAACAAGTCCGCCGAGGCCCTGATCGCGATGTTCAACCAGGCGCTTGAATCAAAAGCATGATGAAGCGTTTCTTCCTCCTGCTTGCGCTGGTGAGCGGACTTTGTGCCTGCAGTACCGAGGCGCGTTTCTACCGTGGCCCGGAAAGCCGGGAAATCGAGGAAATGCCCGCATACGGGGGCTTCATCGAAGCGGTTTATTATCCCAGCAGCGAAAAGCATGTCACGCAGCGGCGTATGGTTGTCTATCTGCCGAAGGATTACTATCGGGACACGCTCCGGCGCTATCCTGTGCTCTACCTCTTCCACGGCGCGCGCGGCAACGAGAAGACCTGGATTGACAGCGCGAACGTCTTCCACCGCCTGGATTCCATGCGGACCGCAGGTCTGGCGAAGGATTTCATCCTGGTCATGCCCAACATGAACCGCTACAACAGCGACAAGGATTACTCCAATAGCCGCTGCCTGCGCGCCCTGCCGGCCTTCTGGACGGTGGACGGCGAAGTGGAGCGCTATTTCATCGACGACGTGGTGCGCTTCACGCAGCAGCGCTACCGCACCATAGAAAGGAAATACGCCCGCGCCATCGCGGGCATGTCCAACGGCGGCCTCCAGGCGATCTACCTGTCGGCCGATTATCCGCACGCCTTCGACTACGTGGGATTGTTCTCGCCCTATGCGAAAGCGATGGCCGGCAAATTCCACCGCGACGTGTATTCCGGCCTGCGCTGGAAGCAGAAAGAGCAGTTCTCCGACCCACCTAAACTCTATGTCATCTACACGGCGGAAGAAGATTTCTTCTACCGCCACATGATGGCGCTCGAGAAACGCATGGTCCGGAGCGGCTTCCCGCACGAGTTCGTCGTAAACCCGGGCGGCCACGAATGGTACAACTGGATAGCCAACTTTGAAGACTTCGTCCAGCGTATCTTCTGATAACAAACTATGAAGGTACTATTTGTCTGTAACAATGCATTTAACGAAGGAAACGGCCTGAGTGTTTCCATCCACAATACGATACGAAAACTGCGCGAGCATGGTGTGGACGCCCGCCTGATGGCGATTGGCAATCCCAATCCCGACGGTCCCCAACCTGAATTCCCGCTCGGCCACTGGAAGTTCCCCATCTTCGAGCCCGTCATCTACGCCAACGGCTTCGCCTACGCCGAGATTGACCGGAAGAAGATCGCGGAAGCACTGGCATGGGCGGACATCGTCCACATTCAGGAAGCGATGCCGCTGGAAAACGTGGTAGTCGCTATGGCGCGCAAGATGGGCAAACCCCTCACGGCGACCTTCCACCTGTACCCCCACAACGTTTCTGCCAACCTGGGTTTCCCCAAGCATAATTTCGTCAACTGGCCGCAACTACGACAACGACAAGACCATCGAGGCGCTGATCTCGATGTTCCACCAGGCGCTCGAACGGGAATAATCAGATCCGGTTCCGGGAATCGATGCAGATGGTGACAGGGCCGTCGTTCAGGAGGGAGACCTTCATGTCGGCGCCGAATTCGCCGGTACCGACCGGACGGCCGATGGCGGCGGAAAGCGCCGCGCAGAAAGCCTCATACATGGGAATCGCATGTTCGTGACCGGCGGCACCGATATAGGACGGCCGGTTACCTTTTTTGGTCGAGGCCATCAGCGTGAACTGGCTGACGACCAGCGCCTCTCCCCCGACCTCTACGACACTCCGATTCATCACGCCCGCATCGTCATTGAAAATCCGCAGCCCGGCCACCTTCCGCACCAACCAGTCGATATCCTCCGCCCCGTCCTCCGGACCGATCCCCAGCAGCACCAGCAGTCCCTGCCCGATCGCCGACCGGACCTGACCGTCGATCGTCACCGACGCAGAAGACACCCGTTGAATCACTACTCGCATAATAGTATGGCCGGCGGCAAAATTAGTCCTCCGAGGCGATTTCTTTCAGCTCCGCGCGGTAGGCGGTAAGCAGGCGGGAGCGGGACACGAAGCCGAGATATTTGCGCTCGGCGTCGATGACCGGCAGACGCCAGGCGCCGGTGCGGTCGAACTTCGCCATCACCGACTCCATCTTCTCCCCCACCGAAATATACTCGGGCGCCGACTCCATGATATTGTAAACGTGCCAGGAATCATACTTGGACGGATCCAGCAGCGGCTTGCGCGCCGTCGCGAGATCGATCATCCCCTGGAAACGCCCCTCCTTGTCGATCACCGCCAGCACGGCGGCATCCGAATCGGCCACCACGGAGGCAACCTCCCGCAGCGTAGCGTCGATCTGCACCCGCGGATACTTGTCCCGGATCAGGTCGTCCAGCCGCATCAGCGTCAGCACGGCCTGGTCGCTGTCGTGCGTCAGCAGGTCGCCGCTCTGCGCGATACGCTTGGTATAGATAGAATATTTCTCGAACAGGCGCACCGTACCGAACGCGACGGTGGCCGTCAGGATCAGCGGAATCAGCAGTTCATAGCCGCCGGAGATCTCGGCGATGAGGAAGATGGCCGTCATCGGCGCCTGCATCACGCCCGCCATCAGCGCCGCCATGCCCACCAGCACGAAATTCTGCTCCGGGACGCTGAAGCCCAGCAGATTGATGCAGCGGGCGATCACGAAGCCCAGAATGGCGCCGGCGAACAGCGTCGGACCGAAGGTGCCGCCGACTCCTCCGCCCGCGTTGGTCGCCGTCATCGCCATCACCTTCAGGAAGAAGATGAGCGCGAAGCAGAGCGGCACGCCCCATTTCCAGTCCAGCAGGAAAGAGAGCACACTGCGGCCTTCCAGGTTCAGTTCCTCGCCGTTCAGCAGCGCGCCGAGGGAATTATAGCCCTCGCCGTAGAGCGGCGGGAAAAGGAAAATCAGCAGGCCCAGCGCCATGGCGCAGAGCGCCCAGCGCAGATAGGGACTGCGGAGCTTGCCGATCTTGTCTTCCAGCAAGAGCGTCGTCCGCATGAAATAAAGCGAGCCCAGGCCACCGAAGATGCCCAGCACGATGTAGAAAGGGATGTTCCCCATCGAGAACGGCGTCAGCGTGCAGGCGAAGACCGGCATCTGCCCGCGGAAGGCATACGCGACCACGGTCGCGGAGATGGTGGACAGCAGCAGCGGCAGCAGCGACTTCATGGACACGTTGAAGAGCAGGATCTCCAGCGTGAACAGCACGCCGGCCAGCGGCGCCTTGAAGATGCCCGCCACGGCCCCGGCCGCGCCGCAACCCAGCAGGAGCGTGATATTGCGGTAGGAAAGGCCGAAGACCCGGCCCAGGTTGGAACCGATGGCCGCGCCCGTATAGACGATGGGCGCCTCGGCACCCACGGAACCGCCGAAGCCGATGGTGATGCTGGAGGTCAGCATCGAGGACCAGGTATTGTGCGGCTTGATCTTGGAATCATTGCGGGACACGGCCAGCAAGGCCTTGGTCACGCCGTGGCCGATATTGTCCCGGACCACGTAACGTACCAGCAGCAGGGAGATCAGCATACCGACACCCGGCAGGATGAGGTTCTGCCAGGCGTACTCACCGTGGAATCCCTGGTTGAGCAACTGCCCCAGGCTGTGGATGGCCCACACCAAAAGCGAGGCGGCGCACCCGGAGAGTACGCCGACCATCAAGCTGAGCAGCAGGAGCTTGCTGCGCTCGGAGATATTGTTCAGGGAGAACTTCACCACTACGCGTCGGCTCCGTCGTCGTCGCCGCCGTACTGGGAGATATTGTCATCCGGCAGGGTGTCGCCCTCGCCTTCAGGAGCGGAAGAGGTACCGGCCACGGACTCCACCTCGGCCTCCTCTTCACCTTCGAGCCAGCGCTCAATGTCATCGGGGTTGTCGATCTGCACCTTGATCTTCACGAGATAGATGTCCTCGGGAAGTTCAATCAGGACGGCATAGAAGGGCGTGCCGTCCGGTTTCGTATATTTGTTAAGGTCAGGAAGATAGTCGTTGAATCCTTTCGGATACTTCTCCGCGAATGCCGCAGCCACTTCGGGAGACATGTTTTCATAGCTGACAATGTGACGTCTTCTGTTATCTTGTGCCATATATTTTTGGTTTGGGTTAAAGTAAAAACTATGGTGCAAGTATAACTACTTTTTCTTAAAAAAAAGCGCCTTTTGTTCCTTTTTTTTCAACATATCCTTTTCGGTCCACACAGGCTTCATCGTACGGGGATCCAGGCCGCTCCAGAACATCACGGAGGAGGTCGTCATCGGGGTGGGCATGAAGTCCTGGACCTGTTCCATCCAAATGCCTTTCAGGTATGGATTTGCCGCGAGGCGGCGCATGTCTTCGAGGCGGCACCCCGGGTGCGAGGAGATGAAATACGGCACCAGTTCGGTGTGCGTCCCGTTCTCCCGGTTGATCTTGTCGAACTCCGTCCGCAGGCGCTCGAAGAGGCGGAACGACGGCTTGCCCATGTAGTTCAGGACCTTGTCCTCCGTGTGCTCCGGAGCCACCTTGAGGCGGCCGGACGTGTGCTTGAGCATGAGTTCGCGCAGGTAAGGCTTGCCCGTCTCATCGATGAAGCCCTTCTCGTCAAGGAAGAGGTCGTAGCGCACGCCGCTGCCGATGTAGCTGTGCCGCACGCCCTTGACGGCGTCCACGGCGCGGTAGAGCTTCAGCACGCGTTCGTGGTTGCGGTCGAGGTTCGGGCAGGGGCCCGGGAAGAGGCAGGACTGCCGGCGGCATTTCGCGCAGAGATCCGTATTCTTGCCGTGCATGCCGTACATATTGGCCGTGGGAGCGCCGAGGTCGGAGATGTTTCCGTGGAATTCGGGCATCGCCGCCAACCGCCGCACTTCATCCAGGATGGACTTCTCGCTGCGGGACTGGATGAATTTTCCCTGATGCGCCGCGATCGTGCAGAAGTTACATCCGCCGAAGCAACCGCGGTGCGTGATGATCGAGTCCTTGATCATGTCGTAGGCAGGGATGCGCTTGCCTTTGTAGCGCGGGTGCGGCCGCTTGGTGAACGGCAGGTCCCAGCAGGCGTCCATCTCCTCCGTCGTCGCCGGAGGATACGGCGGATTCACCTGCACGTAGCCCTTCCCCACCGGCTCGATCAGCGTCTGTGCGTGTAGCACGTTCGCCTGGATCTCGATTTCATGGAAATTCTCCGCGAACGCCTTCTTATCCGCACAACATTCCTCATATGAATGCAGCAGAAGCGGCTCCGTTCCGGTCTTCGCTGCGCCTTTTCTGTAAAATGCTATTTGCGGAATTTGTTCTATTTGCCGAATGTTCCTTCCGGCTTCGATGGCCTTCGTCAGTTCCAGCATCGGACGCTCGCCCATCCCATAGCAGAGCCAGTCGGCGCCGCTGTCCACGAGAATCGAGGGCATCAGGCGGTTGTCCCAGTAGTCGTAGTGCGTGAGGCGCCGCAGGGAGGCCTCGACGCCACCGATCACCACCGGCACGTCCGGCCACAGTTGCTTCAGGATCTTCGTATAAACGGTCACGGCGCGGTCCGGCCGCTGCCCGAATTTCCCTTCGGGCGTGTAGGCGTCGTCATGCCGCAGGCGCTTCGCCGCGGTGTAGTGGTTCACCATAGAATCCATGGCCCCGGCGTTGACCGCGAAATATAGCCGCGGCGCGCCCAGCTTGCGGAAATCCCGCAGGTCGTCGCGCCAGTTCGGCTGGGGTACGACCGCGACGCGGTACCCGGCTTTCTCCAGGTACCGCGCGATGCAGGCCGTGCCGAAACTGGGATGATCGACGAAAGCGTCTCCGGTGAAGAAGATGATGTCGATCCAGTCCCAGCCGAGCTGCTGGACCTCCTTGACGGAGGTGGGAATATTACATTCGCTCAGGTAAGTCAATGCCCAGGATCTTCATGCCGCGCCGCAGGACGCCGGCGAGCGTGGAGATCAGCTCCAGACGCATCTTCAGGACCTCCTGGTCCGGCTCCTTGAGGATCGGCGTGTCGTGGTAGTACTGGTTGAATTCCTTCGCCAGGTCATAGCAGTAGTTCGCGATGACGGCGGGCGACAGCGCCGCGGCCGCTTCCGCGACCTTCTGCTGGTATGCGCCCAGGATCTTGACGAGACGGATTTCCTTCGGGCTCAGCTCCACGGCCGGATTCAGCGCGGCGGCCAGGTTCTGCTCCGCGGCCTTGCGCAGGATGGAGCAGATGCGGGCGTGCGTGTACTGGATGAAGGGGCCGGTGTTGCCGTTGAAATCGATGGACTCCTTGGGGTTGAAGAGCATCTTCTTCTTGGGATCCACCTTGAGGATGAAATACTTGAGCGCGCCCAGACCGATCATGTGGTACAGGCGCTCCTTCTCTTCGTCGGCGATGCCCTCGAGCTTGCCGCTCTCCTCGGACGTGGCCTTCGCCTCCTCGTACATCTTCTCGATGAGGTCGTCGGCGTCCACCACCGTACCCTCGCGGGACTTCATCTTGCCCTCGGGGAGTTCCACCATGCCGTAGGACAGGTGGAAGATCTGGTCGGCCCAGTCAAAGCCCAGCTTCTTGAGGATGAGCTTGAGGACCTGGAAATGGTAGTTCTGCTCGTCGCCCACCACGTAGATGTGCGAATCGAGCTTAAATTCGCTGAAGCGGCGCTCGGCGGTGCCGAGATCCTGCGTAATGTACACGGAAGTGCCGTCGGAACGCAGCAGGAGCTTGCGGTCCAGGCCGTCG
Organism: Bacteroidales bacterium; assembly: GCA_017535125.1. The sequence continues at coordinate 24,483 of JAFXUS010000002.1, read as the reverse complement.
GCGGTCAGGTCGCACCACACGGAGCCGTCCGGGTCGCGCACCAGCACGCCCATATCGAGCCCTTTCTGCACCAGCTCCTTGCCGAGCAGGTAGGTGTCATGCTCGTAGTAGGTGCGGTCGAAGGTGATGCCGAGGGCCTTGTAGGTCTGCTCGAAGCCGTCGAACACCCAGCCGTTCATCATCTCCCAGAGCTTGCGGACGTCGGGATCGCCCTCCTCCCATTGCACGAGCATCTCGTGCACCTTGTCCATCACGGACGGATCCTCCTTCTCCATCTTGGCGAACTCCACATAGCAGTCGCCCACGAGGTGGTCGCCCTTCTTGCCCGTACTCTCCGGCGTAGCGCCGTTGAAGCGCTGCTGCCAGGCGTACATGGACTTGCAGATGTGCACACCGCGGTCGTTCACGAGCGTGGCCTTGATCACCTCGTCGCCCGCGGCCTTCAGCAGGTCGGAAACGGAAGCGCCGAGGAGGTTGTTGCGGATATGGCCCAGGTGCAGGGGCTTGTTGGTGTTCGGCGAGGAGAATTCGACCATCACGCGGCGGCCCGTGGCGGGCAGCTGGCCGTAGTTCTCATCCTCCACGATGGACGCGAGGGCCTCGCGCCAGTAGAGGTTGGACAGACTTAGGTTCAGGAAACCCTTGACGGAATTGTAGGCGGCCACTTCCGGGCAGTTGGCGACCAGCCAGTCGCCAATCTCCACGCCCGTGGCGTCCGGGCTCTTGCGCGAGGTGCGCAGCAGCGGGAACACGACCAGCGTGAAATCGCCCTCGAACTCCTTGCGGGTCACCGCGACCTGCATGGCGGACGGCTCGACGTCGGCGCCATACAGCGCTTTGACGGCCTCTGAGGCCTTCGCAGCGAGGAAAAGTTCCGGAGTCATCTTATCCGAGGTAGGTCTTGAGCAGTTTGCTGGCGGACGGCTTCTTGAGCTTGCGGATGGCCTTCTCCTTGATCTGGCGCACACGCTCGCGGGTGAGGTCCAGGCGCTCGCCGATCTCCTCGAGGGTCATCTCCTGGCAGCCGATGCCGAAGAAGGACTTGATGATTTCGCGCTCGCGCGGCGTCAGGATCTGTAGCGCGCGCTCGATCTCGGTGCTCAGCGACTCGTTCGTGAGGCCCTTGTCGGCGCTCGGGGAGTCGTCGTTGGGCAGCACGTCGAGGAGGCTGTTGTCCTCCCCTTCCACGAAAGGCGCGTCCACGCTGACGTGGCGGCCGGACACGCGGAGGGTATCGGCGATCTTGTCTTTCGGAATATCGATCATGTCGGCCAGCTCGTCGGTGGACGGCTGGCGCTCGTTCTCCTGTTCGAATTTGCCGAGGGCCTTGTTGATCTTATTGAGGGAGCCCACCTGGTTCAGCGGCAGGCGCACGATGCGGCTCTGTTCGGCGAGGGCCTGCAGGATGCTCTGGCGGATCCACCACACGGCGTAGGAAATGAACTTGAAACCGCGGGTCTCGTCGAACTTCTCGGCGGCCTTGATCAGGCCGAGATTGCCCTCGTTGATCAGGTCGGGCAGGCTCAGGCCCTGGTTCTGGTACTGCTTCGCCACGGACACGACGAAACGCAGGTTGGCGCGGGTCAGCTTCTCGAGCGCCTCCTGGTCGCCCTTGCGGATGCGCTGGGCGAGTTCGACTTCTTCTTCCGGGGATACCAGCTCTTCGCGGCCGATCTCCTGGAGATACTTGTCCAGGGACGCGCTTTCGCGGTTGGTGATGGATTTCGTGATCTTTAACTGTCTCATATCTCTAATTGTCTCTGCCCATTTATACGGAACAATCCCGCGTAAGTTTCACACTCACGCGGGATTTTTTCCGTTAGTTTTCAACAGGACTTACTCGTCCTTGCCGAAGCCGAAGTAGCCGGGACGGCCGCTCGCCGTGACGCCCTCGATGAAGATGGAGCGCTTGCTCTTCTTGGCGATGTCGATGACGTCCTGCGGCTTGGTCACCTTCTGGTCGTTGACGAAGCGGATAATGAAGCCGTCCTCGCCGCCGGCCTGCGCCACCTTGCCGTTGCCGGCGGAGACGATCTGCACGCCGTTCTCCACGGCCTTGAGCTGGGCGCCGTAGAAGGCCACCGTGCCGTCGCTGCCGACCGTGCCGTTCTCGATGTTGCCGTCCTGGAAGGTGACGTTGAAGCTGATCGGCTTGCCGTCGCGCAGGGCCTTGACCACGGCCTTGTCGCCCGGGTGGAAGCTGTTCACCTTGGCCTGGAGCTCCGGCATCGTGGTGATCCTGGTGCCGTCGATCTCGGTGATGATGTCCTCGGACTTGATGCCCGCCTTGTCGGCGGCGCCGCCCTTGACCACCTCGCTCACATAGACGCCTTCCGGCGTGGCGAGTTTCATCTTCTTGGCGATTTCCTCATTCACGGTGCCGCCGGTGATGCCGAGCATCGCGCGCTTGACGGAACCGAAGTCGATGAGGTCGGAGACGACCTTCTTGACGATGTTGGACGGGACGGCGAAGGAGTAGCCGGTATAGGAACCCGTCGTGGAGACGATGGCGGTATTGATGCCCACCAGTTCGCCTTCCTTGTTCACGAGGGCGCCGCCGGAGTTGCCGGGATTCACGGCCGCATCGGTCTGGATGAAGGATTCGATCTTGAATTCACCGTTGTAGTTCGGCATCGAACGGCCCTTGGCACTGACGATACCGGCGGTGATGGTGGAGCGGAGCTCCTCTCCCAGCGGGCTGCCGATGGCCAGCACCCACTCGCCCAGGCGGAGTTTGTCGGAGTCGGCGAACTGCAGCGTAGGCAGGCCGGTGGCGTCGATCTTGATCAAAGCGACGTCCGTGGCCGGGTCGGTGCCGATGACGGTGGCGTCGTAGGTCTTGTTGTTGTTCAGCGTGACCTGGATGGTCGTGGCGCCGGACACGACGTGGTTGTTCGTGACGATATAGCCATCCTGGCGGATGATCACGCCGGAACCGCTGCCCTGGCGCTCACGGCCGCCGTAGTTGTAGTCGTCGCCGAAGAAGAAGCGGAAGAACGGATCGATCTGCTGCTGTTGCTGCTGGGGTTTGATGGTCACCTTGACGTAGACCACCGCCTCGACGGCGTTCTCGGCCGCATAGGTAAAATCGGGATAATCGGAAAGTGACAAATTGACAGTCCGCACGGTCTGTCCGTCGGAAGAGTAAACCATCTGCTGGCCGTCAGCCGACGCGGGGGTCGAAGACTTCACGATCGCATACGCGGTCAGGCCACTCAGGAGAATGGAGATAACCACTGTCAGAAAACCTTTTTTCATATATCTAGCATTTAAAATTTTGTCCGGACGGTAAAAAGTCAAAATACATGCCAAAATCCGAGAATTAATTTGTAAATTTGCAAGAACGATTAGACGAATATTTAAAAAGACTGATATGGAATTCAACGTTTCTAGCGCCGGACTGCTCAAGGGCATTCTCGATGTATCCAAGGCGATTCCCGCCAAGACCGCCCTCCCCATCCTGGAGAACTTCCTTTTCGTCCTCAAGGACGGACAGCTGGAGGTGACCGCCTCCGACCAGGAGCTCACGCTCCGCACCGTCGTGGCCGTGGACGGCATCGCCGACGAAGGCAGCATCGCCGTGCCCGCGCGGCAGATGATGGACCTGCTGAAGGCCCTCCCCGACCAGCCCATCACGATCAAGACCGCCGGCGAAGGCTCCTTCGAGTGCATCTGGAGCAACGGTAATTCCTCCCTGCCCTACTTCCCTGCCGCGGACTATCCCGAGATCAAGGGCGCGAGCAGCGACGCGCTGGCGGCATCCGTGCCCGCCACCGTGCTGACGGAAGCCATCGGCAGCACCATCTACGCCACCGCCGACGATGAGATGCGTCCGGCGATGAACGGCATCTTCTTCGACATGGATCCGGAGAGCACCACGCTCGTGGCCTCCGACTCGCATAAGCTCATCTGCTACACCACCCGCGCCTTCCAGGTCGCGGAGAAGGCCTCCTTCATCCTGCACAAGAAGCCGGCCGGCGTGCTGAAATCCATCCTGGACAAGGACGACGAGGACGTGCGCATCGCCTTCGACTCCTCCACCGTGGTGTTCACCTTCGGCAGCACGATGATGGTCTGCCGCCTAATCGTCGGCAAATTCCCGGAGTACCGCAAGGTCATCCCGCAGAACAACGCCAACATCCTCAAGATCGACCGCAACCAGCTCCTCAACACGGTGCGCCGCGTGGCCGTCTGCGCCAACAAGGCCTCCAACCACATCAAGTTCGACCTCAAGAACGGCCAGATCGAGATCACGGCCCAGGACCTGGGCTTCGCCCTGGCGGCCTACGAGAAGCTCGAGTGCGACTACAACGGCGGCGAGCTGAGCATCGGGTTCAAGTCCTCCTTCCTCATCGAGATCCTCTCCAACATGACCTGCGGCACCGTCGTGATGAAATTCGCCGACCCGCGCCGCGCCGCGCTGATCGTCCCGGCAGAAGAGGAAGAAGAGAGCGAGAAGATCTGCGGCATCCTGATGCCGATCATGGTATCGTAAGCCTATGCAGCTGAACCTGACCCGGCCGCTGCTCTTCTTCGACATCGAGAGCACCGGCCTGAACATTCCTGAAGATTCCATCGTCGAGCTGAGTTTCGTCAAGGTTTTCCCGGGCGGCGAAGAGCGCGTCAAGACCTGGCGCATCAAGCCCTGGGACTATCTCCGCAACCGCCAGCGCCCCATGAACCCGGAGGCATCCGCCGTCAACGGCATCAAGGACGAGGACCTGACCGGCTGCCCCACCTTCTTCGAGCTGGCGGGCGAAATCGCTTCCTGGCTGCAGGACAGCGACCTGGCGGGCTTCAATTCCGCCAAATTCGACCTGCCCATGCTGGCCGAGGAGTTCGAGCGCGTCAAACTGGCCGGCAAGGACCTGCAGGTGGACCTGCACGCCCCGCTGATGGTGGACGTCCAGAACATCTTCCATACGATGGAGCCGCGCAACCTGCGCGCCGCGTACCGTTTCTACTGCGGCGGCGAGGACTTCGAGAACGCCCACAGCGCCGAGGCCGACACCCTGGCCACCTACGAAGTGCTCAAGGCCCAGCTGGACCGTTACAAGGAGCCGGACAAATACCGCGAGCAGGTGCTCAAGAACGACGTCAACGCCCTCGCCTCCTTCGTCGGCAGGAAATATGTGGATTTCTCCGGCCACCTGATCCGGGACGACAAGGGCGAGATCCTCATCAATTTCGGCAAGCACAAGGGCAAGACGGCCCGTTACGTCTATGAGACCGAGCCTTCCTATTACTCCTGGATCCAGCAGGGCAGCTTTTCGCTGGACACCAAAGCCCAGTTCGCCAAGCTGGAAGAACAGTTCAAGCGGGAGAAACTGGCAGCCAAGTGGAACGGACGGCTGTTTTGAGTTTTGAAAATAATTTAAGAATTACTACCTTTGCGGCCCGATTCGCAAAGGTAGTTTTTTATATACATGAAATTGATTCCGATCTATACCTGGAACAAAGGTGTCCTTGAATTCAACAAGCGGAGCGGACGCCTCTCCAAGAAGCCCTGGTTCCAGGGCGTCCTGCTGATGGCATGCGTCCTCGTGGCCATGCTGCTCGCCAACCTCCCCTTCACGCACGAACTCTATCACGATATCCTCGAAACGCATCTGCAGCTGCATCTCTACAGCCCGGACGGCGCCGTCGATCTCCTGTTCCCGCGCGACCTGACGGTCGAGAAGTTCATCAACGACATCCTGATGGTCGTATTCTTCTTCACGGTGGGGCTGGAGATCCGTCGCGAAGTGGCCCACGGAGAGCTTTCCTCCCCGCAGAAAGCCATGCTGCCGGTCATTGCCGCATTCGGCGGCGTGATCGCGCCGGCGCTCATCTATACCCTGATCAACCACGGCACCATGGCCGCCAGCGGCTGGGGCATCCCGACCGCCACGGACATCGCCTTCGCCGTCTGCATCCTCTCGATGCTCGGACCGAAGGTCCCCGTGTCGCTGAAGGTCTTCCTGACGGCCCTCGCCATCGCGGACGATCTCATCGCCATCCTCGTCGTAGCGCTGTTCTACGGCGGCCAGATCAATTTCCTGCTGCTCGGCATCGCCGTTCTCGTGATCCTGTTCACGCTGCTGCTCCGCCGTATCGGCGAGAAACGCATGTTCCCGTACCTGTTCTGCGCCTTCATCGTATGGGCCCTGTTCTTCTACAGCGGCATCCATGCCACGATGTCCGGCGTCGTGATGGCCTTCCTCATCCCGGCCACCTCGCGCTATAACAAAGCGCAGTACATCCATAAGCGCAACCACTACCTGCGCATGCTGGAGGACATGGACGGCATCGACGACGAACCCTTCCCCAACGGGCCGCAGAAGCACGCCCTGCGCCGTCTCGAGCGCGTCGCGCACCGCTCCATGGACATGAGCTACCGCGTCGAGCACGCCCTCGCCCCCTGGGTCAACTACCTGATCATGCCGATCTTCGCCCTGGCCAACGCCGGCGTGCAGATCACCGACCTGTCCTACTTCAACGTATTCAGCTACGACATCCTGCTCGGCAGCGTCTCGATGGGCATCTTCCTCGGCCTGCTGCTCGGCAAGCCGGTCGGCATCACGCTGTTCAGCTGGATCGCCATCAAGCTGAAGGTCGGCGCCATGCCGGAGAAAGCCTCCTGGCCGATGTTCTTCGCCGTGGCCTGCCTCGGCGGCATCGGGTTCACCATGTCCATCTTCGTGGACACGCTCTCCTTCGGCGAGCAGGCTCCGGACGTGGTGATGCACCTGCGTGACGCCGGCAAGATCGCCGTCCTGATGGGTTCCCTCTGCGCCGGCCTGCTCGGCACGTTGCTGATCAATCTCGTAGCGAAATTGCAGAAATAAGTGTATCTTTGTTCGTTATGACCAACGAACAAATCATTGCCCTCATCCAGCGGGAGGTGGTGCCGGCCGTCGGCTGCACCGAACCCGCGGCGGTGGCTCTCTGCACCGCCTATGCCACGGAAGCCCTCGGCTGCCGGCCGGAACGCATCGACGTCCTGCTCAGCGCCAACATGCTCAAGAACGCCATGGGCGTGGGCATTCCCGGCACGGGGATGACCGGTCTGCCGATCGCCATCGCCCTGGGCGCCCTGATCGGCAAGAGCGAGTACAAACTGGAAGTGCTCAAGGACGTCTGTCCGGAGGCCGTCGCGGAGGCGAAGGACTGGCTGGCCGGAAACCCGCTTTCCGTCTCCCTTACCCGGGAGAGCGAAGAAATGCTGTACATCGAGGTGCGCTGCAGCGCGAAAGGCGGCAGTTCGAAGGCCATCATCGCGCGTGAACACACGCGCCTGGTGTACCTCGAAGGGCCTTGCCGCCCGACCCGGGATCACCGCGCGGAACTGGGGAAACAGGCGGCCGAAGCCGCCGAAAACGATCTCACGCTGCACCGTGTCTTCGAATTCGCCACCACGGCGCCGCTCGCCGACCTTGAATTCATCAACGAATCCCGCCGGCTCAACGAAGCCGCGGCGGAAGAGGCCCTGAAGGGCAATTACGGCCACGAACTCGGCAAGACGCTCTCGCGTCCGCTCGGCAAGGGCATCATGGGCGACAGCATCTTCAGCCACATCATCAGCGCCACTTCCTGCGCCTGCGACGCGCGCATGGCCGGCGCGATGATTCCCGTGATGAGCAACTCCGGGAGCGGCAACCAGGGCATCGCCGCGACACTGCCCGTGGTGGTCTTCGCGCGCGAAAATCATAATACGGAAGAAGAACTCACGCGCGCCCTTGTGCTGAGCCACCTGACGGCCATCTACATCAAGCAGAGCCTCGGGCGCCTGAGCTGCCTGTGCGGCTGCGTGGTGGCCTCGACCGGCAGCAGCTGCGGCATGACCTACCTGATGGGTGGCGGCTACGAGCAGGTGTCCGCCAGCGTCAAGAACATGATCGCCAACCTGGCGGGCATGGTCTGCGACGGTGCCAAACCCAGCTGTGCGCTGAAAGTCAGCAGCGGCGTGTCCACCGCCGTACTGAGCGCAATGCTGGCCGTGCAGAACCATTCGGTCAGCAGCGTGGAGGGATTGATCGAGGACGACGTGGACCGCTGTATCCACAACCTGACGCGCCTCGGCTCCGTGGGCATGCAGGAGACGGACAAGATGGTCCTGGACATCATGACGCACAAAAAATGAAGTCCGGCAACATGCCAGACTTCATTTTGAGCCACTTAACAGACTTGAACTGTTGACCTGCGCGTTACGAATGCGCTGCTCTACCGACTGAGCTAAAGTGGCAATGGGACTGCAAAGGTAGCAATATTTTTGAAAAAAGCCAGCCTGTGCGAAATAAGATTCCTGTAAAAATTCTATATTTGTGTGTCTAGAACCACAACACTATGCAACTTGACGGAAGAAGACAGAGTACCAACGTCGATGACCGGCGTGGTATGTCCGTCGGCAAAACAGCCGGCGGCCTGGGCCTGGGCGGCCTCATCATTGTCGGACTGATCACCCTGCTGATGGGCGGCGACCCCGCGGAAGTCATCCAGCAGGTCAACCAGATGAATGGCACAGAAATCGTGAGCCAGAGCGGCCGCACTCCGACGGCCGAGGAGGAAGAGCTCGCCGTCTTCGCCAAGCAGATCCTCGCCGGCACCGAAGACGTCTGGACCAAGATCTTCCAGCAGAACGGCCGTCGCTACGATCCGCCGAAGCTCGTCCTTTACAATGATTACGTGCAGACCGGCAGCGGCACCGCCTCCGCCCAGATGGGCCCCTTCTACAACAGCGCGGACCAGACGGTCTATATCGACCTCTCCTTCTTCACCACGATGAAGCGGCAGATCGGCGCGGACGGCGACTTCGCCTACGCGTACGTCATCGCCCATGAAGTCGGACACCACGTGCAGTACCTGCTCGGCACGCTGCAGAGCGCGCACCAGCAGATGCAGCGCGTGAGCGAGGCCCAGGCCAACCAGATCAGCGTCCGGCTGGAGCTGCAGGCCGACTTCTACGCCGGCGTGTGGGCCTACCACGACAACCAGATGTACCATTCCCTGGAGCCGGGCGACATCGAGGAAGGACAGGCGGTGGCCTCCAAGATCGGCGACGACTACCTGCAGAAGAAGGCCCGCGGCTACACCACGCCCGAAACCTTCAACCACGGCACCTCCGACCAGCGCGAGCGCTGGCTGATGAAGGGTTTCCGTACCGGCGATCCCAGCCAGGGCGACACCTTCAGCCCGGCCTACAGCCAACTCTAGATTGAAAGACAGCTTCATGGAAACAGGCCGCATCCTGCTGCGCCCGTGGCGCGAAAGCGATGCTGCGGCACTGTATAAATACGCCTCCGATCCGGAAGTCGGCCCGCGGGCCGGCTGGCCGGCGCACCAAAGCGTGGAGGAGAGTCTGGAGATCATCCGGACCGTTTTCAACAACGACGAGACCTGGGCCATCGAGCTCAAGGATACCGGCGAAGCTATCGGCTGCATCGGCTATTTCGCGCATGGCGAGAGCAACATCGACATCGGCGAGAACGACGCCGAAGCGGGCTATTGGGTGGCACGCCCCTACTGGAACCGCGGCATCTGCACCGAGGCGCTGCGGCTGCTCATCGACTATTGCTTCAACGAAAAGGGCTTCCAGACGCTCTGGAGCGATTTCTTCGTGGACAACCCGGCCTCCGGCCGCGTCATGGAGAAATGCGGCTTCCGCGACACCGGCGAGATCAACTACTGCAGCCGCCTCCAGCTCGGCAGCGACCGCCCGGTGAAGGTCATGCGCCTAGACAGACGCTGATTTCCTTGCGAAGATATTGGCCAGGATGGTGCCGCTGATGCTGTGCCAGGCGCAGGAGATGGCGCAGGGAACGACGGCCATCGGGTTCGTAGCCACGAAGAAGGTCATGGCGAGGTTCGTGCCCAGACCGGCATTCTGCATACCTACCTCGATGGAGATGGTGCGCTTCTTGGCGGTGCTGAAATGGAACAGCCGCCCCACCGTATAGCCCAGCACATAGCCGATCGTATTGTGGCAGAACACCATGGCGAAGGTCAGCAGGAACAGCACGACGCCGTTCTCCACCAGCGGGTCATGGACGGTCGTGATGACGCCGCCCACGATGCAGGCCAGGCAGATGACCGACACGCCCGGCATGCAGCCCTGGATTTTCTTGAAGACGGCCTTGTGCCCCAGCCAGAGGTTCAGCACGAAACCGATGGCGATGGGAATGATGGTCACGATGAGAATCTGGCGGAACATGCCCCAGGCGTCCACGTCCACCCGCTCCCCCGCCAGCGCGAGCACCAGCAGCGGCGTGAGCACGGGCGCCAGCAGCGTGGAGGCGCAGGTCATGCCGACGGAATAGGCCACGTCCCCCTTGCACAGGAAGGACATGATGTTGCTCGACACGCCGCCCGGGCAGCAGCCCACGAGGATGATGCCGATGGCCATGGCGGTACTGTAGGGCGCGAACGCTGGCACCTGGCTGAAGAGCCAGGAGAGCGAGAAAGCCACCAGCGGCATGATGGTGAACTGCGCCGCCGCGCCGATGAGGATGTCGAACGGGCGCTGCGCCAGCAGCTTGAAATCCTGGGGCGTGAGGGTCAGCCCCATGGTCAGCATGATGATGCCGAGGATGATGGTCTGCATGTCCCCTTTTACCCATGCGAAGAGCTGCGGGAAGAAGAACGTGACGACCGCGGTCAGGATGATGAAGATACTGGCCTCGCCGCTCAAGAAATCGCTTATTTTTTTCAGCATTCCCATGTGAATCGTTTCTGAATGCAAAAATAACAATTTATCTTTGTCAGTATGAAGCTTCTCTCAGAAATGCTGGCCCATGCCGACCCGTCGCAGGTCGCAGGCCTGTCCCGCTTCTTCAAGACGGGGCCGGGGCAGTATGGCGAGGGCGACCGCTTCCTGGGCATCAAGGTGCCCGTGACGCGCACCGTGGTCAAGGAATGCTGGCGGCAGACGAGCTTCGAGGACCTGGAGACCTGCATTGCGAGCGAATACCACGAAGTGAGACTCGCCGCCCTCCTGACCCTCGTAGAGATCTTCGCTCACGCGAAAAGATGCCCGGTCGCTGCCGGGCATGACGTCACCCCCGACCCGATCGGGGGTCTCCGCCAGCACTGCGTCGATTTCTACCTTACCCATACCCAGTATATCAACAACTGGGACCTGGTGGACCTGTCCTGCTATCCTCTGCTCGGCGTCTGGCTGCTCGACAAGGACCGCACGCTGCTATACGAGCTTGCGCGCAACGGGAAAACCATCTGGGAGCAGCGCATCGGCATCGTCAGCACCATGACCTTCATCCGCCACGGCCAGCTGGACGACACCTTCGCCATCGCCGACATCCTCCTGCACCACCCGCACGACCTCATCCACAAGGCCGTCGGCTGGCTCCTCCGCGAAGCCGGCAAGCGCGACAAATCTGCCCTGGAGACCTTCCTGCAGACCCGCTACCGCACCATGCCCCGCACCGCCCTCCGCTACGCCATCGAAAAGTTCCCTGAGGCCGAGCGCCGGGCCTGGCTCAAACCACCGGAACAATAACCCCTAACCATATGAAAAAGATCCTCTTCCTGCTTACCGCATCCCTGCTGGCGCTGTCCGCCGTGCAGCTGGGTGCGCAGGACCTGCCGCACTACAAACGCATCGTCAGAGAGCTGAGCTCCGCGAAATATCAGGGCCGCGGCTACGCCCGCGGCGGCGCCAACAAGGCCGGGAAATACCTCGAGAAGGAATACCGCAGGGTCGGGGCCGACGAGGTCGTGCTGCAACCCTTCACCATCGACATCAACACCTTCCCCGGGAAGATGGAACTGTGGGCCGACGGGAAGCGGCTGAAGGCCGGCGTGGACTTCGCCATGCGGGAGTACTCCCCCGGCGTGCGCGGCGAGTTCCCGGTCTACCACGTGGACACGCTGAACTTCGACGCCGACAGGATGTTCGCGGACCTCGAGAGACCCGAGAACGCGAACGCGCTGGTCTGCTGCGACTTCTGGTTCGCCTACGGCCACAAGGAGGCCTTCGCGCGCCTGCAGAAGGCGGGTGAATGCAGCAACGCCGGGCTGATCCAGACCTGGACCTCCCCCATCAAGTTCTACAAGGCCTACGGCGAGAAGGTCGTGGACAAGCCCATCATCTGGACGACGCCGGAGGCCGTCGAGGGCGTGCGGCGGGTCCGTGTGGACGTGGAGAACGAGTTCCTGTCCGGCTACGGGCTCTTCAACGTCATCGCCAAGGTCGAGGGCGAGCGCCACGACAGCTGCTACGTGTTCACGGCGCATTATGACCACCTGGGCAACCTGGGGCGCAAGGTCTATTACGCCGGCGCCAACGACAACGCCTCCGGAACGGCGGCACTGGTCACGCTGGCGGCCCATTACGCCCAGCACCGGCCGCCGTACGACATGTATTTCCTCTCCGTGTCCGGCGAGGACGCCAACCTGCGCGGCTCCGAATTCTTCGTGAACAATCCGCTCTTCCCGCTGGAGCGGATCAAGTACCTGTTCAACCTGGACATGATCGGCGACAACAACCCCGTGCAGTACTGTGAGGTGAGCGTCGCGGGCATGCGGGGATTCCCGCTGTTCGAGCGGATCAATGCGGAGAAGCACTATTTCCAGGCCCTGAACCGCGGCGAACTGGCCGCCAACAGCGACCACTACCCCTTCGCCGTGCGCGGCGTGCCCTGCATCTTCCTGGAGAACGAGGAGGGCAACGCCTTCATCTGGTACCACACCGTCTTCGACAATTGGCAGCACGCCGTCTTCGACAGCTACGAGCCCGTCTTCCGCCTTGTCCGCGACTTCATTGCAAACTATTGACCCATAACCATATTAAAAAGATTCTTTTCCTGCTTTCCGCATCCCTGCTGCTGGGCACGAGCCTCAGCGCCCTGGCCATCGAACCGCCCTATCCCGAGGGACCCTCGGCTACTGTGGGTAATCTCCCCCACAGTAGCCGGGTTATAATAGCGATTTTGCAGCGTTGAGGCCGGATTAGATGACCCCGCTGCCAATCATTTCGCCGTTGGGGGCGTACCAGACGGCGAACTGGCCGGGCGTAATGCTGCGCTGCGGCTCGTCAAAACGGATGAAGAGCCCGTTCTCCCGCATCAGGAGCGTTGCGTCCTGGAGGGGCTGGCGGTAGCGGATGCGCACGCGATAGCGGCGCTTCTCGCCGACCTGCATCGCCTCGGACGGACGGATCCAGTGGATTTCGTCGGGAGCGATCCGCAGGCAGCTGCGCATCAGGCCGGGATGGTTTTCCCCTTCGCCGACATAGATGACATTGCGCTCGATATCTGTCGCCAGCACGAAGACCGGGTTGGCGTGGCCGCCGATGCCCAGGCCCTTGCGCTGGCCGATGGTGTAGAACTGCGCGCCCTCGTGGCGCCCGATGCGCTTCGCCCAGGGGTTCGCCTTGTCGCGCGTCTTCTTGATATGCTTTTTCCCGGAACGGTAGGTCTCCGTCTCGAAGCGGATGTCGCTGTAGTCGATGGGGGTTGAGAGCTCTTCCAACTCGCTATCCGTCAGTTCGATGCCCTTGGCGAGCAGCTCCCGGTCCCGGGCGAATTTCGCGCTGTCCGTATAGTACGCGTCGAACACTTCCACCACGTCGCCTTCGACGCTTTGCAGCTTCTGCTGCAGGAAGACGGGCAGGTCCACCTTGCCCACGAAGCAGATGCCCTGCGAGTCCTTCTTGTCAGCGGAGGGAAGGTCCGCCTCTTTCGCGAGGCGCCGCACTTCCGGCTTGAGGAGGTCCCCGATGGGGAACATCGCCTTGGCGAGCTGCTCCTGGTTGAGCTGGCAGAGGAAATAGCTCTGATCCTTGTTGGGGTCGCTGCCTTCGAGGATGCGGCAGCTGCCGTCGGGAAGGGTTTCCTTCCGGCAATAGTGGCCCGTGGCCACGCAGTCCGCGCCCAGGCGCTCCGCCGCCTTGAGGAAGGCGTCGAACTTGATCTCGCGGTTGCAGAGGACGTCCGGGTTGGGGGTGCGCCCGTGGGCGTATTCGTCGAAGAGATAGTCCACGACGCGCTGCCGGTACTCCTTGCTCAAGTCGATGAAATAGAACGGAATACCGATCTTGCGCGCGACCATTTCGGCCACGAATTTGTCTTCTTCCCATTCGCAGTCGCCATGGAGCGTACCCTCCGTGTCGTGCCAGTTCTGCATGAACATGGCGAACACGTCGTAGCCCTGTCGCTTGAGCAGCAGGGCGGCCACGCTGGAGTCCACGCCTCCGGAAAGACCTACGCAAATCTTCATTTCAGGGGCAAAATTACCGAATTTTCAAGATAATTGCTAAATTTGAGAGATTTAACCACATTTGACGCTATGACAAATCGGGAGATCCACATCAATTACGAAGAATATAAATCCATCGAAGAACTGAACCCGGAGGACCGCGAACTGGCCGCCGAGGCCATCAAGGCCATGGAGGGCGCATACGCGCCGTATTCGCATTTCCACGTGGGTGCGGCCGTGCGGATGTCCAACGGACAGATCGTGCGGGGCGCGAACCAGGAGAATGCCGCCTTCCCGTCCGGCCTCTGCGCCGAGCGGACGGCCATGTTCGCCGCAGGCGCGCGCTATCCGGACAAGGACATGCTCAGCATCGCCCTGGCGGGCGGCGTCATGGGGCGGCTGGGGAGCCAGCCTGCGACGCCCTGCGGGGCCTGCCGGCAGGTCATGGCGCAGTATCAGGCCAAGTCCGGCAAACCGATGTCCGTGATCATGATTTCGACGGACAAGATCTGGAAATTTGAGAAAGTGGATGATATTCTCCCGCTGATTTTCAACAGCATTTGATTTTTTACTATATTTGCAGCGGGAAAGTCGTACACGACCAGCTCCCTCTGAACTCCCCCAGGACCGGAAGGTAGCAAGGGCAGGAGGTTGTAGCGGTGCGATGTGCTAAGCTTTCCCTTTTTTGTATTCTGTCGTGAAATCTGAGATTGTCATCATCGGAGGCGGCGCCTCCGGCCTGATGGCGGCGTACCACGCCGCCCGGACCCTCGTGGACGCCGGCCGGGCAGCGCAGGTCACGGTGCTCGAGAAGATGCCACGGCCGGCCCGCAAGGTGATGATCACCGGCAAGGGACGTTGCAATTTCACGAACGTGAAGGACTGGAACGCCTTCTCCGGGCACGTCCGCTCGAAGGCGAATTTCGTCAAGTCCGCCTTCTATAATCTGCCTTCCCAGGCCGTCGTGGACTGGTTTGAATCCTTCGGCATGGCGACCGTCGTCGAACGCGGCGACCGCGCTTACCCGGCTTCCTACCATGCCTCCGACGTCGTCGATACCCTCGTCAACGCCTGCCTCAGCCTCGGCGTCAAAATCGAAACGGAAGCGGTAGTCGCAGCAGTTGAACCCCTGACAGCAGTCGCTCCCGAAAACCTTGCCACCCTCGGCACAGTAAGAGGGGGGACCGCAAGCGAAGCGCAGCGGTGGGGTCCGAAGGACGTTTTCGGGGGCGAGCTGCCGGGGTTTAAAATCAAACTGACGGACGGGCGGGAGTGGAAGTGCGCGCGGGTGATTGTGGCGACGGGCGGACTGAGCTATCCGACGACGGGCTCGACCGGCGACGGACTCCGCTGGGCGGAGGAGCTGGGGCACCACATCGTGCCTACCTTCCCGTCGCTGACGGCGCTTGTTCCGAAAGGATATAAGATTCAGGAAGACAAAGATTTGCACATCGACCGCAGCACGCCGCCCAGCGAGCTGGGACAGGCGCTCTGCGGGGTGCAACTGAAGAATATCCAGCTGTCGCTGCTGATCGAAGGGACGGAGACGGACAGCGAATTCGGTGACGTCGATTTCACCGACGGCGGGCTCGAGGGGCCGGTGGGCTTCCAGCTCAGCCGCAAAGCCGTCAAGGCCCTCGTGAACGGCTCCCGCGTCAGCCTGCTGCTGGATCTCAAACCGGGCGTGGACCTGACGGACCTGACGGTTCGCGTCAAGGCGCTTTGGGAAGAAATTGCCAAGGACCCGCGCTCGCGCGGGGTCCGGGAGAAAGAACGCTGCCGCATCCTGCTGGGCAAACTGATGCCGCGCGAACTCATTCCCGGCTTCATGGCCATGCATCCCGAGATCATCACCGTGGAGCGACGCAGCCGCACCGATACCAAGGTCTGGATCAATCTCATCAGCATCGCCAAGGCGCTGAAAGCCTGGCAGTTCGACATCGCCGGCTACGTCGGTTACGAGCGCGCGGTCGTCACGGCCGGCGGCGTCTCGACCGACGACTTCGTCGCCAAAACGATGGAGTCCCGGCTGGTACCGGGACTCTATCTCTGCGGCGAGGTGCTGGACATCGATGCAGATACGGGCGGCTACAATCTCCAGCTCGCCTTCTCGACCGGCGCCCTCGCCGGCCTCAATGCCGCGAAATCGCTTTATACATAGTTTCCGCGAGCATCCGGGCGCCGGTGCGCTGCGGATGAATGCCGTCGCGGCAGTAGCGGGGGCTGTCGAAGAGCTCGTACAGATCCACGAACTGCAGGCCCCGTTGTGCGGCGATATCGCGGATCGTCGGGCGAACCCCCTCCTCCATCACATTGGGATTCAAGAACAGGTTGGGAATGAATGGTACCCGGAAGATACGGATCGGTGCCACGAGCACGACACGCGGATGCGAAGGCAGCGCGAGGTAGGAGTCGAGCAGGCGTCCGTAATCCTCCCGGAAGATGCCCGGATTCCAGTTCCAGGGCTTGGTATCGTTGGTCCCGAGCATCAGCAGCACGATGTCAGGCTCCCACGCCAGACTGTCCTGATAGACCTTCTTCGACACGTATGGCGTGTCCGCGTCAAAACGGACCGAAGCATCGTTGAAACCGAAATTCCGCACCTCGAAACCGTCACCCAGCAACCCTTGCAGCACGGCGGGATAGCCGTTCTTGCCGGGATTCAGGATGGTGAAACCCCAGGTGATGCTGTCTCCGACGCAGGCAAGCTTTTTCATCGTCAAGCAGCTTTGAGCGACCGGGCCACGGCCTCGGCCACGTTGATGCCGTCCAGGGCACTGGAAACGATGCCGCCTGCATAACCGGCACCCTCCCCGCAAGGGAAGATGCCCGGCACCGAGACGTATTCAAACGACTCCGGATCGCGCGGAATGCGCACGGGCGACGAAGTGCGGGACTCCACGCCGAGCAGCAGCGCGGCGTTCGTATAGTAATTGCGCATTTTCACACGCGGGAAGGCCTTCTGCAGGCGCTGCGCCACGATGGGCGGCAGCAGTTCATGCAGCGGCGCGCTCACCACGCCGGGGTGGTAGGAGGTCGGCGGCATGCTCTTGGACAGCTTGCCGAGGCAGAAATCCTCCATGCGCTGCGCCGGGGCGGTCATCGGATTCTCCGCTCCCTGCGACTGCGCGTAATCGTACATGCACCGCTCCACCGCATGCTGGAAGTCCATCAGCTTGAAGGGGCCCTCGCCCGGCACGTCCTCCGGCTCGATCTGCACGACGACGCCTGCGTTGGCGAATTTGCCGCTGCGGCCGGAGTTGGACATGCCGTTCAACACGACCGTCCGCTCCTCCGTCGAAGACGGCACCAGGATGCCTCCGGGGCACATGCAGAAGGAAAACACGCCGCGCCCGTCCACCTGCTCGACGAAGGAATATTCCGCCGCCGGCACGCCCGGCTTCCACTGTCCGTGGTACTGGCACCAGTTGATCTTCTCCTGCGGATGCTCCACGCGTACGCCCATGGCGAATCCCTTCGCCTCCAGCGCACCGCCGGCCGCCTGCAGCATTTCGTAGACGTCCCGCGCCGAGTGCCCCGTCGCGAGAATCACGCGCGATGCGCGAAATGCGGACCCGTTCGCACAAGTAACAACGAAACCGGGCTGAATATCAGTCACTTTCGAGCCGAAGTGATACTCGCCGCCATGCTCAATGATGAAATTGCGGATGTTCTCGACAACCACCGGCAGCTTGTCGGAACCGATGTGCGGATGGGCGTCGATGAGGATGTCCTTCGAGGCGCCGAACTTCACCAGCTGGTGCAGCACCTCGCGCAGGTCGCCCCGCTTCGACGAACGCGTATAGAGTTTCCCGTCGGAAAAAGCGCCCGCGCCGCCCTCGCCGTAGCAGTAGTTCGAATCCGGATCCACGACGCCGTCGCGGGACAGCTTCGCCATGTCGAACTTGCGCTCGTGGACGTTCTTGCCCCGCTCCAG
This sequence comes from Bacteroidales bacterium, assembly GCA_017535125.1. Next base: position 6,356 of record JAFXUS010000002.1, on the reverse strand, counting down.
GATGACGGGCTTCAGGCCCAGGGTGAGCAGCTTGAGCGCCGCGAACATGCCCGCCGGCCCGGCGCCGACGATGATGACCGGCTCCGCATCGTGGACATCGAGATATTCCGGGAGCTCATAAGGAACGTACTCCTCCCCCGGCCCGTATGCCTCATACTGATAGCGCCAGACCGGCTCCTTGCGCGCGTCGATGGAGCGCTTCTTCAGCACCCATTTCCAGCCGCCGGCCTTGGCCTCGATCTCCTTGAGGCGCGGCTCCCGCGTGAGCGGACAAGTTATCTCGAACTCCTTCATAATCGATTAAAAATCAGACATCCGCGACACCGGAGCGACATCCAGCGGCGTACGCTCCCCAGCCAGATAATGGTAGTATCCGGCGATGGCGATCATCGCCGCGTTGTCGGTCGTGAACTTGAACTCCGGCAGATAAGTGTTCCAGCCGCGTTTCTTTCCCTCGGCCTCGATGCGGGCGCGCAGTCCGCTGTTCGCGGACACGCCGCCGCCGATCGTGACCTCCTTGATGCCGGTCTGCTTCGCGGCCTTGATGAGCTTGTCCAGCAGGATGTCGATCAGCGTCTTCTGGAAGGAGGCGCAGAGGTCCTCCTTGTTCTTCTCCAGGAACTCCGGATCCTTGGCCATCTCGTCGCGGACGAAATAGAGCAACGAAGTCTTCACGCCGCTGAAGCTGTAGTCCAGCCCCTCGATATGCGGCTTCCGGAACTGGAAACGCTTCGGGTCGCCTTCCTTCGCGAGACGGTCGATAATCGGGCCGCCGGGATAGCCCAGACCCAGCATCTTGGAGCATTTGTCGAAGGCCTCCCCCACCGCGTCGTCGATGGTCTGGCCCAGGATCTCGAAGTGCAGCGGATCATCCACGCGGACGATCTGCGAATTGCCGCCGCTGACCAGCAGGCAGAGATACGGGAAAGAAGGCTCCCGCACCGGCTTGTCCGGCTGCCGGATGAAATCGGCCAGCAGGTGACCCTGCAAATGGTTCACCATCACGATCGGAATGTCCAGCGCCAGGCCCATGGCCTTGGCGAACGAAGTCCCGACCAGCAGCGAGCCCAGCAGGCCCGGACCGCGCGTGAACGCGATGGCAGTCAGCTCGGACGCCTTCACCCCGGCCCGGGCAAGCGCCTCGCTGACCACGGGCACGATGTTCTGCTCGTGTGCGCGGGAAGCCAATTCCGGAACCACCCCGCCGAAAGCGCGGTGCACGTCCTGGCTGGCGATCACGTTGGACAGCAGCCAACCGTCGCGGATGACGGCCGCCGAGGTGTCGTCGCAGGAGGATTCGATGCCGAGTATGATGTCTGCCATATTGATATTCAATTACCCGGCAAAGATAGCAAAAATGCGCGGAGAAATTCGTATATTTGTAGATTACAAGTATTATGTACAGGAAAACGGGATATATCATCGCGCGCATTGTCGGCCTGCTGGCAGTGCTGCTGATGGCGTTCATCGTGGCCATCCAGACGCCGATGATGCAGACCCGCCTGTCCAAAGTGGCTCTGAATCAGCTCGCCGCCATCATGGACGGCCGCGTGCAGTACGACGAGCTCAAGGTCATGACCTCCGGCGTGCTCGTCATCCGCAACATCAAGCTGATCGACCGCATGCCCTATTTCGAAGACGAATACGGACGCGGCTGGTGGCCGGCGGACACCGTCTTCCAGGCCAGGAACATCACGGCCACGTTCAGCCTGGGCGGCCTGTTCCGCAAGGAGGGACTCCATCTGGGGCGCGTCACCATCGAAGGCGGCGGCTTCCACCTCGTCACCGAACCGGGCGAGGAATACAAGGACAACCTGTCCCGCATCTTCCACCTTAAGCCCAACGGCAACCCGCCGAGCCGGGACAATCTTTTCGATATCAAAAAGCTGCGCATCAAGGATTTCCGCTTCCGGATGAACAGTTTCCTCCCGGACAAAGGGACCTACAAGGGCTTCGGCATCAACTTCGACAACCTGGACCTCCGCCTGAATCTCATCATCAACGGATTCCGCATGGCAGACGCCAAGATTTCCGGTTTCATCGACCGCCTGGACGCCCGCGAGCAGTCCGGCTACGTCATTGAAGATCTCTCCTCCAGCGTTGAATTCGGCCTTGTGGACGGGGCCCTCTTCGAAGATTTCCACCTGCGCGATCCCTGGTCCGACGTGCGCATGCGCTCCTTCTCCCTGGATTACGACACGCTCGCCGACATGGCGGACTTCATCAACAAAATCCGCATCGAAGCCGAATTGCAGCGATCCAGCATCGGCCTGCAGACCATATCCTATTTCGGCGGAGCCTTCAACGGCAGCCCGCTGGTCATGGACATCCGCCGCGGCCACGTGAGCGGCTGCGTCAACGACCTGAACGTCGAACGCCTGGTCTTCACGGAGACCACCTCCGGCGTATCTGCTACCGCCAACGCCCGCGTCACGGGGCTTCCCGACCTGGAGTTCGCCCAGCTGGACGCCCAGCTGACGGACCTGACCGGCACGACTACGGATTTCTCCCGCTTCCTCGGCGGCCTCTCCCCCGACAAACCGGCGCCGAATCTGAGCGGCATCGCCCATAACGTCCCGCTCACCATCCAGGCCAAGGCCAAGGGTCCGTTCAACCAGCTCGACCTCGACGTCCAGACGCAGAGTCCTTCCGGAGATTTCGAACTCACCGGCCAGCTGCGCAACGCCGTGGATCCCACACGGCCCATTGATCTGGCGCTCAACCTGACCACCCGCGAGCTCGACCTCGGCGACATACTCGGCATGGATGTCCTGGGGCCCGCCACCATCCGGACCAGCCTGCGCGCCATACTTGGTTCCAGCGGCCTGCCGGACGCCCGTGTGGACTCCCTGCACATCGAGCGGGTCCGCGCCCTCGGGCATGATTTCCATGACATCAAGGTCGCCGGATCGCTGAATGACGGCGTGGCCGAAGGCCGCATCCAGAGCGCCGATCCCCTGCTGCGCCTGGACCTGACCGGCCTTGCCGATCTCAAGCCCCGCGGCGGACAGGCACGCTACCGCCTGGACGGCCAGATTGCTGAAGCCAACCTGGCAGCCCTCGGATTCGACGCCGGCGGCAAATTGTCCCGCGTCGCCACCGGGCTCCACGCCGACGTGGTACGGACCGGAGAGCGTTTCGACGGCGACGTCAGCATCTCGGATCTCCGCTTGATGGACAACAAAGGGACCCACCATTTCGGCGACATCACGGTTGACGCGCGGACGGACGGAGACTGGCAGGAAATCGACCTGAATTCCACTTTCATGGAAGCGCATTTCCGGGGCGACCGCCCCGTCACGCACTTTGCCGGGGACCTGCAGGAGATCACCCTGCGCCGGGAGCTTTCCGAGCTTTACACCGATGAATTTGAACCCGATGGCAGCGGCAACTATACCGTCAACGCCGTCTTCCACGACACACGCGAGGTGTTCGCACGCTTCGCGCCAGGCGTCTACATCGCCGACGAGACCAGCCTCAAGCTGGCCGTCACGGATGCCGGCGTGCTGGACGGAAGCATCAACTCTGACCGCGTCGCCTTCGACAAGAACTACCTCCGGAACGTCGGCATCACATTCGACAACCGGCACGACGCCCTCTTCGCCAATATTATCAGTTCCGAACTGCGCGCCGGCACGCTGGCCATGCTCAACCCGGCCATCAGCGCCGGAGCCAACGACAACCGGCTTTCGCTGGGCGTCCATTACGACAATTTCTCGGGCACGGGCGGCGAAGCGACCATCGACCTGGACGGACAGCTCTACCGCGAAGAAGACGAGACCCTCTGCATCAAGGCACACCCGGTCGGTTCCTACATCATGACGGGCAACGACACCTGGAGTTTCGCCCCGTCCGACATCTTCCTGCGTGGAAAGGACATCTATCTGGACAACTTCCTGATCAGCAACGGCTCGCAGCGCCTGCTGGTGGACGGCGGCATCTCCCCGGACAAGAATGACACGCTCTCGCTGAAGATGGACCGCTTCGACCTGGCGCTCGTCGATGAATTCATGACCACGCCCATCGGCATCGAGGGCAAGATGAACGGCAACGCGAGCCTCTATTCCGGTCCGGACAAGGCCATCGGCATGGAGATGGACTTCCGGCTCGACACCCTGCGTCTGGGAGGTGTGGATGCCGGATCCATGGTGCTCACCAGCCAATGGCAGAACGAAGGCAAGGAAATCGGCATCCTGCTGCGCGACATCATTGACAGCCGGGATGCCTTCCGCGTCGGCGGCAGCTATTTCGTCCAGGAGAAACGCCTGGACCTCACGGCCCGCTTCGACCAGTTCCCCTTCGCCGTGGCTACAGCGTTCCTGCCGGACGTGATCGAAGAAGTCGGCGGCGGCATCAGCGGCACCGTCAGCGTCACGGGCAAGCCGGACGACCCCATCCCCTACAGCCAGGATCTCCATATCGACGACGCCTTCGTCCGCGTGGGCCTGACCGGCGTACCGTACACGATCAACGGTCCCATCCGCATCGACGAGAACGGCTGCTATTTGGACGGCGTGGCCATTCGGGACGACGACAACGGCGTCCTGACCGTCAACGGCGCACTCCGCTACCAGCACCTGAAAGATTTCCAGGTCGACGGCCGCGTGGACTTCAGCAACCTGAAGGTGCTGGATGCACCGGAACGGCCGGATATCCCCTTCTACGGACTGTTGCGCGCCACCGGTACCGCCACCGCACGCGGCCCGGTCAACGTGCTGACCGTGGACGGCACCGTCAGCACGGCCGGCGACGGCAACGTCCACCTGCCCATGTCCGGCGGCCTGATCTCGTCCGGCAGTACCCAGCTGCTGACCTTTACCCAGCCGGCCCGCGAGCTGGACCCGTACGAGGAAATGCTGGCCGACCTGCACAAGAAAACCAAGACGCCGGCCGACGTGACTGTCCACGCGCGCGTGACCGTCCAGCCCGGCGTGCGCGCCTTCGTCGAAATAGACAAGGAGGCCGGCAACGTGGCCTCCGTCAACGGCCAGGGCACGGTCACCCTCACCATGCGCCCTTCCCGCGCCATTTTCGACCTGAACGGCGACTACAACATCAACGAAGGAAGCTACCAGTTCGTCCTGCCGGGCGTGCTGTCCAAGAGTTTCACCGTCCAGCGAGGCAGTTCGGTCAAGTTCGGCGGCGACATCATGAACACCGAACTCGACGTCACCGCCACCTACGGGCTGCGCACCTCGCTCGACCCGATCCTGGCCACGGAAAACTCTTCCCGCCGCCCGGTCAACTGCATCATCAACATCGGCGACCGCCTGCGCGCCCCGAGCCTGAATCTGTCCATCGAAGTGCCGGACCTCGACCCGACCACGAAGATGGCGGTCGAATCGGCCCTCACCACCACCGACAAGGTGCAGAAGCAGTTCGTCTCCCTCCTGCTCCTCGGTTCGTTCCTGCCTGACGAGAGCTCCGGCGTGTTCTCCCAGAACAACCTCCTCCTGTCCAACATGGTGGAGATCATGTCCAGCCAGCTCAACAACGTTCTCCAGCGCCTGGAGATCCCGGTGGACGTGGGCTTCGGCTACCAGGAGATGCGCTCTGGCGAGAACCTCTTCGACATCTCCCTCTCCACCGAGCTCTTCGACAACCGTGTGATCGTGGGCGGCAATTTCGGCAACCGGCGCTACTCCACGGGTAATACCGGCGGCGACTTCATGGGGAATCTCGACCTCCAGGTCAAACTCGATCCGGAAGGAAAATTCCGCTTCAACGTATTCTCCCATTCTTCCGACGAGTTCACCAGCTACCTCGACTACTCGCAGCGCAACGGCATCGGCGTCAGCTTCCAGAAGGAATATCTCAACTTCCAGGACTTCGTCCGCAACGTCTTCGTTTCCAAGAAGCGGCGCCAGCTCCTGGAACTGCACGATGCGGAGAAACTCACAGAACAAGTGATCATCCAGATTGAAAATGAATCCGGGGAAACTCTACCTGATACCGACGCCGCTCGGTGACGCCGAGCCGGCCGAAACCCTGCCTCAGAGCGTCCTGGAGACGGCCTGCGGCCTGCGCTGCTTCGTCGTGGAGGAGCTGCGCACGGCGCGCCGCTTCCTGTCCCGCTACGGGCTGCGCGGCCACATCGACGAGCTGGACTTCCATGTGCTGAACGAACATACGACACCGGCGGAAATCGAGGCCCTGCTGCCCCTCTTCGACGGGCAGGACGTCGGCCTGATGTCCGAAGCGGGCCTGCCGGCCGTGGCCGATCCCGGCGCCGCCCTCGTGGCCCTCTGCCACCGCCACGGCATCGAGGTGGTCCCGCTGGTCGGTCCATCCTCGCTCATGCTGGCCCTGATGGCCTCCGGCCTGAACGGCCAGTCCTTCGCCTTCCGCGGCTACAT
>JAFXUS010000054.1 GCA_017535125.1 Bacteroidales bacterium | reverse complement strand
TCGATGTCGGTGGCGGCGTTGGCGTAGTGGGCCAGCTTCTCGTGGTCGTGGAAGCGGTAGTTCTCCGCGCCCATGCCGATGTTGACGTGCCACTTCATGCGGTTCTCCTTCCATTTCTTGAACCAGTCAAGTTCGGTGCCCGGCTTGATGAAGAACTGCATCTCCATCTGCTCGAATTCGCGCATGCGGAAGATGAACTGGCGGGCGACGATCTCGTTGCGGAAGGCCTTGCCGATCTGGGCGATGCCGAAAGGAATCTTCATGCGGCCGGTCTTCTGGACGTTCAGATAATTCACGAAGATGCCCTGGGCTGTCTCCGGACGCAGGTAAATCGTGTTGGCGCCGTCGGCGGTGCTGCCCATCGAGGTGCTGAACATCAGGTTGAATTGACGGACGTCGGTCCAGTTGCAGGTGCCGCTGATCGGGCACACGATGTTGTTGTCAATGATGATCTGGCGGTATTCCGCGAAGTCGGACGCCTGCTCGGCAGCCACGTAGCGGTTGTGGACCTCGTCCCACTTGGCCTGCTCGCGCAGCACGTTGGGGTTGGTGGCACGGAACTGCGCCTCGTCGAAGCTCTCGCCGAACTTCTTGCGGCCCTTCTCGACCTCCTTGTTGATCTTCTCCTCGATCTTGCCGAGGAAGTCCTCGATCAGCACGTCGGCGCGGTAGCGCTTCTTGGAGTCCTTGTTGTCGATGAGCGGATCGTTGAAGGCGCTCACGTGGCCGGAGGCCTCCCAGATGCGCGGGTGCATGAAAATGCAGGAATCGATGCCCACAATATTCTCGTTCAGGCGGGTCATCGCGTTCCACCAGTATTGCTTGATGTTGTTTTTCAGCTCAACGCCCATCTGGCCGTAGTCGTACACGGCGGCCAGGCCGTCGTAGATCTCGCTGGACGGGAAAATGAATCCGTACTCCTTGCAGTGTGCCACGAGTACCTTGAACAGTTCGTCTTGTGTCATATCTTTGTTACTAACCAATTATCAAATAACTTACAAATATAGTCATTTCTGCGCGAATATCTCCTCCAGCGGGCGCATAACGAAGTCGCGCTGCCGCATCAGCGGGTGCGGGATCTTCAGATCGGGGGTGTCGATGTGTTCGTCGCCGTAGAGCAGGATGTCGATGTCGATGGGGCGGTCATGATAGATCCGGCGGCCTTCGGCGTCATATTCCAGGGTCTCGCGGCGCCCCATGGCGCGCTCGATCCGCTTGCAGAAGCGCAGCAGGGTGTGCGGCCTTCTGGCAGTACGATAGCGAACCACGCAGTTCAGAAAATCCGGCCCATCAAAGCCCCAGGAAGGCGTTTCGATAATCGAGGAAAGGGCCTCGTACGGGCGCCCGATCGCCGCATCGAGGCGGTGCAGCGCTTCGTCGATCTGCGCGCGCCGGTCGCCCTGGTTGGTGCCGAGGGAGAAATATACGGGGACGGTTTTCATCTGTCAGAATTCGGGATCCCAGCCCAGCGCCACACGGGCCTCGTCGGAGAGCATGCTCTGGTCCCAGACCGGGTCGAACACCAGCTCGATCGAGCAGCTCTTGACACCCGGCGTGTCCTCCACCATGCGCTTCACCTCCGCCAGCACCTCGTCCGCCATCGGGCAGTTCGGGGCCGTGAAGGTCATCTTGATGGACACGTTGTGCTCCTTGTCGATGTGAAGTTCGTAGATCAGGCCCAGGTCGTAGATGTTGACCGGAATCTCCGGGTCATACACCTGCTTGAGCGCGAGGACCACGTCCTCGTAGAGCGGCGCCAGCTCCTTGACGTCCTGGGGGGTCAAAACATCATCCTGCGCCATCTCAAACGTGATTTTGCGCCGTGCGGCGAAGGGTTTCGATCATCGAGGCGAGGCCGTTCGCGCGCGTCGGCGAGAGGTTCTCGCGCAGGCCGAGGCTGTCCACGAAGGAGAAGTCGTCCTCCGCGATTTCGCGGGCCGTCCGGCCGGAATAGACTCCGATCAGCAGGGAAATGATGCCCTTGGTGATGATGGCGTCGCTGTCGGCGCGGAAATACAGCCGGTCCCCGTCCACGACGGTGTCCAGCCACACGCGCGACTGACAGCCCTTGATCAGGCGGTCTTCGGTCTTGAGTTCCTCGGGGAACGCTTCGAGCCGGCGTCCCAGATCAATCAGGTATTCATATTTGTCCAGCCATTCATCGTACATCGAGAACTCCTCAATGACTTCAGCCTGAACTTCTTGCAAAGATTTCATGGTTCCAGCATCTTGATCGCCTTGTCCAGCGATGCGATAAAATATTCCGCTTCCTGTACGGTGTTGTACGGGGCGAAGGACGCCCGCAACATGCCCGTGACGCCGAAGCGGTCCATCAGCGGCTCCGCGCACATCTGTCCGGAACGGACGGCGATGCCCATCTTGTCCAGGATGAGCGCCAGATCCTCGTGGTGGACATGTTCCACGGAGAACGAGAAGAGCGGTATCTTCTCCTCCGGGCTCTTCGGGACGCCATAGAGGCGGATGCGGGGGTCGCTTTGTATTTTGTTTAATATCAGCGCTTTGATTGCTTCTGTTTCGGCCTCGATCGCGGGGTCGCGGAGCCGTTCGGCCATCTCAAGCGCCGGGCGCAGGGTCGGCGTGCCCGCCATGTTCTGCGTGCCCGCCTCGAATTTCTGCGGCAGCGGCGCCCAGGTCGTATCCTCCCAGCGGACCGTCCCGATCATCTCGCCGCCGCCCATGTAAGGCGGCATCTGCTCCAGCAGTTCGCGGCGGCCGTAGAGCACGCCCGTGCCGGGGGCCGCATAGACCTTGTGGCCGGAGAACGCGTAGAAGTCGCAGCCGAGCTCACGGACGTCCACGCGCTCGTGGACAATGCCCTGCGCGCCGTCCACGAGAACGGTGCAATTCTTTGAGTGACAAATTGTTACAATCTCTTTGACAGGATTCACGAGACCCAGGACGTTGGAGATGTGGGCCACACAGACCAGCTTCGTACGGGTGGTCAGCAGGCCGGGCAGCAGATCCACGCGGAGCTGTCCCGATTCGTCCACGGGAAGCACCTTCAACACGGCGCCTTTGCGCTTGCAGAGCAGCTGCCAGGGCACGATGTCGGAATGGTGCTCCGCCTCGCCGACGACGATTTCGTCGCCCTCCCGGATGAAGGCTTCGCCGAAGCTGAACGCCACCAGGTTGATGGCGGCCGTAGCACCGGACGTAAAGATGATTTCCTCGCGGAATTCCGCGTTCAGGTACGCCCGGACGGCATCGCGCGTCGCCTCATACTCGTTCGTGGCAAGATCGGCGATCCGGTGCACGGCGCGATGGAGGTTGGCGTTGTATTTCTCGGACATCTCCGTCCACTTGGCAATGACGGAGCGGGGACGCTGCGACGTGGCCGCATTGTCCAGATAGACAAGCGCTTTGCCGTAGACCTGCTCCCCGAGTTCGGGAAATTCCTTCCGTATTTTTTCTACCTGCGTCATAGAGAATTGCAAATTTAAATATTATTTTTGTGATATGATAGATTACATCTCCGGAAAGCTTGCGACACTGACCCCCACGATGGCGGTGATCGACAACCAGGGCATCGGCTACGGTGTCGAAATCTCCCTGCAGACCTTCGAATCCCTGCGCGGCAAGGACGGCGCGACCGTCTATATCCAGCGCCAGGTCAATCCGCGCGACGGCGCGGAAGTCGACTACGGCTTCGCGACGCAGGACGAGCGCGAGCTATTCCGCCTGATTACCAGCGTCTCCGGCATGGGGGCAGCATCGGCCCGGATGATCCTGTCCTCGCTCTCCTCCGACGAATTGCGGAACGCCATCCTAGGAGAGGACGTCAACCGGCTCAAGGCCGTCAAGGGAATCGGCCTCAAGACCGCCCAGCGCATGGTTTTGGAGCTGAAGGACAAGCTGGTCAAGGGAGAGGGAGCAAGCTCCGACGTGCTCTTCCAGACCGACAGCAGCGCTGTCGTCGAAGAGGCCACGACGGCGCTTCAGATGCTCGGCTTCGCCAAGCCGAACATCAACAAGGCCATCCAGGCCATCCTCAAGGAGAACCCGTCCGCCTCGGTCGAGGCCATCATCAAAGCGGCACTTCAGCGCCTGTAGGAATCATCGCCCGAAATAGACGAGCAGCACGGAGATATCCGCCGGCGAGACCCCGGAAATGCGAGCAGCCTGGGCAATCGTCTGCGGATGGTATTTCTTCAGCTTCTGCCGGCATTCGATCGTCAGGCCCGTCACGCGGTCGAAATCAAAGCCGTCCGGAATTTTGAGACCCTCGAGCCGCTGGATCTTTTCGGCCATCTGTAGTTCGCGGTCGATGTAACCGCGGTAGCGGAGCGAGATTTCAACACTTTCAATCTCCTCCTGTTCATAAGTTCCACGTGGAACAATCTTGAGCAGTTCCACAAGAGAAACCTCCGGACGCGTGGCCAATTCTGCGATCTTCTTTGACTCCGTTATCGGGCTTGAGCCCACGGATTCCAGGTACGGGTTCGCTTCCTGCGTTGTCATGTTATGGCGCTCGCAGTACGCATGCAGCGTGTCCACATGCTCATATTTCCGCATGGTGGCGGCATAGCGACGCTCGTCAGCGAGACCCAGTTCGTGTCCGATCGGTGTCAGGCGCCGGTCGGCGTTGTCCTGCCGCAGCAGGATGCGGTATTCCGCCCGCGAGGTGAACATCCGGTAAGGTTCGTCCACGCCCTTCGTCACCAGATCGTCGATCAGGACGCCGATGTAGGACTGGTCGCGCCGCAGGATCAACGGATCCTGCTCCTGAAGCTTCCGGTGGGCGTTGATGCCGGCCATGAGACCCTGCGCCGCCGCCTCCTCGTAACCCGTCGTTCCGTTGACCTGGCCCGCCAGAAAGAGGTTTTCGACCAGCCGCGACTCCAGCGACGCATGCAGCTGGGTCGGGTCAAAGAAGTCATATTCGACAGCATAGGCCGGCCGGAAAATCTTGACATTCTCGAGCCCCCGGATGGCATGCAGCGCGTCCAGCTGGACCTGCAGCGGCAGCGAAGAAGAGAAGCCCTGCAGATAGTACTCGTTCGTGCTGCGGCCCTCCGGCTCCAGGAAAAGCTGGTGGGCATCATTCTCCGGAAAGACGCGGAGCTTATCCTCGATGCTCGGGCAGTAGCGCGGCCCGCGCCCGTGAATCAAACCCGAGAACAGCGGCGAATCGACGAAGCCCGTCCGCAGGATTTCATGCACATTCTCGTTCGTATGCAGGATGTAGCACGGCATCTGTTCCCGGACTTCGCCCTGAACGGCGGACGGCTCGGGCAGGAAGGAAAAGCGTGCCGGGTCCGGATCGCCCAGCTGAAGCGGGAGCTTCGAGACGTCAACCGAGGAGATGTCGATCCGGGGCGGCGTGCCCGTCTTCATCCGGTCGGTCGTCAGCCCCCGTTCGACAAGCTGTTCGGTCAGTCCGTACGATGCCGGCTCTCCGATGCGGCCGCCTTCCATCTGGTGGCGCCCGATGAAAAGTTTGCCGGAAAGGAAGGTCCCGGCGGTCAAAATAACCGCGCGAGACTTGAAAATCGCCCCGGTATTGGTCTTGACGCCGCAGATTTTTGAATTCTCAAAGAGAAAAGACATCGCCGAATCCGCGTAAATATCTAATTTACAAGCACTTTCGAGAACCTTGCGCCAATTCAGCGAAAACTGGATTTTATCGCACTGCGCCCGGGGGCTCCACATCGCGGGACCCTTCGAGCGGTTGAGCATGCGGAACTGAAGCGTCGAGCGGTCGGTGACGATGCCGCTCCATCCGCCGAGCGCGTCGATCTCCCGGACGATCTGTCCTTTGGCGATCCCGCCCACCGCCGGGTTGCAGGACATCTTGGCGAAGCACAGCATGTCCATCGTCACGAGAAGCACGGACGAGCCGAGCGTCGCGGCCGCCATCGCGGCCTCGCACCCGGCGTGTCCCCCGCCGACGACGATGATATCATACTCGCGCACCATCATAATGACGCCTTCATTTGTAGGTAATAGTTCTCCTTCTGCCGCATCACGGCGATGTCCTCCTCCTTGTGATCGTCGTAACCGATCAGGTGCAGCAGACCGTGCACCATCACCCGGTTCAGCTCATCAACGAATTCAGTACCATAGAATTGCGCATTCTCGCGAACAGAGTCGATGCTGATGAAAAGGTCCCCTGAAAGGATGTCCTTCTCGCAGTAGTCAAAGGTGATGATGTCGGTGAAATAGTCGTGCTGGAGATACTTCATGTTGACGTCCAGGATGTAGTTGTCCGAGCAGAAAATGATGTTGATCGCGCCGATGCGGCGCATCTCGCTGCCGGCCACCATTTTGAGCCAGCGGTTGTTCTGCAACTTCTGCTTCAACTCGAAGCGGATGTCTTCCTGATAGTATCGTATCATTGGCAAAATTTTTGCAAATTTACATCTATAATTGGAATTGAAAATAAATATTTCTATCTTTGAAACTCGAACGGAATATTTAAACGTAACCACAATATGGAAGTTAAGAAATCACCCAAAGCTGATCTGAACAACAAGAAACTCTTGTTTGTCGAGATCGGTTTAGTTCTTGCCCTCCTCATCACGATCTGCGCTTTCGAGTATCGGACGAGCGACAAGAAAGAGAGTGTCTTCGCTGCGGAGAACACCGAACTCATTGAGGAAGAGATCATTCCGATCACTCAGGAGACCCCTCCGCCGCCCCCCGAGACCCCGAAGATCCCCATCCTGTCCGACCAGATCGACATCGTGGACGACAATATCAAGGTGGATGACAACATCCTCAACCTCGAGGATGATTCCAACCTGGGCGTCGAGATCATGGACTACGTAGAGGAAGTTCAGGAAGAGACCGTCGAAGAAGAGGCCATCCCGTTCGCTCTCGTTGAAGAGAAGCCGAAATTCCAGGGCGGCGATGCCAACACCTTCTCCAAGTGGGTGTCCCAGCATCTCGACTATCCTGAAATTGCCAAGGAGAACGGCGTGTCCGGCCGTGTGATGGTGCAGTTCACCGTCAACCCGAACGGTACCGTCTCTGACGTGAAGGTGCTCCGTGGTGTGGACCCGTCCCTCGACAAGGAGGCTGTCCGCGTGATCCAGAGCTCCCCGAAGTGGACTCCGGGCAAGCAGCGCGACCGCGCCGTCAAGGTTACCTACCAGTTTCCTGTGATCTTCCAGCTGCGATAAGCAGGCACTGATGAATAAGAGGCCGTCCGTACGCGGATGGCCTTTTTTTGACTGAATATGGAGAATAAGAAAGAAGAGAAAGCGGTCTTCGTCGGCATCATCAAGCAGGATGACGACGAGCGGAAAATCTACGAATACCTCGACGAGTTGCAGTTCCTCGCCGAGACGGCCGGCGCCAAGGGTGACAAGCAGTTCGTCCAGCGTGTGGACCGTCCCGACAAGGGTACCTACATCCGCAGCGGCAAGCTGAAAGAAATCGCGGAGTACTGCGAGGAGAACCACATCGATTACGTCATCTTCGACGACGAGTTGACCGGCATGCAGCAACGCAACATCGAGAAAATCATCAAGACCGCCTCGGTCATCGACCGGACCAGCCTCATCCTCGAAATCTTCTCCCAGCGCGCCCAGACGGCCTATGCCAAGACGCAGGTCGAGCTGGCGCACTACAACTACATGCTTCCCCGCCTGGCGGGCATGTGGACCCACCTGGAGCGCCAGCGCGGCGGCATGGGAACGCGCGGCGGCATGGGTGAAACCCAGATCGAAGTGGACCGCCGCATCGTGCGCGAGCGCATATCCAAATTAAAGGAACAACTCAAGAAAGTGGACAAGCAGATGGCCACCCAGCGCAGCAACCGCGGGCAGCTCGTGCGCCTCTCGCTGGTCGGCTACACCAACGTCGGCAAGTCCACCCTGATGAACCTCCTTTCCAAGTCGGATGTATTCGCCGAGAATAAGCTCTTCGCCACGCTCGACACTACCGTCCGCAAGGTCGTTATCGGCAATGTTCCCTTCCTGCTGAGCGACACGGTCGGCTTCATCCGCAAGCTCCCTACTCAGCTCATCGAGGCCTTCAAAAGTACGCTGGACGAGGTCCGTGAGGCCGATATCCTCATCCACGTGGTGGACATCTCGCACCCTGATTACGAGGAGCAGATGGAGGTCGTGGATAAGACTCTCAAGGACATTTCCGCGGCCGACAAGCCCGTCTATGTCGTCTTCAACAAGACCGACGCCTACACCTACGAACCCTACGACGAGTTCTCCCTGCAACCCAAGACGGAGCACAATTTCACCCTTGAAGAGGTGAAATACAAGTGGATCAGCGGCCGCAAGATCCCCTGCATCTTCATCTCCGCCATCAAGAAGGAGAATATCGAAAAACTCCGCGACGACATCTATAAAATGGTCGCGGAAATCCACGCAGGAAGATATCCTTTCAATAACTTCCTTTGGTAAAACAGTAAGGGCTGCAAATGATTTTGCAGCCCTTATTTCTAGTCAGAGAACTTCGCCTTCAGGAACTCGCGGTTCAGTCGGGCGATGTGCGTCACGCTGATGCCCTTCGGGCACTCCAGCTCGCAGGCGCGCGTGTTAGTGCAGTTGCCGAAGCCGAGTTCGTCCATCTTGGCGACCATGGCCTTGGCGCGGCGCTTCGCTTCCGGACGACCCTGCGGAAGCAGGGCGAGGGAGCTGACGCGGGCCGCGACGAAGAGCATCGCAGAACCGTTCTTACACGTGGCCACGCAGGCGCCGCAACCCACGCAGGCCGCTGCATCCATGCTTTCCTCCGCACGGTCGTGCGAAATCAGGATGTTGTTGGCATCCTGGGCAGCGCCAGTGCGCACGGAGATGAAGCCGCCCGCTTGCAGGATCTTGTCGAACGCGGAACGATCCACGACAAGGTCCTTGATTATGGGGAAACCGTTGCTGCGCCAAGGCTCCACGGTGATGGTGGCGCCGTCCTTGAAATGGCGCATGAAGAGCTGGCAGGTGGTCACATGGTCGTCCGGACCGTGTGCACGGCCGTCGATATAGAGACCGCAGGCGCCGCAGATGCCTTCGCGGCAGTCGTGGTCGAAGGACACGGGACCGCTGCTCTGGCAGCCGCGCTCCACCGCCACGGGGTCGCAACCCTCGCGGATCAGCTGCTCGTTGAGAATGTCGAGCATCTCCAGGAAGGAGGCGTCCTCTTCGATCCCGGCAATATGGTAGGTCTCGAAATGACCCTTGGTCTTGGCGTTCTTCTGACGCCATATTTTCAGATTGAATTCCATCTCGCTTAGTCTTTGTAATTTCTCGTTTTCACCTCGATAAACTCATACTTGAGCGGCTCCTTGTGGAGTTCGGGATCCTTGTCTTCTCCCTTGTACTCCCAGGCGGAGACATACATGAAGTTGGCGTCGTCACGCTTGGCCTCGCCTTCTTCGGTCTGGCTCTCCACGCGGAAGTGGCCGCCGCAGGACTCGGTGCGGTTGAGCGCGTCGCGCGCCATCAGTTCGCCGATGTCGAAGAAGTCCTCCAGGCGGAGAGCCTTCTCGAGCTCCTGGTTGAATTCAAACTGGGTTCCGGGGACGTTGACGTTCTCGTAGAATTCCTTCTTGAGGGCCTTGATCTCGGCGATGGCCTTCTTCAGGCCGGCCTCGTCGCGAGCCATACCCACATTGTCCCACATGATGTTGCCAAGACGCTTGTGGATGGAATCGACAGTCTCTTTGCCCTTGATGGCGAAAAGCCTGTCAATACGGGCCTGGACGGCCTTCTCCGCTTCATCGAACTCCTTCGTATTGACGTCCGTCTTGGGCTCGGCGAACTTGTAGGAAAGGTAGTCGCCGATCGTGACGGGCAGCACGAAATAACCGTCTGCGAGGCCCTGCATGAGGGCGGAAGCGCCGAGGCGGTTGCCGCCGTGGTCGGAGAAGTTGGCTTCGCCAATGGCATAAAGGCCCGGGATGGTGGTCTGCAGGTCGTAATCGACCCAGATGCCGCCCATGGTGTAGTGGATGGCCGGATAGATCATCATCGGTTCCTCCCAAGGGGAACTGGCGGTGATCTTCTCATACATGTCGAACAGGTTGCCGTAGCGCTCCGCTACGCGCTGGTGGCCCAGGCGCTGGATCGCATCCGCGAAATCGAGGAAAACGGCCTTGCCTGTCTCGTTCACGCCGAAGCCGGCGTCGCAGCGCTCCTTGGCGGCGCGGGAAGCGACGTCGCGCGGAACAAGGTTGCCGAAGGCCGGATAGCGGCGCTCCAGATAGTAGTCGCGGTCCTGCTCGGGGATCTGGGAAGCCTTGATTTCATGCTTGCGGAGTTTCTCCACATCCTCCTTCTTCTTCGGCACCCAGATACGGCCGTCGTTACGCAGCGACTCAGACATCAGGGTTAGCTTGCACTGCTGGTCGCCGTGGACCGGAATACAGGTAGGATGGATCTGCGCAAAGCAGGGATTACCGAAATAAGCACCCTTGCGGTAGCACTGCATGGCAGCGGAACCGTTGCTGTTCATGGCGTTCGTGGAAAGGAAATAAGTATTTCCATAGCCGCCGGTGGCGATCACGACCGCGTGCGCGCCGAAGCGTTCCAGCTGACCAGTCACGAGGTTACGGGCGATGATACCCTTGGCCTGGCCGTTCACAATCACCAGGTCGAGCATCTCGTGGCGCGGATAGGCTTTCACGGAACCGTTCGCGATTTCCTTGTTCAGGGAAGCGTAGGCGCCGAGGAGCAGCTGCTGTCCGGTTTGGCCGCGGGCGTAGAACGTACGGCTCACCTGCACGCCGCCGAAAGAACGGTTGGCAAGATATCCGCCGTATTCACGGGCAAAAGGAATACCCTGCGCGACGCACTGGTCGATGATGGAGGCACTCACCTCAGCCAGACGATAGACGTTGGCTTCGCGGGCACGGTAGTCGCCACCCTTGATGGTGTCGTAGAACAGACGATAGACGGAGTCGTTGTCGTTCTGGTAGTTCTTGGCAGCGTTGATACCACCCTGCGCGGCGATGGAGTGCGCGCGGCGCGGCGTATCGCTGATGCAGAAAATCTTGACGTTGTAACCCAACTCACCGAGGGAAGCGGCTGCGGACGCGCCGCCCAGACCGGTACCGACCACGATGATCTCAAGTTTTCTCTTGTTGTTCGGACTCACCAGGCGGATTTCCGACTTGCGCCGGGTCCACTTTTGCTCGAGCGGTCCTGCAGGAATTTTGGAATTTAACTTGTCAGACATTGTTAGGTGTTTATATATTGTTATTTTACTCAAAAGAGCGTGTTGGCGTTGTTCTGATAGGGATCCAGCCCCATATGTTTATAGGAAAGTTCCGTCGCCACGCGGCCGCGCTGCGTACGCACGATGAAGCCTTCCTTAATGAGGAAAGGTTCATAAACTTCCTCGTAGGTGCCCTGGTCTTCGCCTATGGCCGTCGCCAGCGTGTTGGCTCCGACGGGTCCGCCCTTGAAGGTGGAGATGATGGTCCGGAGAATCTTGTTGTCTATCGCATCCAGGCCACGCTTGTCTATGTTCAGTTTGTCCAGCGCATAGCGGGCGATCTTCAGGTCGATATGGCCGTCTCCCATCACCTGCGCGAAGTCACGCACGCGCCGCAGCAGGGAATTGGCGATTCGCGGCGTGCCGCGGCTGCGGAGCGCTATCTCTTCTGCCGCTTCCGGCTCGATTTCCACCTTCAGGATACCGGCGCTGCGTTTCACGATCTTGACCAGATCGGCCGTATCGTAGTATTCCAGCCCTTCGGTAATGCCGAATCGCGCCCGGAGCGGCGCCGTGAGCAGGCCCGCACGCGTTGTAGCTCCCACCAGCGTAAAAGGATTCAGGGAAATCCGGACAGAACGGGCGCCGGGACCTTTATCGATCATGATGTCGATGACGTAGTCCTCCATCGCGGAGTAGAGGTATTCCTCCACTTCCGGCGCGAGCCGGTGAATCTCATCGATAAAGAGAACATCCCCCGTCTCCAGGGAAGTCAGCAGGCCGGCCAGATCGCCGGGCCGGTCCAGGACGGGACCGGAAGTGATTTTCATATTGACCCCCATCTCGTTGGCGATGATGTGCGCCAGGGTCGTCTTTCCCAGGCCCGGAGGGCCGTGGAAAAGCGTATGGTCGAGCGACTCCCCGCGCATCTTGGCTGCCTGGATATAGACGCGCAGACGGGACACTATTTCTCCCTGTCCGGTAAAATCTTCCAGCTCCTGGGGCCGGATAATTCCGTCCAATTCCTTATCTTTGCAGTCGTTTGTGTTATGAGGGTCGAATTCCTGCATGCGGGGGACTTGACTTTTAGAATACAAATATACTTCTTTTATTTTGAAAATCTGATATTTATTTATTGCTTGTTGAAATGTTTATAACTCAGACAAGTGATTATTTATCAAATTATTAAGTAAAAGGGTAGGTGTTAAAAAGTCTGTTTGTTCCGTGTTATTTGTCTTGTTGAAAACCTTCTACTTGTTTTTATGAACTGCGGAAGTGGATCAATTAACAGGAAATCAACATACTTTTCAACCGATTTTAGACATAGAATGTTGATAAGTTCAAAATCCACTGAACTGCTTCGTGACAGAATAAAAACCGACCGGGAAATATTCTGCCGCGGACTCTTTTTGTCTGCCCGCTGGTTCATCCTGTCCCAGATAGCACAGAAAGGGATGCATGTTGTAGTGCTCCCGAACCGGGAAGCAGCGGAATATTGTGCCGCCGACCTGTATTATCTGATTGAAGGGGACAGGGTATTCTTCCTTCCAGAGTCCGGCAGGAGCGTAGAGCGGAGTAATTATAAATCTTCTCTCGGCGTCCAGCGCACCTCCGCCATCGGTAAAATATTATCATATAAAGATTCCGGCTCTGCGGCCGGAATGACTAGAATTGACACTTATTCCGGTCCCTTTGATAGTCATTCCGGGCTCGACCCGGAACTTCTAATCATCGTCACTTATCCTGAAGCCCTTTCCGAAGAAATCCCTGTCACGAAAGAGATCAAGGAAGCGGTCTTCAAGATAAAAGTAGGCCAGGAAATCTCCCACGACGAAATCATCAAGACCCTGTCAGGTAAGGGGTTTGAGAAAGTTGATTTTGTCTCAGCGCCGGGCCAGTACGCCATTCGCGGCTCCATCGTGGACATTTTCTCCTATTCTGAGAGTTTCCCGTACCGCATCTCCTTCTGGGGAGACGAGATAGAGCACATCCACTCCTTCGACTGCAATACACAACTGTCTAAAGATAAGGTGGAAAGTGCGGAAATCGTGTCCGACGTCGTCGTCGGAGGAGAGGTGAAAGGACAACCGCTGTCCGACATTTTCCCGCAGGACAGCTGCGTGTGGCTGGATTCCTCGGACATGTATGCCAGACTGCCGTTCTTCCCGGCGCTGAAGCGCTTTCAAAACATTTACATCGACGCGCCCCTGTCCTATTCCGGAGAAGATTTCGTCTGGTTCCAGATATCCCCGCAGCCGACCTTCAACAAGAACTTCGAGCTGCTAACGGAAGACATCCGGAGCCACCTGGAGAATGGATATGAGGTCTATATTTACGGAGAAAAGGAGCAGCAGCTGGAGCGCATCCGTTCCATTTTGTCCCAGAACGGCGGCCTGCAGCCCAAATTCGTCAGCGGAAAGAACATCCACAACGGATTCATCGACGCGCAGGATAAGGTTTGTTGCTATTCCGACCACGAGATTTTCGACCGCTTCCACCGCGTCAGTCTGCGTCGCACGGTCGAGAAGAGCGAGCAGCTCACGATCAATGACCTGAATTCCTTCAACATCGGCGACTACGTCGTGCACATCGACCACGGTGTGGGCGTTTTCGGCGGCCTGGTGCGTCTGCGTGATGATTTCGGACGCATGCGCGAGGTGGTTAAAATCACCTACAAGGACGGCGACGTGGTTTTCGTGTCGGTGCACGCGTTACACAAGATTTCCCGTTTCCGCTCGAAGGACGGGGAGCCGCCGCGCATCAACAAGCTGGGATCCAAGTCCTGGATCACACTGAAATACAATGCCAAGTCCAAGGTCAAGGACATCGCGAAAGACCTGATCCAGCTGTACGCCAAGCGGCGCGCGTCCAAGGGCTATGCCTTCTCGCCGGACACCTATCTGCAGGAGGAGCTGGAATCGTCCTTCATGTATGAGGACACGCCCGACCAGGAAACGGCGACCGCTGCGGTCAAGCGGGATATGGAGGACGCCTGCCCGATGGATCGCCTCATTTGCGGCGACGTGGGCTTCGGCAAGACGGAGATTGCCGTGCGGGCTGCTTTCAAGGCTGTCTGCGACAGTAAACAGGTGGCCGTCCTCGTGCCGACGACCATCCTCGCGCTGCAGCATTTCAATACATTCAAGCAGCGCCTGCAGAACCTTCCCTGCAACGTGGAATACGTCAGCCGCCTGCGGACGGCGAAAGAGATCAGCGACATCAAAAAGCATCTGGAGGCAGGCCAGATAGACATTCTGATCGGCACGCACAAGATACTCGGCCAAGATTTCAAGTTCAAGGACCTGGGCCTGCTGATCATCGATGAGGAGCAGAAATTCGGCGTGTCCGCCAAAGAGAAACTCCGCGCCTTCAAGGCGTCCGTGGACACACTGACGCTTACTGCGACCCCCATTCCGCGCACGCTCCAGTTCTCCCTGCTGGGTGCGCGCGACCTGAGCATCATCAACACGCCGCCGCCCAACCGCATCCCAGTGCAAACGGAAATCATTCTCTTCGACGAGAAGGAGATCAGGAGCATCATCAACTACGAACTCAACCGCGGCGGGCAGGTCTTCTTCCTGCACAACAAAGTGGAGGAACTCCCCGCCATCCATGACATCCTGCATCGCCTGATCCCGGATATGAAGATATGCGTGACGCACGGCCAGATGGAGGCCAAGGAGCTGGAAAACAGGATGCTGGACTTCATCCGTGGCGACTACGACATGATGCTCTGCACCACCCTGATCGAAAACGGCCTGGACATCCCGAACGCCAACACGATTCTGATCAACCAGGCGCAGAATTTCGGCCTGAGCGACCTGCACCAGCTGCGCGGCCGCGTGGGCCGCTCCAACAAGAAAGCCTTCTGCTACCTGATCGTCCCGCCGCTCATCAGCATCACCGACGACGCGCGGCGCCGCCTCAAGGCCATCGAGGAATTCTCAGACCTGGGCAGCGGCTTCAACATCGCCATGCAGGATCTTGACATCCGCGGCGCCGGCAACCTGCTGGGCGCCGAGCAGAGCGGCTTCATCATGGACATGGGCTTCGAAACCTACCAGAAAATCCTCGCCGAGGCGATGGAGGAACTGGGCGTGGAGACGGGCATCGTGGCCAAGAGCGACCGGGGCAAGTTCGTGACGGACTGCACGATAGAAACGGATCAGCCGGCCCACATTCCGGACGACTACATCGATGTAACGGCCGAGAAGATCCGCATATACCGGACCATCGACGCCATGTCTTCCGACAAGGAAATCGACCGCTACGCGAGCATGCTGGCCGACCGCTTCGGTGCCCTTCCCGCGGAGTTGGAGAATCTCTTCGAGGTGGTCAAGATCCGCAACCTCGGAGCGGCGCTGGGATTCGAGAAGGTGATCGTCAAGAACGGCCTGCTGATCGCGTTCTTCATCGCGAACCAGATGTCGCCGTACTATAAGTCGCAGACCTTCGCCACGATCCTGCAGCGGACGGCCGACATGCCCCGTTTTGAACTCAAACAGACGGAAAGCAAACTCAAGATCGTGGTGCGCGGCGTTCCTTCTTTGAAGGACGCACATGCGATTTTGAGTAAATTGCGATAAAATTCGTATATTTGTCCGATATGGCAAATCTTCTGGTAGAAGCAGGAAACACAGCGCTGAAAGCCGCCTGGGCCGAGGGAACCACCCTTGGCAAGACCTTCCGCTACCAGGGCGAGAAAATGATGGATTATCTGCTCTCGCTGCTGGAGAAGGAGCGGCCGGAAGTGCTTACGGTGGCGTCCGCCTACGGGGTTTCCCCCGAGGAGGAAGCGCTTCTCCGCCCGCGCTGCGGGCACCTGCTCATCCTGGACCGGGCCCACACGGACCTGCTCCTGCGCCGGAATTTTCCCGAATATCTGTCCTACGACCGCGCCGCGGAGCTGGTGGCGGCCGGCTTCCTGTTCAAGGACAAGCCGGTGACCGTGTTCGACTTCGGCACCACGCTTACCGTCGATTTCCTGAGCCGGGAGGGCCGTTACCTCGGCGGCAACGTGTCGCCGGGCTGCAGGACGCGTTTCAAGGCGCTGGAGCGCTATTCCAAGTCGCTTCCGCTTGTGGACACGCCCGAAAAAATACTTCCGGAAGGGCGCTCCCTGCAGGGCTCGATCGAGTCCGGCGTCATTTCGGGCATAATGTTTGAAATTGAAGGATACATCAGGCTCCGGCCGGAAAATATCGTTGTTTTTACGGGTGGCGATGCAATTTATTTTGCCAAGAAGATGAAAAACTCGATATTTGCAGTTTGCAACCTGGTTTTGATGGGGCTTGCCTTGATAACCGACGATTATGTCAAGAAGAATCTTACATAGAGGGCTTTTGACCGTCCTGCTGGCCGCGTGCGCGATGCTTTCCGCGTTCGGCCAGGCGACGGGTACCTATACGCCGTACTCCATCTACGGAGTCGGCGACCTGAGCCAGCCGGGCTCCGCCTACAGCAAGACGATGGGCGGCGCCGGCGTGGCCCTGCGGAACAACCGCTACCTGAATCTGACAAATCCCGCGGCAGTCACGGCGCGCGACACCCTGGCGTTCATGGCCGATTTCTCCCTGTACAGTGACAACAAGATGTTCCAGCAGCAGGGGATTAAATCCGCCAGCAATACGTTCAACATCAACGATCTGGCCATGTCGTTCCCGATTTGGCGCAGCTCTGCGATGATGGTCGGCATCATGCCGTACAGCGACACGGGCTTCGGTTACAGCTTTGACTACACGGACCCCATGCTGATCGGCCAGACGGGCAACATCACCTATTCCGCCACCGGTACGGGAAGCCTCTACAAGGCCTTTGCTGCCGCCGGCGTGACCTTTTTCAAGCGACTTTCGCTCGGCGTGCAGTGGAACTATATTTTCGGCGCCATCGACAAGGTCTATTCCACGTCGTTCAACGACGCCTCTTATAACGGCATTCTCAACGGCACGTCCGGCAAGCTTGCCGGCAGCGGCTTCAAATTCGGCCTCCAGTACGAACAGCCGGTCGGTCCGAAGCACTCCCTGATCATCGGCGCGACCTATTCGACGGCGGTGAATCTGGGGGGAACGATGGAATCGTACCGCTATTCTTCCGGCAGTGCCGCCTCCGACACCCTGTCTTACCAGCTGGACCAGCTGGGGAAGGACAGCAAGGTGCGGCTCGCCGGCGAACTCGCCGTGGGCATTTCCTTCCAGGAGAAGGGCCGCTGGGTGGCGACGTTCGACTATTCCCGCTCCGACTGGACGGGCAGCGGGCTGGATGCCGCCCGCGGATTCACGGCAAGCAAGGATTTCTCCGCCACGGTGGCGCAGACCTTCCGGGCCGGATTCGAGATCGTTCCGAACCGTAACGACATCCGCTATTATTTCAACCACGTGGCCTATCGTATCGGCGCCTATCACAAAACGGAATACTATTTGCTGAATGGCAAGCAGGTGGCCTCCACGGGATTGACCCTCGGCGTGACCCTGCCGATCGTGAACGGGTACAACGGACTCACGCTGGGCGTGGATCTCGGACAACGGGGCTCCCTGACAGGAGACATGATACGCGAACGCTATATTAATTTTTCGATCGGGTTCAACCTCTTCGACATATGGTTCCGCAAACCCAGGTATGATTAACAAAAAACACTTAGCGATATGAAAAAATTAATTTTTGTCATTCTGACCATCTCCGCGATGACCCTGACGTGCAACGTTTTCGCCCAGGGCAAGTATGGCGCGGACAGTGCCAAGTGCATCACCAACCTTTCCTTCTACAAGGAGTATTTCAAGCAGAAGAATTATGACGAGGCGCTGCCGAGCTGGCGCAACGCATACAAGTTCTGCCCGCCTACGGCGAACCAGAACATGCTCATCGACGGTACGACCCTCCTGCGCCGGCTGATCTCCGCGCACGCCCGGGATGCGAAATACCGCGGCGCCCTCGTGGACTCCCTGATGACCCTTCACAAGACGCGCGCCCAGTACTATCCGAAGTATGCCGTGACCGCGTACAACAACATGGGCCAGGATATGTTCAACTACATCAAGGACAATCCCAAGCGGCTCTATGACGGCATGGAATTCATCATCAACAGCAACAAGCACGAAGTCCGTCCGTCTTTCCTGCTCTTCGACATGCAGTCCGCCATCGACCTCTTCCAGGCCGGTCAGCTGGACGCCGAGACGGTGATCAACACCTATCAGCGCAACAACGACCTGCTTGAGCTGATCAAGCCGGCCAACGATGCCGAAAGCGAGCAGGTGGCCAGCGTCAAGAAAGACATGGGCAGCCTCTTCGCGACCAGCAAGGTCGCCAGCTGCGAGACCCTCATCGAGCTCTACACGCCTCGCCTCGCCGCGGAGCCGGACAACCTCCAGCTCGCCCAGAGCGTCGTGAAGACGATGAGCATGGCGGAGAACTGCGACAACAACGACCTCTTCCTGCAGGCCGTCACCACGATGAACAAGCTGGAGCCGTCTGCCAGCAGCTCCTATTATCTGTCCCGCCTGCACGGCGCGCGCGGCAACTATGCCGACGCCATCTCCTACCTGGAGAGCGCTCTCGCCGGCCTGGAGCCGGGAGACACCAAGGCGGGCGACTGGACCTACGAGCTGGCTACCCTTTGCTTCAAGGGCGGACAGAGCGGCAAGGCCTTCGAGTATGCCTCCAAGGTGGCCGCCGAGAACGAGACGCTGGCCGGCAAGGCCTACTTCCTCATCGGCAACATCTGGGGTTCCACGCGTTGCGGTGGCGACGAAATCGCCCGCCGCGCCCCCTACTGGGTGGCTTGCGACTACATGAACAAGGCCAAGGCCGCCGATCCGTCCCTGACCGACGAGGCCAACCGCTACATCGGCCAGTACAGCGTGTACTTCCCGGAGACCGCGGAAGCCTTCATGTACGACATCACCAAGGGCCAGTCCTACACGGTCGTCTGCGGCGGCATGCGTGCCACGACGACGGTGCGCACCAGATAAATTGGACGCCCGGCGACACAACGGACGCATCATGCTGGCAATCGCTTTTGCGGTTGCCAGCATTGTCGTTTCTTGCCGGGGAGGAATCGGGGAAGCGGAAAAGCTGGACCTGAGCAAGACGCCCACGCAGCGTTCGCACGACGTATTCGCCGTGCAGACGCGCAACGGATTCGTGGCCCTGCGCATGGAGTCGCCCCTGATGGAGCATTTCGACACCGACAGTTCGTCGTACGATGCCTTTCCGCAGGGGATTTCCGTGTTCGGCTACACGGAGGACGGCCTGCTGGAATCCATCATCGTGGCGGATGACGCGCGGCATATCGTGCCGAAAAACCGCACCAAGGACGAGATTTGGGAGGCCTTCGGCAACGTCATCCTGCACAACGTCCTCGAGCAGGAGACGATGGAGACGGACACGATCTACTGGGACCAGGCCAAACGGGAGATTTACACAGATTGCTACGTGAAACTGTATTCCCGCCAGGGCTTCCTGCAGGGATACGGCATGCGCTCCGACGAGCACGTGCGCAACTCCATCCTGTACCGTCCTTTCGACGGTTATGGCGTCGTGGTGCAGGACAGCACGGCCGTAATCATTGATTCTGTGAATTTTATTGGGCCGTTTCCAAAAAAATAACTATCTTCGCAGCCCCTTATCGGAAAAATTATAAAATAACATAACAATGGCGGTACTTGAAAAAATACGCGTAAAGTTCGGCCTCGCGATCTCGATCATCATCGCGCTGGCCCTCCTCTCCTTCATTATCGACCCCAGCACGCTGGAGTCGGCCCTGAATTCGATGTCTTCCAAGTATGACGTCGGTCAGATTGCCGGCAAGAGCATTTCCTACTCGGATTTCCAGGCTGACGTCGATCGTTACACGACCATCAACGAGCTGCTCGGCGCCGACCGCAGCGAGGAAAACCAGAAGCAGATCCGCAACGCCGCATGGCAGGAGCTGCTGGACAAATACATGTTCGTCAAGAACGCCAAGGAGGCGGGCATCACCGTCGGCGAAGACGAAATGGTGTCCCTGTTGGCCGGAGAATACACCTCTCCCGCCCTGGCCCAGAACCCCGTTTTCATGGACGAGAACGGCTATTTCTCGCCGGATCGCCTGAAGGCCTTCATCGAGAACGTTGATTCCGACGAGAGCGGCCAGCTTCGCACCTACTGGAACTATGTCCAGAACACCGTGCACAATCAGCAGTACTACGCCAAGTACGGCGCCCTCTTCACCGCCAGCGGCAGCGACAACGCCCTGCAGCTTGCCCAGGCCGTCGAGGAAGGCAACACCACCGCCGACGTGGACTACTGCCTGGTGTATTACCCGGTCAACCGCGACAGCACCATCGTCGTCTCCGATGACGATGTCCGTGCCTACTACAAGCAGCACAAGGATTTCTTCAAGCAGCGCGCCAACCGCGAGATCGAGTATGTCGTCTTCGAGGTGGTTCCCTCCGCTGAGGACATCGCCGCCGCCAGCGACGCGATGGACGAGGCGTTCGAGGAGTTCGCCACCACCGACAACATGCGCGCCTTCCTGCTCAAGAACTCCGACCGCGGTCTTGACAACTACTGGTACAAGGCCGGCGAACTCGCCACGGTCAACCGCGAAATCGACGAGCAAATCTTCGGCGGCAGCAAGCTGACGCAGATCGCCACCGACGGCAACAGCTTCTTCGCCGCCCGCGAGATGGCCAGCAAGATGATTCCGGACTCCGCGTTCGTCAAGCACATCCTGCTGCAGGGTGAGAATGCCGACCATCTGGCCGACAGCCTCGTGACCGTCCTCAAGAAGGGTGGCAACTTCGCCAACCTCGTGGCTTCCTATTCCGTCGATCAGGCCTCTGCCGCCGACGGCGAGCTGGGCAGCATCGGCTGGATGACCCAGACCTACATGATCCCGGGCTTCGAGGATGTCTTTGACGCCAAGGTGAACGAGCCCTACGTGCTGAAGTCCCAGTACGGCACCCACGTCGTGGTCGTGAGCAACAAGACCAAGCCGGTTGCCAAGAAGCAGGTCGCCATCCTTGAGAAAACCGCCCTGGCCAGCAAGGAGACCTTCAATAACTACTATTCCCAGGCCAACACCTTCGCCACCCT
This sequence comes from Bacteroidales bacterium, assembly GCA_017535125.1. Next base: position 3,979 of record JAFXUS010000054.1, on the reverse strand, counting down.
CGCCGGCGGCACCTACGAAGGCTACAAGAAGGCCCTCGACACCACCAAGGTCTATTCCCACCCGGCCACCATCACCGAGGCGACCGCCAGCTACGGCGCCATCGACAACGCCAAGGAGGTGACCCGCTGGGCGTTCGACGCCAAGGAGGGCAAGGCTTCCAACATCATCACCGTGGACAACAACTACTTCTTCGTAGCTACCCTCAAAGCGGCGAACAAGGAGGGTTACGCGCCCGTGAAGAAGGTGGCCACCCAGATCTACGAGCGTCTCTATGCTGAAAAGCAGCAGGCCGCCGCGACCGCCCTGGTCGCCGAGCAGATTGCCGGCGCTTCCTCTATCGAGGAGGTGGCCGAGCGTCTGGGCGTCACCATCGAGCACCGCGACGCGCTTTCCCTGGCTTCCGCCAACGTGGAGCCGGCCCTGATCGGCGCCATCTCCGCCGCAAAGGAAGGCGAGGTTTTCGGACCCGTTGCCGGCGCCATGGGCACCTATGTCATCCGCGTGGCGAACAAGGAGGTCGGCTCCTTCTATAGCGAGGCCGACGCCAAGAACCTGGCCACCCAGAAGGCCCAGTACCTGTCCCAGATGATCCTCTCCGTCATGCAGGAGTATGACGACGTGAAGGACAATCGCGAGAGATTCTTCTAGCAGAAGACATATGGAATACAGGAAAGGCTTCGGGAATCCCCCGAAGCCTTTCTGTGTTAAATATTTGGAGGTTTCACGGACATTGCATATCTTTACGGAAAACCGACGACCGTGCACTCCCGCACCCTCCTGTTTTTGCTGCTTTGTTTCCTGACGGCCTGCGGCCGTGCGGGCGAGGTACGCTCGTTTCCGCAGGAGGCCATGCGCCAGGGCGACCTGGTGTTCCGCTGCGGCCGGGGCATGCTCAGTCACGCCGTGCTGGTCGTTGAGCAGAAAGGCGTTTACAGCCATGTGGGCGTACTGGTTCAGGAGCCGGACGGAAGTTGGAAGGTGGCGCACTGCGTGCCCGCGGAACGGGAATTCGACGGCGATTTCGACCGGGTGAAGCTCGAGCCGCTGGAGCGCTTCTTCGCTCCCGACCGGGCGGCGACGGGCTGCTTCGTCCACGTGGACGGCGTGCTGGACCCGGAGCGCGTGGCTGCCATTTGCGACGAGGCCCGGCGGGCCTTCCGCGACAGCGTACGCTTCGACCACGACTATGACCTGGCGGACTCCTCCGCGCTGTACTGTACGGAGTTCGTCTGGCGGCTCTACAAACACGGTGGCGTGGACCTGTCGGAAGGCCGGCGCCGCTCCGTGAACCTGCCGGGGATCCACGGAGACGTCCTGCTCCCGGAGCACCTGCTGCAATATAAAGACAACACCATTTATCACCAATTTTAATTCCAAAGTACAATGAAAAGAGTTCTTACCCTGCTGGCCCTCGCGGCCGTCGTGCTCGTTTCTTCCTGCAAGGGAGGCGGCAACAGCACCAAACTTTCCGGCCCGGAAGCTGCCGCCAAGGCGGCCCTCGAGGCAGTCAAGAAAGGCGACATGAAAGCCTTCGTCAACACCTTCAACCTCTCCGACGACGACAAGGCGACGCTTACCGCGCTCATGGAGGACAAGCTCACGAAGGAGCTGGACAAGAAGGGCGGCATCAAGTCCTATGAATTCGTCGACACCAACATCGACGGCGACAAGGCTGCCGTGAAAGTGAAGATCTATTACAACAACGACACGGAAGAAGAATCCACGTTCAAGTTCACGAACGTGGACGGCAAGTGGATGCAGGAGATGGACAAATAGCCTTCCGGCAGAATGAGAACGAAAAGGCCCCGGGGAGCACCCGGGGCCTTTTCGCGTCATTTCGTGCGCTACAATTTCCTCGCGCCGTCGGAAATGACGACGTCGTAGATCTTCGGTGCGTGGCCGAACTTGAGGGTGAATTCCGCCTTGGCGGCGGCGACGAACGGCAGGTAAAGCTCGTCCTTGACCAGGTTGATGGTGCAGCCGCCGAAGCCGCCGCCCATCACGCGGGAGCCCGTGACGCCGAGCCGGCGGGCCAGCTTGTTCAGGAAATCAAGCTCCTCGCAGCTGACCTCATAGAGGTGGCTCAAGCCGAAATGGGTCTGGTACATCATTTCACCGACGGTCTCGTAGTCGCCGCGCTCCAGGGCGTCGCAGACGTCCAGCACGCGCTGCACCTCGCCGATGACGTATTCCGCGCGGATGAAATCTTCGCTGGAGATCTCGTCCCGCACCTCGTCCAGCCAGACGCGCTTGCAGTCGCTCAGGCAGTCGATTTCGGGATGGTTCTTCTTGATGGCGGCCGCCGCGCGCTCGCAGCTCTGGCGGCGGAAGTTGTAGGCCGACGAGGCGAGCTCATGCTTCACGCAGGAGTCCACGAGGACGAGCTTGTAGCCCTTCGGGTCGAAGGGGAAATATTTGTGTTCGAGCGTCTTGCAGTTGAGGCGGATGAGGCTGCCGGCCTTGCCGAAGCAGGAGGCGAACTGGTCCATGATGCCGCAATTCACGCCGCAGTAGTTGTGCTCCGTGCTCTGGCCGATCCGGGCCAGCTCGAACTTGTCGATTCCGTTCTGGAAGAGGTCGTTGAGCGCGAAGGCGAAGCAGCTCTCGAGGGCCGCAGAAGAGGAGAGTCCGGCGCCGAGCGGCACGTCGCCGGCAAAGACGGCGTCAAATCCCTCCACGCGCCCGCCGCGCTTGATCGTTTCCCGGCAGACGCCGAAAACATAGCGCGCCCAGGTCTCCGCGGGCTTGTCTTCTTCCTCCAGGCCGAAGCCGGTGACGGCGTTGTAGTCCAGGGAGAAGAGATTGACGACGTTCGTCCCGTTCGGGCGGATCTCCGCCACGATGCCCTTGTCGATGGCGCCGGGGAAGACGTAGCCGCCGTTGTAGTCCGTGTGCTCGCCGATGAGGTTGATGCGTCCGGCCGCGGCGTACATCGTGCCGCCTTCGCCGAAGATGGAGAGGAATTTCTCGTGAATACTGCTCAGCATGTCCATAATTATGTGATTTTTATGTTTTGTCGTAAGGACAAAAATATTAAAAATAAACGACAAAGACAACAGGCAGGTGGTCGCTGACGCCGCCCGTGTAGCGCGGCCCGACGAAGGTCCGGCGGGGTTTTTCGCCACCGAACGCCTTGTCCGCCTCCAGCAGCACCGGGTCGTCGAACACCTCCTCCCGCACCCGAGCGAATCCTTCCGCGAAGCCCCCGTCGATCTTCTCCCATTTCCCGTTGTATTTCAATGTGCCCCGCCCGCCCCACAGATCCTGATTGAAGTCCCCCATCGCCAGCGTCCGCCGCTGCCCCGCCGCGTGCAGCGAATCCGTCAGTGCGCCCAGCCGCGCGAGCGCCAGCTCCCGCCGGTCCGCCTTGCCGCCCAGCTGCGAGGGGTGGTGATTCACGAGAATCGCGAGGCTGTCGAACTCCGCGAGCAGGATGTCGCGCGTGGCCATGACGCCCCCGGCGCTGTCCGGGACGTGCTTGGGGGCGCTTCCGCGCAGCGGCAGCGTGGAGCGGCGGCAGAGCAGCGCGCAGTCGATGCCCCGATGATCCGGCGAATCGTAATGGACGATCCGGTAGTCGAGCTTGCGCAGCGCCGTCTCGCTGAGCAGCCGGCGCAGCACGAAGGCGTTCTCCACCTCCGCGAATCCCACGGCATCGGGCAGGCGCCCGTAGCGGTCCGCGACCCGCAGCAGCGTCTTGGCGACGGCGTCGCATTTGGCCTGGAACCGGCGTTTGGTCCAGTACTGCGGCTTGTTTTCGGAACGGTAATCGAAGAAATTCTCCACGTTCCAGAAAACCACCACTAACGAATCTTGCTGCGAATAGGTCCGGAGCGAAAACCCGAACACGAGGGCGATTAAGATCATCGTCCGTTTCATACCGCGAATATGGTGATTTTTGCGTACATTTGCACCAGCAAAAAAAATAATTCTATGTCCCTCAAGTGCGGTATCGTCGGCCTGCCCAACGTCGGCAAG
>JAFXUS010000053.1 GCA_017535125.1 Bacteroidales bacterium | reverse complement strand
CTTCTGCAGGGCAGCGAGGAAGGGTTCGCTGACGGTGACGGCGAACTTCTTGGAATAGAATTCAAGATTGTAGCCCGTGGCCTTGTCGTGGAGATAGATCGTGAAGGGGATCTTGCCCTTGTTGGCCTTGAGGGTCTTGGCAAGGGCGGCGCGGAGCTCCGGGGTGATGCGGTCGGAGTCCACATACACGCCGAGGCCGGTGATCAGCGATTCGCCCAGGTTGCCCAGCAGGGTAATTTTCTTGATTTTAAAGCCGTAGGGGACCTTTTTTCCCTGCGCCCGCTCCTCGGGTTTGACGAAGTAGCGCGCGGAGATTTCGCCTTCGATGAAGATCTGCGCGTGCAGCTGCATGAAGGGCAGCAGCGCCTCGTAGTCTTTGCCGAAGAGGGCGAATTCGTACGTCCCGTCGAAGTCTTCCACCATCACGCGGGCGCCCGGCGAGCCGCTGCGCGTCGTGATGGTCTTGACGTCGGTCACGATGCCCGCCACGGAGGCCTTGCCGGCCTTGTCGGCGAAAAAGCACTCGTCGATGCGATCCTGTAACTGCGTCAGCTTGCAGTCGGTGAAGGTCTCGATCTCGAAGCGGTAGCGGTCGAGAGGATGCGACGACAGGTACATGCCGACGAATTCCTTTTCCTGCTGGAGCAGGGCCAGGATGTCCTCCTCGCCGGAGAAGGTCGGGATCTCCGGCCGCACCGGCTTCAGCTCCTCCACCTCGCCGAAGAGCGAATTGGCGGTGTCCAGCTGGTCGTTGCGGTAGAGGCCGGCGTACTTGACGGCCTCGTCGATGAACAGTTCCCCGTTCTTGCAGGGCAGGAAGAACTGCGAACGCTTGTATCCGAAGGAATCCAGGGCGCCGGAATAGACCAGTGTCTCGAAGGCGCGCCGGTTCAGCATCTCGGCCATGCGCTCCACGAAGTCGAAGAGATCGGAGAAGGCGCCGTGCTCCGTGCGCTCGTCGATGATGGCCTTCACGACGTTGTCGCCGAAGCCCTTGAGGCCGCCGAGACCGTAGCGGATGTCGCCGTTCTTGTTGACGGAGAACGTGGCCTCCGACTCGTTCACGTCCGGGCTGAGCACCTTGATGCCCGCCTTGCGGCAGTCGGCCATGATCTCCTTCATCTCGTCCATGTTGGAGATGTTCTGCGTGAGGTTGGAGGCCTGGAATTCGGACGGATAGTGGGCCTTGATCCACGCGGTCTGGTAGCTCACCCAGGCGTAGCAGGTGGCGTGCGACTTGTTGAACGCGTATTTCGCGAAGGCCTCCCAGTCGGACCAGATCTTCTGCAGGACCGGCTCCGGATGCCCGTTGGCGATGGCTCCCTTCATGAAGGTCTCCTTGAGGGAGTCCAGCACCGCCTTCTGCTTCTTGCCCATGGCCTTGCGGAGCTTGTCCGCCTTGCCCTTGGAGAAGCCTGCGAGCTTCTGCGACAGGCGCATGACCTGCTCCTGGTACACCGTGACGCCGTAGGTCTCCTTCAGCAGTTCCTCCATCTCCGGGAGGTCGTAGTGGATCTTGGACGGGTCGTTCTTGCCGGCCACGAAGTCCGGAATATAATCCATCGGGCCCGGGCGGTAGAGGGCGTTCATGGCGATGAGGTCCTCGAAGCGCTCGGGATGCAGGCGGATCAGCCATTCCTTCATGCCGCCGGATTCAAACTGGAAGATGCTCTTGGTATCGCCGCGGGCGTAGAGCGCATAGACTTCGGGGTCGTCGATGGGGATCTTCTCGATATCGATGTCCTTGCCGAAACGCTTCTTCACCATCGCGAGCGCGCGGTCGATGATGGACAGGGTCTTGAGACCCAGGAAATCCATCTTCAGCATGCCCACGTCCTCGATCTTGGTGCCTTCATACTGCGAGACCCATACCTCCTGGCCAGTGGCCTTGTCGGTGCCGAGCGTGATGGGGATGTAGTCGGTGAGGTTGCCGCGGCCGATGATCATGGCGCAGGCGTGGATGCCCGTCTGGCGGATGCAGCCCTCCAGGCGCAGCGCGAAATCGAGGACTTCGCGCACCAACGGCTCGCCTTCCTCGTATTCGTGCTTCAGCTCCTTGATATATTTGACGCTGTTGGCCAGCGTGGGCTTGTATTCCTTCTCCTCGCCGTTCTCCTTGACGATGATCGGGCGGTCCGGAATCATCTTCGTGAGGCGGTTGGACTCCGGGATCGAAAGGTTGGAGATGCGCGCCACGTCCTTGACCGCCAGCTTGGCGGCCATGGTGCCGAAGGTGATGACGTGCGAGATGTGGTCTGCGCCATAATGGTCTTGCACGTACTGGATCACGCGGTAGCGCCCCTCGTCGTCGAAATCGACGTCGATATCCGGCATGGAGATGCGTTCCGGGTTGAGGAAACGCTCGAACAGGAGATCGTAGCGGATGGGGTCCAAATTCGTGATTCCCAGGCAATAAGCCACGCACGAACCTGCCGCGGAGCCGCGCCCCGGTCCCACGGAAACGCCGTTCCGGCGGCCCCAGTTGATGAAGTCCTGGACGATGAGGAAGTAGTCCGGGAAGCCCATGTACGAGATGGTCATGAGCTCGAAATGCAGGCGGTCCTGCTGCTCGTCGGTGAGCGTGTCGCCGTAGCGGCGGCGCGCGCCTTCGTAGGTCAGGTGGCAGAGATAGGCCACCGAGCGACAGAATTCGTCGCCGCGGTAGGTCTTGGTCTCGTTCCCGTCCTTGTCTTTCGAGACGTCGTATTTGCCGTTCTCGATGATGTCGGCGTATTTCGCAAGCTGCGCGTCGATGTCCGCGAGGAAGTCCGCCGGCAGCTCGAATTTCGGCAGCACGTGGCCGCGGTCGATCTCGTAGCGCTCCACCTTCTCCAGCACCTCGAGCGTGTTGGCGAGGGCTTCCGGATGCTCCGGGAACAGGGCGGCCATCTCCTCCTCGCTCTTCAGGTACTCCTGCTGGGTGTAGCGCAGGCGCTTGGGATCGTCCACCATCGCATTGGTGGTCAGGCAGATGAGGCGGTCGTGGGCCGGACCGTCCTCCTTGCGCACGAAGTGCACGTCGTTGGTGGCGACCACCTTCACGCCGTGCTTCTCCGCCAGCTCGAAGATGCGGGCGGTGTACTCCTTCTGCTGCTCGTAGAGGTCCAGCGACATGCCGGGCACCTCCGTCTTGTGGAGCATGACCTCGAGGTAGTAGTCCTCCCCGAACACACGCTTGTGCCACTCGATGGCGCGGTCCACGCCCTCCGTGTCGCCCGCGAGGATGCCGCGGGGAACTTCGCCCGCCATGCAGGCGGAGCAGCAGATCAGCCCCTCGTGGTACTGCTCCAGCACCTCGTGGCTCACGCGCGGCTTGTAGTACATGCCCTCGATGTGCCCCGTGGACACGATCTTCATGAGGTTCCTGTAGCCGTCGTAATTCTTGGCCAGGAGGATGAGGTGGTAGTATTTCTTGTGCTCGTTGTCCTTGAGGTGATGGTCGTAGTGCTGCGTCACGTAGACCTCGCAGCCCAGGATCGGCTTCACGTCCGGATGCTTCTTGGCCACGTCGCAGAAGTCCTTGACGCCGTACATGTTGCCGTGGTCCGTGATGGCCAGGCCGGGCATGCCGAGCTCCTCCGCGCGGCGGAAGAGCTTCTCGATATCGCTCATTCCGTCGAGGATGGAGTATTGGGTATGGACGTGCAGATGTACGAAGGACATGGCTGTACAAATATAAACAAAAACCCCCGACCTTCATCCGGCCGGGGGTCTATTGTTGATAACTTTTATTATGTCCCGGAGAGGTACTCCCTGAACACCTGGCGATAGCTGTCGCCGACGGGAATGGTGGTGCCGTCGTCAAGCGTGATGCCGTCGCGGCCGGCTTCGCGGATGCGGGCAAGGTTGATGATGTAGGAGCGGTGCACGCGCATGAAGCGCGCAGGCGGGAGCATTTCCTGCAGATTCTTGAGCCGCTCCAGGATCACGAGCGGTTCCGCCGCGCCGTCCCGCCAGATCTTGATGTACTCACTCATTCCCTCGGCGTAGCGGATGCTGTCGGTCTCGACCCGGACCGTCTTTCCTTCGGCGCGGAATTGGATGTATTCTGGGGCGTCTGTCTTCTGCGCCGCGGTATCCTTCTCCCGGATTTCCGTCTCCAGCTCGCGGATGCGGGCCGCTGAACGCGGTGCCCGGACCAGGTAGACGATTCCCGTGCCCGCCGCCTGCAGCAGGAAGCCGAGCAGGATCATCAGGACCTCGGGGCGAATCGGCCCGGGGCCACCGGGACCGCCCGGCCCGTCCGGCGGAGGGCCGCCGTGGACGCCACTCAGCAGCATCACATACGCCGCATACGCTCCCAGCAAGCCCAGCGCCACGGCGGCGAAGGCCCACGGCTTTTTCTTGCGGACCAGCAGGGGAACGGCCAGCATGAGGTGCAGCAGCAACAGAAGCAGGAGGGCGACAATCATATAGACAAAAATAATCAAAATTTCCGTTCGTTGAAGAATTCTGCCCGTTCGCTGAATCCGGCGTCTTTTGGCAATATTCTTGCCTTTTCGACCGTCGTGACTAAAACCGATGCGATATGAAAAAGTTGATAAACACCCTTCTGTTCCCGGCGTTGCTGCTTGTCGGCGGCTGCCTGGGCAACAACCAGCTCGACCCGTACGGGCAAAATAATGGAAGCTACACCGACACGCCGGTCGACCCGGCGGCTACGGACACCTCCATTGAGGACCCTTTTGAACTCGAAGATGAAGACGATGCGATTGCGAACACTACGTTCGCGCGCACCATTTCCATCGTATTCGGCGCTTCCGGCGCCACGGTGACGAACGACGACAACGGCATCGTCTCCGTGGACGGCAACAACGTGACCGTCAACAACACCGGCTCCGAGATCATCCGTTACGAACTCTCCGGCACGGCCGCCAGCGGCTTCTTCAAGCTCTACGGCGAGAAGAAGCAGGCCATCGTGCTGAACGGCCTCGACCTGACGAACCCGAACGGCGCGGCCATCAACAACCAGAACAAGAAGCGCACGTTCGTCATCGTGAACGGCACCAACAAGCTCGCCGACGGCAAGAAGTACACCCTGACGCCGGAAAATGAAGACGAGAAAGGCGCCTTCTTCAGCGAAGCGCAGCTCATTTTCAGCGGCAGCGGCTCGCTCAGCGTGACCGCGACCGGCGGCAAGGCCGGCATCTCCTCCGACGATTACGTGCGCGTGCTCGGCAGCCCGGCGATCAGCGTCAATTCCGCCAAGGGCCACGGCATCCGCGGCAAGGACGCGGTCGTGATCGGCGGCGGCACCCTGGACGTCACCGTCAGCAAGGAAGGCAAGAAGGCCATCACCTCCGACGGCACTGTCCGCATCGACGGCGGCAAGACCACGCTCACCGTGTCCGGCGGCGTGGACGACTCCGACCTCACGGATCTTTCCTCCTCCTCCGGTATCAAGGCGGACGTAGCCTTCGTGATGAACGACGGCGAACTCACCATTACCAACAGCGGCCAGGGCGGCAAGGGCATCAGCGGCGACGCCGCGGGCAAGATCGCCGGCGGCAGCGTGAACATCACCGTCACGGGCGCCAATTATGAGGTGACGGGCGCATCCGCGGTCGGCCTGGAAGACACCTCCTGCTCCGCCAAGGGCATTAAATTCGATGGAAAGCTCGTGATCACGGGCGGTGACGTGCAGGTCTCCGCCAAGAACCACGAGGCCATCGAGGCCAAGGGCGAAATGGTCATCACGGGCGGTGAAATCTATGCTACATCGACCGACGACGCCCTCAACTCCGGCGGCAACCTGATCGTCGGCGGCGGGCGCGTGTTCGCCTGGTCCACCGGGAACGACGGAATTGACGCCAACGGCGACTGCTATATCCAGGGCGGCACCGTCTTCGCCATCGGCTCCGGCACACCGGAAGTCGCAATCGACGCCAACACGGAGGAAGGCCACACGCTCTACGTCATCGGCGGCACCCTCGTGGCCTTCGGCGGCCTGGAGCGCGGCGCGCACCTGTCGCAGGCCTGCTACGCCGCTTCCGCGGCCAAGAATACCTGGTACGGACTCTACGCGGACGGAACGCTCGCTTTCGCCTTCAAGGCGCCGTCCGCCAACAGTACGATGGTGGTCTCCACCTCCGGCGAGACGACGCTGAAATCCGGCGTCACGGCCTCCGGCGAGACCTTCTTCCAGGGTCTGGGCGCCACGGCGGCCAGCGGCGGCAGCAACGTCAACCTGACGGCCTACAGCAGCGGCAGCGCGATGGGCGGGCCCGGACAGGGCGGCCCGGGCGGTGGTCCGGGACGCGGCTGGTAGCAAACGAAAAACGGTCTCCGAGGTGTTCGGGGGCCGTTTTTAGATTCCGGGTCAAGCCCGGAATGACTATGGTTGGAGATTCGCCGGTCAAGCCGGCGAATGACGGTTATCGGGTCAACTTGAAGCCCGCGTCCACACTCTTCGCGGTGGAGAGGATATTGCCGACCGTGGCGACACCGGCGCTGGTGGTGATCTTCTTGGCGTACTCGATCAGCTTCTGGGTGAAGGTCATGAAACGCTCGCCGTTGAAGAGGATCTTGCAGCCGTCCGTAGTCGCGCTCACCGTGCCCTCGAGCTTGAGGAGCTTGAGCGCCTTGCCGAACTGCATCGTCACATTGCTACCGTCCTGCACGTAGGTGCCGGTGATGGCGGGCAGCCTTCCGGCCTTGAAGGAAAAGGATCCGTCCTGGTTGAAGGTGAACGTGGCCGCGCCCGGCTTGATGCCGGCCTTGGCGAGGATGTTGTCCGCCTTGCTCTCGATGGTGCTCACGGCCGCGTTGCCGGCCACGGAGCTCAGGATGTTGTCGCTCTTGACCGCGGCGCCCACGCCGCCGTAGTTCCAGGTGCCGGCCAGGTCCACCTGGCCGCCGCCGAGCACGCCCGAGAGAACGTTGCCGATCGTCTCGCCGACGTTGCCGCCGGTGACGGAATTCAGGATGCCGCCCAGGATGTTCTGGGCGCTGGCCACAGATGCTACCAGCATCAGGGAGCCAAGGAATGCAACAAATTTCTTCATATCGCTATTGGTTATTGGTTGTCCATCCTTGTGCGGAAACGGGGTGCTCCAGGCCATCGGGCGACACCAGCACGGCGCCCACTTCGGGCTGCGCCAGGTGGCCGATGATGTCGAAGGTCTGGAATTCCGTCCGGAAACGCTCGTACTGCGCCAGCGGAATGACATACAGCACGTGGTAGTCCTCGCCGCCGTTCATCGCGGCCGACACGGGGTCGATGTTCAGCTCGCGGCCCAGGTCGAAACTGCCGCCCTCGAAGGGAATCTTGTCGGCATAGACCTTGGCGCCCAGCCCGCTGTCGCGGCAAAGCCGCAGCAGGGCATCTGCGAGGCCCCTGGTGACGAAGTAACCGAACGCCGGGGAGAACTTCCCCTCTTCGAGCTGCGCGGGCAAATTCGGGCCCAATTCGGGCCGAAGATAGGACCCGACGAGCATCTTGTACTGCTCCAGCGGCTGCCGGTCGGTGGAGCCCTTCTCGAACTTGAGCCGCTCGCGCTCCAGCACCTGCAGGCCCAGGAAGGCGGCGCCGAGCGCACCCGACACGCAGATCAGGTCGCGGGACTGCGCCTTCGGGCGGGCGGCCGAGACGGCAGCACTGTGCCGGCCGGTGGCCGAAAGGGCGATCGTGAGGCCGTTGCGCGACGGCTGCAGGTCCAGCGAGAGCTGCTTGTAGCCGTATTCCTTCGCCGCGGCGGCGAGGCCGCTCCAGAGCTCCCGCACCTGCGGGAAATCGAGCTTCGCGGACACGCCCAGCTGCACCGTCAGGGCCTCGGGACGAGCCAGCACGGCGAACAGTTCGCCCGTCACCTTCAGCACGGCCTTGCGGCCGAGGTGCTTCAGCGGGAAATAGACGAGATCGAAATCGATTCCCTCCAGCAGCAGGCCGGAGGCCGAAGTGATGCACTCCTGCGGCTGAGCTTCCAGCCACAGCGGCTCCCCGAAGGGCGGGTATCCCGTCCCCTCGAACAGCTGCCGGACCGCCTCGACACGTCCTATTTCCGCGAAGGTCTGTGCCATGTACTAGAGGTTGCGGAGAAGGTTGTTCAGGTTGACCTTGGCGTCGATCATGGCGCGCAGGTCGGCGATGGGAACGCGCTGCTGGGTCATCGTGTCGCGGTCGCGCACGGTCACGCAGCGGTCGTTGAGGGAGTCGTGGTCCACGGTGATGCAGAACGGGGTGCCGATGGCATCCTGGCGGCGGTAGCGCTTGCCGATGCTGTCTTTCTCCTCGTACTGGCAGTTGAAATCGTATTTCAGCAGGTCCATCACCTCCTGGGCGAGCTCGGGCAGGCCGTCCTTCTTGACGAGCGGCAGGACCGCGGCCTTGACCGGAGCGAGCGGGGCGGGGATGCTCAGCACCACGCGCGTCTCGCCGTTCTCCAGCTGCTCCTCGTGGAACGAATGGGACAGGACGGCCAGGACCATGCGGTCCACGCCGATCGAGGTCTCCACCACGTACGGGGTGTAGGAGGCGTTCTCCTCGGGATCGAAGTACTCGATCTTCTTGCCGGAGAACTTCTGGTGGTTACCCAGGTCGAAGTTCGTGCGGCTGTGGATGCCTTCCAGCTCCTTGAAGCCAAAGGGGAAGTTGAACTCGATGTCGGTGGCGGCGTTGGCGTAGTGGGCGAGCTTCTCGTGGTCGTGGAAGCGGTAGTTTTCCGCGCCCATACCGAGGTTGACATGCCACT
>JAFXUS010000052.1 GCA_017535125.1 Bacteroidales bacterium | reverse complement strand
GCGGCGGGTTCGCCGAGCATGTCCATGAACTTGATGGTCGCGCTCTCCATGCTGTACACCAGGCTGGAGATGCGGGCCGTCAGGACGTTGTAGCCGAAGTAGGCGAGGATACCGACGATCAGACCGCCGACCGTGGTGATCATGGCGGTGTAGATGCCGCTCGACAGGAGGGTGATGTCGATGTTGTTGCCGGCGTTCGACATGTTGAAGAACGCCTGCACCATGCCGATTACCGTGCCGAGGAATCCGATCATCGGGGCGCCGCCGGCGATGGTTGCCAGGTAGGGAAGACCCTTCTCCAGGCGGGCCACCTCCACGTTGCCGACGTTCTCGATGGCGGCCTGCACGTCCGTGGCGGGCTTGCCGATGCGGGCGATGCCGGCTTCGACCATCCGGGCCACCGGAGCGTCATACTTGCCGCAGAGCGTCCGGGCGGACTTGATCTTGCCTTCGTGGATGTAGTCGCGGATGTCGTTGATGAAATCCTTGTCGATCTTGCCGGCCTGGCGGATGATCCACCACTTCTTGCCGAAGATGTAGATGGCGATGATCGAAAGGGCGAGGAGAACCCACATCAGCCATCCGCCCTTGGCGGCCATTTCGATGAGGGAATACGACATCTCCTGCTGCACGGGAACAGCCTGCGCGATGTCTGTCTGAAGGAGCGTGTACAACATATTCAGGTACTTTGGTTAACCAACAAATAGCAAAAAATCTGCCCATTTGGGCATAATCGTACAAAAGTACGATATTTTAGCTTAATCCGCAAAAAGAAATTGTTGCCGCTCTTCGGGCTTGCAGGCAGCTGCCGCAGCAAACCTTCGCTTCGCTCATCCCTCCCAGCCTGGCGGTTGGGCCCCTCCCGTTCACGAGGCCACGGGCGGCCACGGGTTTGCTTGCGGCACTGCCTGTCGCGCTACCTGCGAGCGGCGGAATCAAATGACCTCCAGGTCGGCTGAATCGGAGCGAAGCGACGCAGGGGGTCAGGGGGGAACGCCCCCCTGCATCGGGAACCGGCTGGTTGGAATCAGATGCCCTGGAGGTCATCTGATTCCAACCAGCCCTGGCGGCCGTCGGCGAGCTCGATGTTGCGCCAGGAGCCGACGCTGTCGAGGAGCTTGACCTTGGTGCCTTCGTGGAGGACGAAGAGATCCTTGGCGGAGTCGCGTCCCGGGGCGCTCTGGACGGTGGTGACGGCGCGCGTGACGATGGCGCTGTCGGCCTTGCGGTAGTCCGAACGCTGCCAGAAGGCGAAGCTCATGCAGAGCAGCGCGAGCACGAGCGCGACGATGCCGGCGATGAAACCGGTCTTGCGCGCGGCGACGCGGCGGCCGAGCAGGAAGAGCAGCGTGCAGGCGAGCGCGGCGGCGAGCAGCACGAGGAAGAGCGCGGCCCAGGTGTCGGCCGGCAGCAGCCAGCAGAGCTTGCGGCCCCAGACGGACAGGAAGAATTCCGGAATGGCTTCGATCTTGTCCTGCAGCTGCGTCTGCGCGAAGGCGAGGTTGTGGCGTGCGTCGGCGTAGGACGGATCCAGCTTGAGCGCCCGCTCGTAGTTCAGGATGGCGTGGGCGAGGTCGTCCTGCTTGAACAAGGCATCTCCCAGGTTGCAGTACAACTGCGGTGACTCCAGACCGAGGGCGCGCAGGTCGCTCCAGGCTTTCGCGGCCGTGGCCCAGTCGCCGTCGGAATAGGCGCTTACGCCGGCCGTCCAGAGGGAATCGGCATAGTTGGCCTGCTGCGCGGAGGCAAAATGGGCGGGCAGCAACAGGAGCAGCGCCAGCAGCGCGGCGGCGGCTCCCTTGCGCGGAACTCGTTTCATGCTGTCGTCGATGGCGGAAATCACGGAGACCGCCTTCTCGTAATGGGTATTCATGGCTTCGTGGCCGGCGTCCGGCGCGTAGCGGGCGAACTCGCAGGCGTCCAGCAGGCCGGTGAAATCAGCCGCCAGGCCCTCCGCCACGCCGTTCTCGACCAGCCGCGCGGAGATGTTCTCCTTGCTGAGGTCGGCGGCATCCAGGTTGAGCTTGTCGGAGACGAAGCCCAGCAGCGCGCGGTGCAGCTCTTCATAGAAGGCGGTGTAGAGATTGCCCTGCAAGAAGGAACCGGCCTGCGCGAGCCGCTTGCGTGCCATCTTGGTGGCGCCGCGGTTCTTGCTGCCGACCACGTCCGCGCGCCGGGCGGCCAGGCCGCGCAGCGCGAAACCGGTCCCCGCGGCAAGCACCAGCAGCAGGACGGTCAGGATCCAGAACGCGGGCGAGCCCGTGAAGAAATGCCCCACGGACGCGAGCGAACCGGGTTTCGTGGAAATGAAACGGATGTCGCTCCCGAGGTCGCGAACGTCCTTCGCGCGGGAGCCCTGGACGAGCTGTCCGCCGGTCGTGCCGCCGCTTGTGTCGGCGCCCTTGCCGACGCGGATCGGCATCGCCTGGCTGCGCAGGGTCACGTATTTGCGCGAAGCGAGGTCGAAATAGCTGTATTCCACGGGACCGATGGTGAAATCGCCGTGGCTGCGCGGAATGAAGGGATATTCGAATACCTTGCCGCCCGACACGTCGGAAGTCTTGACGTCATAGACCTCGAAATCCGGCGGGAAAGCGATCTTCGGCGCCTCCAGGAGGCTGGTATTGCCGGTGCCGGTGACCGTGATGCGCAGCGAGGCGGCGTCGTGGGTCAGCAGCGAATCGCGGGTGAGCGCGGCGCTCATCTTGAAAGAGCCGACACCGCCGCCGAACGAGGCCGGCGCCCCGGCCGGCAGGGCGTTCACGTGCAGCTTCACGGGCTGCGTCGTGACGCGTTTGCGTATGGTCTGGTAATCGTCCTGGAAGAAGTCGTCGAAGATGCTGCCGGTCGATGCCCGCTGGGTGCGGACGTTCACGAGGCACACCAGTTCGGCGCCATCGACGGTGATGTCGCCCGCCTTCTGCGGCACGAGGTTCCAGCTGCGGAGCACGGCGGCGTTGTAGATCTTGTCGCCGACGTTCTCGCGGTGGAACTCGATCTGGCTCGGGGCCTGCACCTCCTGGCTCCAGAAGCCGTTGAAAGTCGGAAACTTGGCGTCTTCGAAGCCGGCGATGTTCACCCGCTGGTAGAGTTTGAGCGTGGCGGTGATCGTCTCGCCGACCATCACGTCGCGCTTGCTGAAAATCAGGCGCAGGAACATATCGTCCGCCGCGACGGTGCCGCTCTGGGCGGAACCGCCCTGCTGCTGGCCCTGCCGGGCCTGCGATCCGCCGCCCTGCTGGGCGGCCGCGGCGCCGTCGGTCACGACTTCGACGGAATGCCGGGAGGAAGTATATTTCTCCCCCTTGACCGTAGCCTCGGCCGCGGCGAGCTGGAAGCGGCCGGTGTTCTTCGGCAGCAGGATGTAGGTGTAGGTGGTCTGCGAAGTGCGCGTCGTCTTGCCGTTGATGATGTTGACGGAGGTCGAAGTGCCTTTCTGGGGCCCCCAGACCAGCTGGAAATCCGTGCCGGGATCCCAACGGAAATCACTTACCTTGTCCTCGCCGTTGATGATGAAGGTCACGTTGAACTGTTCGTTCACGCCCACGAGGTTGGGCGCCTGGACCTTGACGGTGGTCTGGGCGGAGGCGGCCAGCGCGCACAGGGCGGCCGCGAGCAATATTACGAGTCTTTTCATCACCAATTCTTTTCTTTCTCCCGGGACTTCAGCAGCGCGGCTTTCTCCTTGTTCACCTTGTCCTGGGTCTCCTTTTCCTTGGCCTGGATGGCCCGCAGCATCTGCTGGGCCTGCTGGGGAGAAATCTGGGGCTGTTGCTGCTCCTGCTGCTGATTTTGGTTCTGATCCTGATTCTGCTGCTGGTCCTGTTGGTCCTGCTGCTGATCCTGATCGTTATTCTGGTCCTGGTTCTGATCTTGATTCTGCTGATCCTGATTCTGATCCTGGTCCTGCTGGTCGTCGTTTCCGCCACCGCCGCCCTGTTGCTGCTGGTTCTCCAGCATCTTCTTGGCGTAGATGTAGTTCTCCTTGGCGTCCAGATCGCCCGGATCCTGCAGGAGCGCCTGCCGGAAGGCGTTCACGGCCGCCTGGTAGTCCTTCTGCTGCAGCGCGGCGTCGCCGGCGTTGTAGTGGACCTGTGCCGGCAGGCCCGGCTGCTCCTTCACCGCGTCCAGCGCCTTCGCCGCGCCCGCCCAGTCTTCCTGGCGGTAGAGCGCGGAGGCCAGGTTGTAGTTCGCCGTCACGGACGTCGAATCCTTGAGGACAGCCTTGCGGTAGTCGATCTCGGACTCCTTGAACTTCCCTTGGCCGAACTTGCGGTTGCCGGCGCGCACGTCATGCCTGTCTGCCTGGGCGAACGCCGGCAGACTGCAGAGTATCAACAATATGACTAAATATCTCTTCATTCGAAAAGTCTCCTTTTTGAACGCCGCTCGCCGACGAGCATCTCCAGCACGAAGAAGAGCAGCGCCGCGGCGAAGAAGTACATGTACTGCTCGTCATACTCCTCGAAGACGACGTTGTTGAAACGCTCGTCCTCGAGCTTGCGGATCTCGTCGAGGATGGGGTTGAGGCCGAACTCCTCGCCGCCCGCGTGGACGTAGGCGCCGTTGCCGGCGGAGGCGACTTTCTTGAGCGTCTCCTCGTCGAGGCGGGTCACGACGATGTTGCCGTCCTTGTCTTTCATCAGGTCGCCGTCCTTGGGAATCGGCTGGCCTCGCAGGGAGCCCACGCCGACCGTGAAGACGCGGATGCCGGTCTCGGCCACCCGCCGGGCGGCATCGACGGGGTCGTCCTCGTGGTTCTCGCCGTCGGTGATGACGATGATGGCGCGGCTCTTCTCGCTCTGCGTGCTGAAGCTCTTGGCCGCGGTGGTGATGGCGTCTCCGATGGCCGTACCCTGCACGGGCACGGACTGGGTGTCGATGGAATTCAGGAACATCTTGGCGGACACGTAGTCCGTGGTGATGGGCAGCTGCACGAAGGAGTTGCCGGCGAAGATGATGAGGCCGATGCGGTCGCCGTCCAGACGGTCCACGATGCGGGAAATGGCCAGCTTGGCCCGCGACAGGCGGTCCGGCGTGTAGTCCTGCGCCAGCATCGAGTTGGACACGTCCAGGCAGATCATGATCTCGGCGCCCTTGGTCTCGCGCTCCACCAGCTTGGCGCCCAGCAGCGGGCGGGCCAGGCCGATCGCGAAGCAGGCGAAGCCCAGGCAGAAGAGCACGGTACGCCACCAGCCCTTGGCGCCGGACCAGGAGGGCATCAGGGCGTCCACGAGCGCCTCGTCGCCGAAGCGGCGCACCCGGCGCCGGCGGCCGCGGCGCAGCAGCGCGTAGCCGAGCAGGATGGCCGGAACAAGCAGCAGAAGCCACAGGAAATGGGCACGGGCAAACATCAGCATACTACGGCATCCTCCTCAATAAAAGTACGACCAGCAGTTCGAGCAGCAGGCAGATGAGCGCGGCCACGCCGTAGCGCCCGAACAGTTCTTTATAGACGGGGAAGCTGTCCACCGTGGTGCGCGCCTTCTCCATCTTGTTGATTTCCGAATAAATCTCCGCGAGCTTGGTATTGTCCGTGGCGCGGAAATAGCGGCCGCCCGTGGTCTCGGCGATGCCCTTGAGCAGGTCTTCGTCGATCTCGACCTGCACCTTCTGCATCTCCACGCCCCAGGGCGTCATGACCGGATACGGGGCCATGCCGTTGGCGCCCACGCCGATGGTATAGACGCGTACGCCGTAGGTCTTGGCGATCTCGGCGGCCGTCTGCGGGGCCACCTCGCCGCTGTTGTTGACGCCGTCCGTCAGCAGGATGACCACGCGGCTCGGCGCGTCGGAATCCATCATGCGCGCCACGGCGGTGGCGAGGCCGTTGCCGATGGCGGTGCCGTCCTCGATCAGGTCGGTCTGCACCTCTTTCATCAGGTTGATAAGGGTGGCGCGGTCGGTCGTCAGTGGGCACTGCGTGTAGCTCTCGCCCGCGAAGACCACGATGCCCATGCGGTCGGAGGGCCGCTGGGCGATGAATTCAATCGCGATGTCCTTGGCCGCGCTGAGGCGGTCCGGCGTGAAGTCGCGCGCCAGCATACTCGTGGAGACGTCCATCGCCAGCACGATGTCGATGCCCTCGGTATCCCGTTTTTCCACCTCGGTGGACGAACGGGGCCGCGCCAGCGCCACGATGATCAGGCAGAGCGCGGCAGTGCGCAGCACCATCGGCAGGTGCCGGATGATGCCGAGCGGCGAATAGCCACCCTGCAGCCAGGGCGCCGCCGTGGACACGCGCAGATGGGGCCTGCGGCCCGCCAGCTCCCGGTAAACGTAGAGCGCGACGAGCAGCAGCGGCACGATCAGCAGCCAGAGCAGGGCGGGATACTCAAAGTTCATCTCCGGTCTTCTGCTCCTCCTCAAGCACGGTCTGGTAGGTGGACGTCACGAAGCGCACGGCCGTCGGCAGGGCGCGGGCGTTGTCCTCGTCGGACGCGACGTGCTTCGCGAATTTGACGAAGTCGGCGCATTCGAAGACGCCGCGCAGCTCCTCGCGCAGGTCGGCCGGCAGGTCCTCCGCGCCCTTCAGGGCGTCGAAGAGCTCGGCCGTCGTCATTTCCGGCGCGTCCACGCCGAAACGGTCTTCGATATAGGTCTTGAGGGCATCGGTGATGCCCGAATAGTAGGCTTTCTGCTTCTCCGGCGCCCAGAACTTGTCGCCGCGCCACTTGTCCAGTTCGCGCAGCGCCACGATGTAGGCGGGATCCTTGTGCGCTTCCGCCGCGGCGGCGGAGCTCCGGCGGCGGAGCCACCATACGAGCAGCGCCACGAGGGCGGCGAGCAGCAGGACGCCGCCGATCCAGGGGAGGGTCTCCTGGAAGGTCAACGGGTAGCGTATCTGTCCCTTGATGTCGTGGATCTGGAAGGTTGCCGTGTCCACGGGCATGGTCTTCACCTCCATGTCGAGGCCCTCGAAGATGAGGGTGTCCTTGCCGCGAAGCACGGGAATGGCCGGCAGGTGGTAGGTGCCTTCCTCGAAGGGGGCCAGTACGACGCTGCCGCGGATGTTGAAGAGCTGTGTGCGGCCCTTGCCGCCGGGCTGGCGGACGCGCAGGGTCGCCGTCGTGTCCAGCTGCCAGCCGCGCACGAACGTGAGCGTGTCGTTGCTCTCGTTGGTGAACTCGGGCAGCGCGATGGCGGTTCCTTCCGCCAGGCTGTCCAGCTGGAAGCCGTATTCGACCTGGTCGGCGATGAGGATGGAGTCCCGCGGCTGGAGCTGCTTCAGATAAGCCTGCCCCGCCGGGACGAAGTCCAGCAGCGTCGCCAGTATGAGCGTCAAAAGTTTCATCTTCTGTTGAACAGGGCCATCAGGCCCTTGACATAGTCGTCGTTCGTGGCGATGTCCACGTGATCGACCTGGTATTTGTTGAACAGGCTCTCTTCCCGTTCGGACAGGCTGGCGAACCAGCGTTCATACGCCGTGCGCATCTTGCGGCTGTCGGTGTCGATCCAGGCGCCGGCGCCGGTCTCGCTGTCCTTGATGTGCACGAGACCCACGGCGGGCAGTGCCCGCTCCCGGGGATCGTGCACCTGGATCACGCTGAGGTCGTGGCGGTTCACCGCCACCTTGAGCGCTTCCTCGTAGCGGGGGTTCCCGTCCGCGTCGGCGTCCAGCACGTCGCTGAGCAGGAAGGCCGTGCATTTCTTCTTGATGGCGCCCGTCAGGAACTTCAGCGCCGCGCCGATGTCGGTGCCGTCGGAGACGGGCTGCAGTTCCAGCATCTCGCGGATGATGTGCAGCAGGTGCGAACGGCCCTTTGCGGGCGGGATGAATTTCTCGACGCGGTCGGAGAAGAAGAGGGCGCCGACCTTGTCGTTGTTGAGGATGGCGCTGAAGCTGAGCACGGCCGCGATTTCCGCGATGCGCTCGCGCTTTGTTTCGGCCGCCGTGCCGAAGAGGCCCGAGCGGCTCACGTCCACGAGCAGCACCACCGTCAGCTCGCGCTCTTCCTCATAGACTTTCACGTACGGAGCGCGCAGGCGCGCCGTCACGTTCCAGTCCATCGAGCGCACGTCGTCCCCCCACTGGTACTCCCGCACCTCGCTGAAGGCCATACCGCGGCCCTTGAAGGCCGAATGGTACTCGCCGGCGAAGATCTGGTGGGAGAGCGCCTTGGTCTTGATCTCGATCTTCCTGACTTTCTTCAGGAGCTCGGTCGCGCTGGTATTACGGGACGATGACGGCATTGATGACCTGCTCGATGATCTCTTCAGGCGTGACGTTTTCGGCTTCGGCCTCGTAGGTCAGGCCGATGCGGTGGCGCAGCACCTCCGGGCACACGGCACGCACGTCCTCGGGGATGACGTAGCCGCGGCGCTTGATGAAGGCGTAGGCCTTGGCCGCCATGGACAGGCTGATGCTCGCACGCGGGGAGCCGCCGAAGGAAATGAGGTCCTTCAGGTTCTTCAGTCCGTACTCTTCCGGGGTGCGGGTGGCGTAAACGATGTCCACGATGTAGCGCTCGATTTTCTCGTCCATGTACACCTCGCGCACGACCTCACGGGCCCGCACGATGTCCTCGGGATTCACGACGGCGTTGGCCTTGGGGAACTCGCCGCTGTTGTTCATGCGGATGATGAGTTTCTCCTCGTCCTTCTTGGGATAGCCGACGACGACCTTCAGCATGAAACGGTCCACCTGGGCCTCCGGGAGGGGGTAGGTGCCTTCCTGCTCGATCGGGTTCTGCGTCGCCATCACGAGGAACGGCTTCGGCAGCGGGTAAGTCTGGTCGCCGAGGGTGACCTGGCGCTCCTGCATGGCTTCGAGCAGGGCGGACTGGACCTTGGCCGGGGCGCGGTTGATTTCGTCCGCCAGCACGAAGTTGGCGAAGACAGGGCCCTTGTGCACCTCGAAGGATTCTTTCTTCTGGGAATAGATGAGCGTACCCGTCACGTCGGCAGGCAGCAGGTCCGGGGTGAACTGGATGCGGCTGAACTTGGCATTCACGGCCTGCGACAGGGTGCTGATGGCGAGGGTCTTGGCCAGACCCGGCACGCCCTCGAGGAGGATGTGGCCGTCGGCGAGCATCGCGATCATCAGGTTCTCCACCAGGTGCTTCTGGCCCACGATGACCTTGCCCATCTCCAGGGAAAGGAGATCGACGAAAGCGCTTTCCTGCTGGATGCGCTCGTTGAGCTCCTTGATGTTTACACTTTCCATATAATTCATTAATTTTGCAGTCAGTTATGCGCTATTCTGTCAAGCTGTCATACAGCGGTGCGGATTTCTGCGGTTGGCAGATCCAGCCCGATGCCCCGAGCGTCCAGCAGGCACTCGAAAGCGCCTTGTCCACCCTCTTGCATGCCCCCGTGGCCGTGACCGGCGCAGGCCGGACCGATACGGGCGTCAATGCAATCGGCTACGTCGCGCATTTTGACGCAGCCGGGGAGCTTGACACGCGTCAATTATGCTACAAATTAAATGCCATTCTGCCCCGTTCGGTGGTGATTCATGAGATCGCTCCGGCGGCCCCGGAATTCCATGCGCGTTTTGACGCTATCCGGCGCGAATACAGCTACTTCCTGCACCGCGTGAAGGACCCGTTCGTGGAGTCTTTTTCCTATCTCTACACCTTCCCGGGGGTGGATTTCGCGGCGATGAACGAAGCCGCGCAGGCGCTCCTCGGACAGCACGATTTCCGCTGCTTCGAGAAGACCGGCGCGGACTCCAAGACCTCCATCTGCACGGTCACGGAAGCCGCATGGCATCGCTACACCCCGACCCACCTGCAATTGACCGGCCGCGAAGGCGGCGACGACTACTGGTACTTCCGCATCGCCGCCGACAGGTTCCTGCGCAACATGGTCCGCGCCGTCGTCGGCACCCTCCTCGAAGTCGGCCGCGACAAGCGCACCGTCGCCGACTTCCAATCTTTGGTTCTGCCTGTCGATCAGGTTGGAGGCAGTCATTCGGGGCTCCAGAGTAGTCATTCCGGGCTTGACCCGGAATCTCCAAGCACCCCCGCCCGCTCCCAAGCCGGCGAATCCGTCCCCGGCCACGCTCTTTTCCTAAGCGACGTCAGTTACTAGCTGTTTCCGATGCCGGGAAAAATGCGTATCTTCGTCTAAATTTATTACCTTATGGAACGGTTAGTTATTTCAATTCTCCTTTTTCTGACAGCCGCATCGGCATTATTCGGTCAGGACATTACGTCGGAGCAGAACGCCAACAACAAACTTCCGGAAGGCATCATGACGCTGGATGCCTGGACGGGAAGGTTGTCCATCAATGGCATGAACATCGACAAGAAATCCACTTATCTCTATCTCACACCGGAGTCGCAGGCCATGTATAAAAGCGGCGATGCGTTGTCCACCGTCGGCGAGATACTGATAGGTGCCGGTTGCGGCGCTGCATTGGGATACCTGATTTCTTCGTACGCAATTTATCATAATGCCGGCTACGGAACCATGTACGCCATCTGCGGAGGTGTCGTCCTTGCAGGAGTGCCGCTGCTGGTGGTTGGCCTCAAAAAGATCAACACCGTCATCGCCGACTATAATTCCAGACACGGTTTCGCCGTTCATGCGCCCGAAATGAACTTTGGCCTTCAGAACAACGGCATTGGCCTGGCGATGCGCTTTTAACAGTCTGTATATTTGAAAGTTATATAACAACGGGAGGCCCCAAAGGCCTCCCGTTCTCTATGATAGGGAATCGGCTGTCAATTACTAGAGCATACAGGCCCAGCCGAACTTGTGGGCCAGTTCTATGAGCAAGTTTTTGTCTCGGACCGGAATGGTTACGGAAATGGTTTCCCGTTGAGTGTCCCGTTCTGCAATATTCGCGGAATCAAGATTGAACTGCGTCTGCAGATTCATCCAATAATCCGCCGGAATTCCCAGTGCTTTTTCCAGCGCAACCGCCATATTCAAAGACATGGAACGCTTCTCCTTTATCGTCTCGTTGATAACCGAGGCCGTAATTCCCGACAACTTGGACAGCTTTTTCTGCGACATACCCCGTGCCTTCAACTCGTCCAGCAAGACCTCTCCTGGATGCGTAGCAACAAAAGGAACAAGTGTTTTATTACTCATAATGCTTGGATATATCAGTTAACAGTGCGTTTACTATTATTCCGCCTTCGTCTGGCGAACTCCGGAATAGCTGCCGGTACTAATTGTCATCAGTTGATCCTGTCAAGAATAGATCCTTCAACGACTTTTCAAACACGGTTCGTCCGTGCTAAGATAATTAATATTTGCGAATTATTCGCAATAATGCGAATTATTAGAAAAGCACAGCAATCTGTGCGCCGACGAAACTAATCAATAATGCAACACGAGTCTGTAAGAATCGAATTTTTAACAATTCTTACCCCCGAGAATGTGGCGAAATGCACCAATTTCGGTACTGACATTCCATTTGGACGGCGCGGGGCGGGCAGGACCTGGCACCACCGCCGGGCGCTGCCCGTCCCAACAAGCAACATAATGCAGGAGAAGGTCCAGAAGATGGGACGTCTCCTGCAAAAATGACCGTATTTGCAGGTAGTCTGCTGATAATTGGGACGTCTCCCGCATTCTCACCCCGAACCGGGCAGCCGCGGGCGCGAGCGAGCCGTTCCACCGAGCTCGCGCAGCGTCTCGCGGCTGCCGCCGACTACCGTAATGGGAGGCGGTGGTGCCAGACCCTATCGAATCCCCTGTCTGCGGCCGAGAACCGTACCTTATTTCTCCTGCGCCTTGACGACGAAGGCAGGTTTGCCGTCGTCGTTCGCGCGGTAGTGCGGGGCGTAGAGGGACTCGATGACCGGGACGGGCGACTGGAAGCTGCCTTCCTGGGTCACGAAGTACTCCTCCGTGATGGTGGTGTGCTCCTCGGGATAGCTGTC
>JAFXUS010000051.1 GCA_017535125.1 Bacteroidales bacterium | reverse complement strand
CGCTCGCGCCCGCGGCTGCCCGGTTCGGGGAGAGAATGCGGGAGACGTCCCAATTATCAGCAGACTACCTGCAAATACGGTCATTTTTGCAGGAGACGTCCCATCTTCTGGACCTTCTCCTGCATTATGTTGCTTGTTGGGTGCGGGCCCCGGAGGGGCATACGCAAAAGAGCCGGCAACCTCGCGGCTCGCCGACTCTTAGACGTGTACTAAAACCTAAACCTACAACATAGATGCAGGAGGTTTTAAGAACGTTGCAAGAAAAAAGAAAAAAATTATTTCTTCGCCTCAGCAACAGAAACTTTGCGGAACTCCTTGAGGTCGTTCATGAGGGCCAGAGCAGCCTTGCGGGCGCGGGCACCAGCGGCCTTGTTACCTTTGACAACCTGAGCCTCAGCGTTCACCTTGAAGAGCTCGATGTTCTCTTCGATTTTCTTAACAAGATTTTTCATGATGATTGTGTTATTTAAAGTGTTAAAATGGTAACTGCTTAACTGACGGCAAGATAAAAAAGAAATAACACAAAAACAAGTTTTTTTCGAAAAAATGGCGCTCAATCGTCATTATTTGCCGATTTTGGCCTCGAATTGACCTGATTCATGGCCTGACCGATGCCTACGAACGCCCACGTACGCGCGCCGGCGATGATTTTCTTCGCCAGCTCCGGGATCTCTTTTTTCTGCTCTTCGTCGAAATCTCCCAGCACGAAATCGATCTGCCGCCCCTGCGCGAAGTCGTGTCCGACCCCGATGCGCAGGCGCGCCCAGTCCTGGCTTTCGAGCAGCTCCGTGATGTTCTTCAGGCCGTTGTGCCCGCCGTCGCTGCCGGACGCCCGGAGGCGCAGGGTGCCGAAGGGCAGGTTGATGTCGTCGCAGATGACGAGGATGTGGTCCAGCCCGATGTCCAGCTTCTGCTGCCAGTAGCGGACGGCGTTGCCGGACAGGTTCATGTAGGTGGAGGGTTTCAATAAATGGAACTCGCGGCCCTTGTCGCGCACGACGGTCATGTCGCCGTAGCGGCCGGGCTCGAAAACGACATTGGATGCCTGTGCCCAGGCATCCAATATCATAAAGCCGATGTTGTGTCTCGTGGCGGCGTATTCGGCACCGATGTTGCCGAGTCCGACCACCAGATAACACTTCTCTGACACGGCGGGGTCGGGTTTACTCCTCCGTAGCAGCCACCGTAACATTGCGCGTGGTCTTGACGCCGCAGATGATGGTGTCCTTGTCGGAGACGACGGCGACGTTCTTGAGCTGGATGTCACCAGCCTTAATGCGCTTGTCGAGACCGAGGTCGGAGATGTTGACGGTCACCTCATCGGGGAGGTCCTTCATCAGGGCGCTCACCTTGATGCTGCGGGCGTTCTGATAGAACTTACCACCCTGCTGCACACCCTTGGCGTGGCCTTCGATCACGAGGGGAACGCTGATGGCGATGGGCTTCTTGTCGTTGACTGCGAGGAAATCGACGTGGAGGCAGGCGTCCGTGACCGGATGCCACTGCAGTTCGTGAAGAACGGCGGTCTGGGCCTTCTTGGCACCGTCGAGGATGAGGTCCACGATGAAGGACTTCGGGGTGTCGGTGAGGGCTTTCAGTTCTTTGGCGTTGACGGTGAAGAGAACGTTCTCCATGCCGAGTCCGTACAGATTGCACGGGACGAGACCTTCGCGGCGGAATGCCTTGATGACGGCCTTGTTGCCGACCTGGCGGGTCGTGCCTTTGAGTTCAAAATGTTGCATTTGTACTGTTTTAAAATGTGTTACTCATCCCGGATCAAGTCCGGGACCCATTGCACCAAAACCCTTGAAGGATTTTCGAAATGCGTGGCAAAGGTAAGCATTTTCTTGAAATATTCGTAACTTAGGGGTATGATTTTGCTGTTGTTGACGATATTCCGCATGGTGGTGATTCCGGTGCAGTTCGAGGACCGGGAGTTCGCGAGCGCGCGGGCGGAGCAGGAGCGGCTGGTGGCGGAGGCGGAGGCGTACTTCAACCGGCAGTACGGCGAGGAGGCGTTCCGCTTCGAGCTGGCGCCGGCGGTCAAACTGCAGCATGAAGCGGCGTGGTACGGGACGGACTACCCCGACCGGCGCGACGTCCACCTCGCGGACGCGGTCAAGGAGGCCTGCACGGCCGTGCAGGGGCAGATCGAGCTCCCGGAGACGGTCTTCCTGCTCTACGCGGGCGCGGGGCAGCACGACAGCGGCAAAGCCGATGACATCTATCCCCAGCAGGGGAAAACGAATACGGGCGTCACCTTCGCGGCGGCGCCGGAAGGGCAGCTCGGCATCTTCTGCCACGAGTTCGGCCACGTGCTTGGGCTGCCGGATCTCTACGACACCGACGGCGAGCAGAGCGGCGGCCTCAGCCGCGGACTCTGGGGCACGTCACTGATGGACGAGGGCTGCCGCCTGGCCGCGCCGCCGGACTTCGGCGCCATCGAATTCGAGCTGCTGAGGCTCGGGACCTGCGAGGAGCTCGCGCCGGGTGCGCAGACCCTCACGCCGCTGCTCGAGGGGCGCCGCTACCTCAAGGCGGCGACCGACCGCGAGGGGGAGTATTTCCTCTTTGAAGCGCGTGCGGACGGACTGCACGTCTTCCACCTGGACCGCTCGGACAACCCGGCCGGGCGCTCTCCCGGCCATGACGGGGAGCTGACGGCGCGCGACCGCTGGGACTACGGCATCGTGAACGTCAACCCGGAGCACCCCTGCGCCCGGCCGGTGCCGGCAGATCCGGACGCCGCCGACGCGGGCGGGTTGGCATTTCCCGGGACGGGTGGCTTCAGCAGCTTCGGCTCCGACTCCCCCGCCGCCTTCCGCGCCTGGAGCGGCATCCCCACCGGCCTCGCGCTGACGGGCATCCGCCGCGAGGGGACGGGGGTCGCGTTCGACGTGCTGCGGCCGCTGACGCTGCTGGACGTCATGATCTACCAGGACGCGGCGGTGCTGCGCTGGAAGGTCGATCCGGCCCTGACGGGCATCAGCGCCTACACCATCCGCTGGACGGACGGGCACGAGGAGCGGCGGCGCGAGCTGACCCCGGACGCGACGAGCTGCACGCTGGAGGGCCTGCATCCGCAGACGCCCTACCGCTTCTCCATTCAAGTGCACACGAGCGCGCGCGAGCGCTACAGCATCGACGGCAGCTTCGCGACCAAGATGCTGCGCGAGGGCACGTACCCCTATATCTACCTGAGCGGCGCTACGCGCAACGTGGACGGCAGTTTCCCGCCGGGGAGCAAGATTCCGCTGCGCGTGTTCAACGCGTCCGAGGTGCAGGAGGTGGAATGGACGCTGAACGGCGTGCGCATCGAGCCGGAGGCGGACGGGTACTACACGCTCCGCCGGAGCGGCACCCTGCGCGCCAAGGTGACGCATACCGACGGCACGTCGGAGACGCTGTATAAAGAGATTACCGTGCAATGAGACATTCGCTTCGCATACTGCTGCTGGTCAGCGCATTGCTGCTGCTCGCGGGCTGCCAGGACGAACGGCAGCGCGCCGCGTTCTGCGAGATCGAAGGCGTCCGCCTGCTGGTGGGCGGCAGCATCGCGTTCAGCTACGAGCCGAACAGCTGCCAGTTGGCCTTCAGCCGCGATCTGCGGGAGTTCCGCGCCTACACCGACACGATGTCGGACTTCTTCGTGGCCACCTTCTCGGCGGTGCCGTCGGTGCCGGAGCAGCGCCTGACGGCCGACCTCGTGTGGACTACGGAGCGGGAGGTGCTGAAGCGAAAAAACCTCACCCTCGAGGTCGTACGACTCGAGGGTGATATGGTCTGGCTGTGGAGCGCCTCAGGCCGCATCGGCCTGGTGGTGCGCATCCTGGAATAGTCTTAGAACGACAGGGCGATCTGGATGAAGTCGTCCGCCTTGAGCGCGGCGCCGCCGATGAGGCCGCCGTCGATGTCAGGCTGGGCGAAGAGCTCCTTCGCGTTGGACGGCTTGCAGGAGCCGCCGTAGAGGATGGTCATGTCGTCCGCGACGGCCGCACCGAACTTGTCGGCGAGGACTTTGCGGATGAAGGCATGGATCTCTTCGGCCTGGTCCGGGGTCGCGGTCTCGCCGGTGCCGATGGCCCAGACGGGCTCGTAGGCGATGACGATCTTCTTCATGTCCTCGGCGGTGAAGTTGTAGAGGACGTTCTTGATCTGGGCGGCGCACACGTCGAAGTGCTTGCCGGCCTTGCGCTCTTCGAGCACCTCGCCGACGCAGAGGATGACGCCGAGGCCCGCCTCGAGGGCGAGTTTCACTTTCTCGACGAGCTTCTCATCGGTCTCGCCGTAGTACTGGCGGCGCTCGGAGTGGCCGAGGATGGTCCACTGGCAGCCGACGGCCTTCAGCATGTCGACGGAGACTTCGCCGGTGTAGGCGCCTTTCACGTGGTCGGCGCAGTTCTGGGCGGAGAGCTCGACTTTGGTGCCTTCGAGGGCCTTGCCGCAGCAGCACAGGTGGGTGAAGGGCGGGGCGATGATGAGGCCGACGCCGGCCGGGACTTCCGCGGCGCGGGCGGCAACCGCCTTCGCCAGTTCGATACCATCAGGTCTGGTCGTATTCATCTTCCAGTTGCCTGCAACGATTTTCTTTCTCATAATATCTTTAATAATAAGTATTTTCATTCGCGCGCTTTGCATTCAGTCCGGCAGCCAGTACCCCTGCAAAACCGTAGCCGCCCGTGGCTCGTGAACGGGAGGGGCCCAGCCGGCAGGCTGGGAGGGATAGCGCGAAGCGCATAGTTTTGCAGGGGTAGCTGGCTACCGGCTGCAAAGCGTGCAAATTTACTAAAAGATTACTAAATTTGCAGACTTATTTGAATTGAATCGATGAAGAATTTTGTTGAAGAGCTAACTTGGAGAGGCATGATACAAGATATCATGCCGGGAACGGAAGAGAAACTGATGGAAGGCCCGCAGGCGGCATACGTCGGCATTGACCCGACAGCCGATTCCCTGCACATCGGTCACCTCGTGAGCGTGATGATCCTCAAGCATTTCCAGAACTGCGGCCACAAGCCGTACGCCCTGGTCGGCGGCGCTACCGGCATGATCGGAGATCCTTCGATGAAGAGCCAGGAGCGCAACCTGCTGGACGAGGCCACCCTCGCCCACAACGTGGCGGGCATCAAGGCGCAGCTGGGCAAGTTCCTCGACTTCGACTCCGACGCCCCCAACAAGGCGGAGCTCGTGAACAACTACGACTGGATGAAGGACTATTCCTTCATCAACTTCATCCGCGACATCGGCAAGCACATCACCGTGAACTATATGATGGCGAAGGACTCCGTGAAGAAGCGCCTTTCCCGCGACTCCTCCGAGGGCATGTCCTTCACCGAATTCAGCTACCAGCTAATGCAGGGCTATGATTTCTACTGGCTGTGGAAGAACCGCGGCTGCATCCTGCAGCTGGGCGGCTCCGACCAGTGGGGCAACATCACCACCGGCACGGAACTCATCCGCCGCATG
>JAFXUS010000050.1 GCA_017535125.1 Bacteroidales bacterium | reverse complement strand
GCGGGGTGGTGCGCAGGGTCTGGGAGAGGACCTCGCCCTTGTAGATCCAAACCTTCACGCCGATACGGCCGTAGGTGGTGTTCGCCTCGGCAAAGCCGTAGTCGATGTCGGCACGGATGGTCTGCAGGGGGATGGTGCCCTCGTGATAGCACTCGCTGCGCGCGATCTCGGCGCCGCCGAGACGGCCGCCGCACTTGACCTTGATGCCGCGGGCGCCCATGCGCATGGCGCGGCCCATGGCGTTCTTCATCGCGCGGCGGAAGCCGATGCGCTTCTCGAGCTGCTGGGCGATGTTCTCCGCGACGAGCTGGGCGTTGGTGTCGGGGGTGCGGACCTCCACAATGGAGAGGGCCACGGGCTTGCCGATGAGCTTCTGCACTTCGCCGCGCAGGCGCTCGATCTCCTGGCCGCCCTTGCCGATCACGACGCCGGGACGGGCGCAGTGGATATAGATGCGGACCTTCGCGGAATCGCGCTCTATCTCGATGGTGGGGACACCGGCGGAATAGAGGGCCTTCTTCAGATACTCACGGATCTTGTAGTCCTCGACGATCAGATCGCCGACCTTTTCTTCTCTGGCGTACCAACGGGAATCCCAGTCTTTGATAACGCCGACGCGCAGGCCATGAGGATTAACTTTCTGTCCCATAATTCTGCCTCCTTCCCTTAGTCTCTCTCAGCCACGGCGATAACGATGTGGCTGGTGCGCTTGTTGATGCGGTACATACGGCCCTGGGCGCGGGGCATGCCGCGCTTGAGGATCGGGCCCGCGCCGACGTAGGTCTCAGCCACGTACAGCTTCTCGGGGTCCATCTCGTAGTTGTTCTCGGCGTTGGCCATGGCGCTCTTGAGCACCTTGATCATCAGCTCGCAGCCGGCCTTCGGGGTGTTCTCCATGTAAGCCATGGCGACCTTGGCGTCCTTGCCGCGGATCATGTTGCAGATGATCTCGACCTTGCGGGGAGAGATGCGGGCGTATTTGTGCTCCGCACGGGCAATTTTCTTCTCGTCCATTTCTTCTCCTCCTTACTTGCCGGTCTTGCTGCCGGCATGACCGCGGAAGGTGCGGGTCGGGGCGAACTCGCCCAGCTTGTGACCGACCATATCCTCGGTGACATACACGGGAACGTGACGGCGGCCGTCATGGACGGCGATGGTGTGTCCGACGAAGGACGGGAAAATCGTGGAGGAACGGGACCAGGTCTTGACAACCTGCTTGTTGCCGCTCTTGTTCATCTCTTCGACTCTCTTCAGCAGCTCGGGAGCGGCGAAGGGGCCCTTCTTGATACTTCTGCTCATTTACCTGTTCCCTCCTTACTTCGCGTTGCGGCGCTTGACGATGAACTTGTCGTTCTTGTTCTTCGTCTTGCGGGTCTTGTAACCAAGGGCGGGCTTGCCCCAAGGCGTTACGGGGCCGGGACGGCCGACGGGGGACTTGCCCTCGCCTCCACCATGCGGATGGTCATTCGGGTTCATGACGGAACCGCGGACGGTGGGACGGATGCCCATGTGGCGGGTGCGGCCGGCCTTGCCGATGTGGATGTTGGCGTGGTCGATGTTGCCGACCTGGCCGATCGTGGCAAAGCAGTCAAGGCGGACCTTGCGCATCTCGCCGGAGGGGAGACGCACGGTGGCCATGCCGTTCTCTTTGGCCATCAGCTGCGCGGCGACGCCGGCGCTGCGGACGAGCTGGGCGCCCTTGCCGGGGTAGAGCTCGATGTTGTGGATCACGGTGCCCACGGGGATGTTGGCCAGAGGCAGGGCGTTGCCCGGCTTGATGTCGGCCGCGGCGGAGGCGAGGATGGTGTCGCCCACGTTCAGGCCCACGGGAGCCAGGATATAGCGGCGCTCGCCGTCGGTATACTCGACCAGGGCGATGAACGCGCTGCGGTTGGGATCGTACTCAAGGCGCAGGACCTGGGCGCTCACGTCCAGCTTGTTGCGCTTGAAGTCGATCACGCGGTACTTCTGACGGTTGCCGCCGCCCTGGTGGCGGACGGTGATGTGGCCGTAGCTGTTGCGGCCGGCATGCTTCTTGAGGACCTCAACGAGGGCCTTCTCGGGCTTGACGTGCTTGTCGATGCCGTCGAAGCCGGAGACGGTCATGCCGCGGCGGCCGGGGGTAGTCGGTCTGTAAGTTTTGATAGACATTCTTCTTTCCTCCCTTACGCCATGCCCTCAAAGAGCTCGATGTTCTTGGAGTCGGCGCTGAGCTTCACGACGGCCTTTTTCCAGGAAGCGGTCTTGCCCATGGGGTAGGAGCCGGTGCGCTTGGCCTTGCCGCGCACGTGCTCGGTGGTGACCTTGATCACGGTGACGCCGAAGATCTCCTCGATCGCCTTCTTGATCTCGATCTTGTTGGCGTCCTTGGCGACCTCAAACGCGTACTTCTTGATGTCCAGGTCCTCCATGGACTGCTCGGTGATGATGGGGCGAATGACGATATCGTATGCGGTCTTCATCAGGCGTACACCTCCTCGATCTTGGCAAGGGCGGCCTTGTCGACGACCAGCTTACCGTTGGTGAGAATCATATAGGGGCTGAGGATGGTGGCGATGGTGGTGGTCACGCCCTCGATGTTGCGGGCGGACTTGACGACCTTCTCGTCCACGTTTTCGGTGATGACCAGCGCCTTCTTCTCCACGCCGATTTTCTGCAGGAAGCTCTGGAACGCCTTGGTCTTGATCTCCTCGACGGCCAGGCCGTCGACGACGATGATCTCATTCTCCGCGGCCTTGGCGGACAGCGCGGACTTGAGCGCGAGGCGCTTGACCTTCTTGTTGAGGACATAGCCGTAGTCGCGCGGCTTCGGCGCGAAAGCTACGCCGCCGTGATACCACACGGGGGAGCCGGCATAGCCGGCGCGGGCGCGGCCGGTGCCCTTCTGGCGCCAGGGCTTCTTGGTGGTGTAGGAAACTTCACCCTTGGTGAGAGCGCTCTGGGTGCCCTGACGGCAGTTGGCCAGGTGATTCTTGACGGAATCGTGCAGCACGCTCTTGTTCGGCTCGATGCCGAAAATGGCCTCGGAGAGCTCGATCTCGCCGATCTTCTCGCCTGCCATGTTGAACACATTCGCTTTAGGCATTTATGCTGCTCTCCTTTCTTTACTTCGTACGGGCGGAAGCCTTTTGCGGGTTGACACGCGCGGAGGCCTTCTGCGGGTTGACGGAGACAGCGGCGCCCTCGCCCTTCTTGACGGGCTGGGTCTTCGCCGTATCCCGGATATACACGATGCTGCCCTTGGGGCCGGGGACGGCGCCGCGGATGGCGATCATGTTGAGCTCGGTGTCGACCTTCACGATGTCCAGGTTCTGAACCGTGACCTGCTCCACGCCGAGGTGGCCGGCCTGCTTCTTGCCCGGGAAGATACGGGAGGGATCGGTGCTGGAGCCCATGGAGCCCGCGTGACGGTGAACGGGACCGCCGCCGTGGGTGGTGGGGGTGCGGCCCTGGCCGAAGCGCTTGATCACGCCGGCGTAGCCCTTGCCCTTGCTGGTGCCGGTGACGTCGACCTTGTCGCCCTCGGCAAAGAGGTCGGCCTTCACCAGATCGCCGACTTCCAGCTTGCTGTCGTCCTCAAGACGGAATTCCTTCAGGTGCTTGACCATGCCCACGCCGGCCTTCTTCAGGTGGCCCGCCTCGGGCTTGCTCAGTTTCTTCTCGCCGACTTCCTCGAAGCCGAGCTGGACGGCCTTGTAGCCTTCCTTTTCCTCAGTCATCTTCTGCACGACCACGCAGGGGCCGGCCTCGATGACGGTGACGGGAATGACCTTCCCGCTCTCGTCGAAGATCTGCGTCATGCCGACCTTCTTGCCGATGATGGCTTTCTTCATGCTTTGTATTTCCTCCTTCGGTTATTGGTTGCCTCGCTTGACCCGGCGGGAAACACCGTCCAGAGGCTGGCAACTTAACCCGTCCGCACTCGCAAGCTGCGGACTGCGGGTTATTTATTTGGTGTGTCTTACAGCTTGATCTCGATCTGAACGCCGGCCGGGACTTCGAGGTTGGACAGAGCCTCGACGGTCTTCTGGTTGGGGTTCATGATGTCGATCAGGCGCTTGTGGGTGCGGCGCTCGAACTGCTCACGGCTGTCCTTGTACTTGTGGACGGCGCGCAGGATGGTGACGATCTCGGTCTTGGTGGGCAGGGGGATGGGGCCGGAGACCTTCGCGTCGGTGCGCTTGGCGGCCGCGACGATGGTCTCGGCAGCCTTGTCGATGAGCTGGTGGTCGTACGCCTTGAGGCGGATGCGGATCATGTTCTTGTTGTTGCTTGCCATGGTGTTTGTTTTCTCCTTTTTTCGTACGTTTTGTTTGGCGGCATTGGGTCCGCCTGCTGCGTACGGATGAAACCCTGCAAATCCTGTACACACAACCGTGCGTATCAGACCGCGTCCGAAAAACAAACCGGCCTTGTGGCCGGTCGATCCCCCGGCGCGCGCGATATACGCGTGTACCGGATGGGTTTCAGCCGCCCGATTGCGTACCGGGACTGGCCCGATACCGGACATACTCCACGGAAGTTACCTCGCCCGCGCGAGCAATCTCCCGCTTCCTCGCAGAACACGCCCGCTTTTCGCGCACGTGCTTAAGTAGTATATCAGCGAACAGAACGGCTGTCAAGAGTTTTTTCCGTTTTATTAATTTATTTTTCCATTTTTCTTACTGCTGAGAAAACCTTTGAAACGTGGAGCATCTGCCGAGGCCGTCACCAATAGACATAACCCCCAAAAGACTGCAGCAATGGAACGATATTGAAAGAAAGCATGGTTCCCAGTCGGCGTAGCGGCAACGCCCATCCAGATAAGTGGAAGAAGCATCGTCCCTGCAATGCCATTATTCCAAAGGTGCTTCGCCGAAAGCATCCCGCGGCGGATCGCGACAAAGGCATAAATCGCCAGTACAACAGCAAAACTACCCAGAACAAGGGACGCATACAGGCTCGGGCAAACAACATTCCATACTCTTCGATAGACATACAGGAGCTTGTTGCCACCCGAAGCGGGGTGTCTGTTCATCCAGTACAAAAACTCTGCAAACCCGTTTGAAAAGCCGTTAATCGGGGAAAACACAGTCGAAAGCAGCAGTTTTTCAAGCCAAAAGAGAACATAACCTCCCATCCATGACAGGGATGCCGTAGCGAGCTCGCGCAACTCTCTCTCTCTCT
>JAFXUS010000049.1 GCA_017535125.1 Bacteroidales bacterium | reverse complement strand
GGGCCTGTGGCTATCTATGAAGGGGGCTCCGCCCCCTGTGACCCCTTGCGCCCCTCAAGTCCCTTTCCAACTTTGCTTGCGCAAAGTCACGGGACCGGGTCGGTCGGCTGGTGCCGACTTCTATCCTGCGCCGTCGGGGGCAGCAGCCCTGACGGCTCCGCCGGAGACGCAAAATGGGTCGCCAATTGGCGACCCATATGTGCTTAGATTGCTTTCTTAAAGCGCTTGTACTTCGTCTACTGATAACCCCAGTGCTTGAGCGATGGTGTCAATGGCAACTCCCAGGGATTTGAGATTGCGGGCATTCTCCTGCCGTTCTTCTTCTCGACCTTTTTGCTCAGCAAAGTCAATGGAATTCTTATAATCCCATTTCTGCTTCATCGAGGCGATGTACCTTTCCTGCTCTTCCCAGGACATATTTGCAAATTCGGCCTGTTCCATAAAATCTTTGAAATAAGGGTCATCCCATAACTCGGGTTCCTCCGCAAATGTAGGTAAATTCTTCATTATCCACAAGAATCGCTCTTCGAAGGTCTCGCATTCATCCTTGGTCTTGTTGAAGCGCGCCACCTCCATGAAAGCGAACCGCAGCGCCTGGCTCATCTGCTCATGCGTCTCGTCCTCCCGAAGAGAGAATTTGTGGATAAAGCGGAGTGGATCAGCCTTTTCCGGTTCCAGGTGGCGAATGTCGAAGTTGAGTAAGCCTAAGAAGAAGATAGGCTTAAGGTCATAATTCCATTCTCCGGTCTGCGCCTTATGGGTGATCGTCCGGGAAGTGTAGAAGATGGCCCGTTCCATAAAGTAAGGCTGGTCAGCAAGCTGCACCTCGATAATGAAAGAAAGTCCGTCCTTGGTCTCGCAGTGCATGTCGAAGGTCGCCTTCCGTTCCTGGTCTGTCAGGCCGAGTTGCTCGCTCTCGCGGATGTCGATGTCCGCGATATCCAGCCCGAAGATGGCGTTAAGAGGACGAATAATGAGTTGTTTGTGTCCGGATTCTTTGAATATCTTCTTGAATCCGAAATCGACCATTGGGTCAATGTAGAGGATGTTGTTATTCATGTTCGAGATGCAAACCGGGTTTTGATTCAGACCGGTCCTGCCGCGAATATGAACACAGTTCCTCGGATGTCCAAGAACCTGAAAAAATCATCAGGGGGTTTCTGTGTTTTTTTTCAGGTTTTTACGATTCAATAAGAATTACGGCAGCAGCCCTGACGGCTCCGCCTTGAAGGAAGGAGATTCGCCGGTCATCCTTCGACAGGCTCAGGAACCGCCCGGAATGACGCGGAGAAGCAAAAATGTGAAATCCGAGGAGTATCGTGTCAAAACCTGACATATTTTATTGTTAGCTTTGCCGGTGATAAATGATTGCAGCAATGAATACGACATATAAAACGTTCTGGATCTGGCTGGTTGTCGTGTGGCTATGGCCGCTTGTCCTGCTTCTTTTTACATTTCATTGGAATCTTCCCGAGGTAAGGCTCCGTCTGTTATACAAGAGTACATGGGTATTGTTCGCTGGGATGAGCCAGAGCTGGATACTGTTGCTGGCGGACAAGAAGCATCATGCCCGCCCCAATTGGTTCGTCCCGGTGTTGGTTTTCCTCTCCCTTGCTTCTTTGCTCCTGCTGCCATTCGGCTTGGGGAAGTGGGAATGGGAACTGCATTACAACTGGGACACATATAAATCTTACCAATCCTTCGAGTTGAACAGGTATTGGGAATATGATTCCAACTTACTGCTGTCCTTTGCCATACACTTCTTAATCCCCATGTGTATTGGCATCGTCTACGACGGCCTGTCCCTGGGTGGATACAGCGGCGTAACGTCCTATAGCTCATCATCTCGCGAATGGCAGCCTCCGCAGCAGAAGCGGACGGGCTCCGGCCCCTGGGGCGAGAAGACCTGGCTGGACGATGTGTGGAAAGGTGGGCAGGTGAGTGACGATTTCATCGGGCACCGCGGGGAGTTCGACCTCAATGACGAGGCCCGGCGGGTGTCCGAGGACATGCAGCAGTTCCATTACAATCACCCGGACGCAGACCTGTCCGACCACTATTACTGGGAAGACGTCCTGGACGCCGATACCGACGGCTACCTGGAAGAAAACTGAGGGTTAGCGGCGGAAGTGGTCGAAGCCGGTGAAAGGGGCGGTGGCGCCGCGCCAGGAGATCTGGGGCTGGGCGAGGGTGCGGTCGGTGATGCGGCCGATGACGAAATGGGGGACCGTCAGGAGCATTTCCGCCTGCGGGGTGCAGGTGAAGAGGAGTTCGTAGTCCTCGCCGCCGCAGACGGCGAGTTCGAGTGGATCCCAGCCGAAACGCGGACAGACGTGCTTCAGTGCCAGTGAGATCGGCAGGGCGGCCAAATCAATTTCAGCATTCATCCCGGAGGCTTCCAGAATATGCATGAGGTCAGACCCGATCCCGTCCGAAATATCCATCATCGCATGCACCCCGAGGTTCAGGCGCAGCTGCTGCCCCTCCGCCACGCGCGGCACGGGGCGGTAATGCTTGCCGATGAGCGTCGTGACATCCGCGTAGCGCTCCCGCTTCTCCAGAATGGCCTTCAAGCCGGCTGCGGAATCGCCCAGCGTTCCCGTCACGCAGATCATGTCCCCCTTCTTCGCGTCGCTGCGCTTGCGGGCGGTGGCGTACGGTGCTTCGCCGAGGACGGTCACGTTGATGCAGATGCGGTCGGGCGATGCGGTGGTGTCGCCGCCCAGCAGCGGCGTGTTGAAACGTGCCGAGACATCCCCGTAGCCCCGCAGGAACTCATCCACCCACTCGACCTCCGTCCGAGCCGGCAGGGCGAGGGAGAGGAAAGTGCCCGTGGGCTGACCGCCCATCGCGGCGATGTCGCTCAGATTCACGGCGGCGGACTTCCAGCCCAGATCGTAAGGCGTGATGTCCTTGAGCAGGAAATGCGTCCCCTCCACGAGCATGTCCGTGCTCACCAGTGTTTCCGCATTGTTGTAACGCGGCTTCAGGACGGCGCAGTCGTCGCCGATGCCCGTGACCCCGTCCGGGGCGGGGAAGCGTTCGCGTATTTTCTCGATGAGGCCGAATTCTCCAAGTTCTGACAGTTTCATGGCTTATCCTCCGATGACGAGTCCGTCCCAGGCCGGATGCACATGGGGCGGCAGCATGGCCGCGAACTCCTCGTGCCGCGGCAGCTGGTGGGACAGGTGGGTGATGTAGGCCTCGCGGGCGCCGACGCGCTCGAAGAAGTCGAGCGTCTCCTGCAGCGAGGGATGCGAATGGTGGTCGCCGATCTTGACGCAGCCGAGCGTGACGTATTCCACGCCGCGCAACTTCTCGTATTCCGCTTCGCTGTCCAGCATCTTGATGTCCGTCAGGTAGGCGATGTTGCCGAAGCGGTAGCCCAGCACGGAAGTCTTCTTCTCGCGGTGGTGCCAGCCGTGGATGGGAACCACTTCCACGGCGCTGTCGGGCGCCGGGTGCGGCGGCAGATGGTGGTAGCCGACGCCGTGCTCCCAGGAGAGGATGTCCTCGTTGGCGTTGGAATGGACGGTGAAAGGCTTCGCCGGATCGATCAGGTGCACGCGCCATTCCGGCGCGCCGGGATACTTCTCCTCCGCGAAGGCATAGCCGTACTCGCGGCGTAGGGTGGTTTCCACATAGGGCTCGCACCAGATGTTGACGGGATGGGCTTCCGCGAGGTTGAAGGCGCGGATGTCGTCCAGCCCGCCCGTATGGTCTTTATGATTATGGGTCAGCAGGATGGCATCCAGGTGGTGTACGTCGTGCAGCAGCATCTGGGTGCGGAAGTCGGGACCGGCATCCACCAGGATGGTCAGTCCGCCGTATTCGACCAGCACGGAGGCCCGCAGGCGCTTGTCGCGCGGGTCCGCCGAGCGGCACACAGCGCAGTCGCAGGCGATCATCGGGATGCCGGACGAGGTGCCTGTGCCGAGAAATGTCAGTTTCGCTTTCTTTTCCATGTTCAGTCTATGACGATGTCCACCAGCTCGTTTACCAGCGCCGGGTCGTAGGGGCGCGTGATGCGGATGTAGTTGCCGGTGTATCCCTCCATCATCCCGTCGTGGACGGTGGATTCGAAGAGGACACGCTCCCGCACGCCCCGGTTCTGCGCGCGGAAATCTTCATGCAGGCCCCGGCAGAGCTCCTCCAGCACCGCCACGCGGTGCTTCTTGACGCTTTCCTCCACCTGGCCGGGCATGGCCGCCGCCAGCGTTCCGGGACGCCGGGAATAGGGGAAGACGTGGATGAAGGCAGGGCGGACCCGGCTGATGAAATCGAAGGTCTCCCGGAAGAGCGCGTCCGTCTCGCCGGGCAGGCCCACCATCACATCGATGCCGAAAAAGACCTTCGGCGCGCCGGGCCGCTCCATCTTGCGGCGAATCATTTCCAGGCGCTCTGCGAAGAAGGCCGTATCGTAGCGGCGGCCCATGCTGGCGAGTAACTCGTCGGAGCCGGTCTGGAGCGGGATATGGAAGTGCGGCTGGAACTTGGTGCCGGAGGCGATCCAGTCCACGATTCCCTCCGTGAGGAGGTTCGGCTCGATGCTGGAAATGCGGTAGCGTTCGATGCCTTTTACTTCGTTCAGGGCGCGCAGCAGGTCCAGGAAGGATTCCCCGGTCGTGCGCCCGAAATCGCCCGTGTTCACGCCCGTGAGCACGATTTCGCGGACGCCTTCCGCCGCGATCCTTTCCGCCTGGCGGACGCATTCCGCGATGGAGAGATTGCGGCTCTCGCCGCGGGCGTAAGGGACTGTGCAGTATTTGCAGTAGTTATTGCAGCCGTCCTGCACTTTCAAGAATGCTCGCGTTCTGGATTCGGCAGAAGAATAGGCGGGAAAAATCTCGGCCTCTTTCGGACTTTCAGCGGCCTTCAGCCCCAGCAGAGCCAGGGTTTCGGGGACCACAAGGCCCTTCTCCTTGGCACCGAACACGCGCGAGACGCCTTCGATCTGCCCGATCTCGCGCCGCCGGAGTTCCGCGCTGCAACCCGTGACGACGATTTTCGCCGCCGGGTGGAGGCGGTGCATCTTGCGGACAAGGTTGCGCGACTTGCTGTCGGCCGTGGCCGTGACGGAGCAGGTGTTGATGAGGCAGACGTCCGCCGGCTGGCCCCAGGGCACGACTTCCAGGCC
Organism: Bacteroidales bacterium; assembly: GCA_017535125.1. The sequence continues at coordinate 540 of JAFXUS010000049.1, read as the reverse complement.
CGCGGCCAGGAAGCCGCGTTCGTAGGTCGCCGTCTCGGCGAAATTGAGCTTGCAGCCCAGGGTCAGCAGCGCGATTTTCATCTTTTAGGCCAACAGGATAAAGACGCAAGGACGCTTGCCGATGGGAGATTCGCCGGTCAAGCCGGCGAATGACGTACTGTTGCCGGCGAATAATGTACGGCGCCATTCGGCGACGGTCTGGGTACGGATGAACTGCGTGGGGAGCGTCAGGTCGGCCGCGACGCAGAGCCGGGTCGAAGGGGCGAGTATCTGCAGCATGTCGGCCAGCAGGGCGTCGTTGCGGTAGGGGGTTTCGATGAGAATCTGGCTCTGGTTCAGCGTGCGGGACTGCTTCTCCAGCTCCTTGAGCGCGGTGCGGCGCTCGTCCGTCTTGGCGGGAATGTAGCCGCGGAAGGCGAAGGACTGGCCGTTCAGGCCGGAGGCCATCAGGGCCAGCATGAGCGAGGATGGACCGACCAGCGGGACCACCTCGATGCCGTGGCGGTGGCAGAGGGCCACGAGGGCGGCGCCGGGATCGGC
>JAFXUS010000048.1 GCA_017535125.1 Bacteroidales bacterium | reverse complement strand
TTTCGCCGGAAGGCGGACTTCGCGAAATCGTTCGTCGTCGCCGACTCGGTGTACCGGCGGCTGGAGCGCTACATCGACATTCCGCGCCTCGACCTGAACCGCGCCGACTCCGCCGCGCTGGACGCATTGCCCGGCATCGGGCCCTGGTTCGCGACCAAGATCCTGGAGTACCGCGACGAGCTCGGCGGCTATTCCTTCCCGGAGCAACTGCTTGACATCTACCACTTTGATCGCGAGAAGTACGACGCGCTCAGCGACCTTGTCTTCTGCTCGCCGCCCGCCCCGTTCGCGCTCTGGTCGCTGCCCGCCGACTCGCTGCGCCGCCACCCTTATATCCGTTCCGCGCAGGCGGCGCGCTCCATCGTGCTCTTCCGCGACAACACCCCGCGCGACGGCTGGACCGTCGCGGCGCTGGGCGAGGCGGGCATCCTCCCTCCCGAAGACGCCTCCCGCCTCGCCCGCTGCCTCATCGCCCCGCCGTAGGGTGAGAAGTAAACGACAGATATATAGCTACTTAAAGAAACTACTTCCCTTGCTACACGGGGGAAGAACTCTTGATAAATAAATGATATTTAAAACTATATAGCTCACCTTGTATATGGGAAAACGTAAGGTTCCAGAGAATTCATTTCAGCATGTGTATAAAATCTCCGTTGATGGGGGAGTTGTTTTCTATCGGACCATAGATCATCTGGTTTATTATACAATACAGTCTGTAATGGCCAGAAAGCACAATCTTTCGGTGCTGGCGGCTTGTCATATGTTTACCCATGTACATGGAATGGTCGCGGCTGTTGATCCTGGACAACTGGTTCGTTATGAACAGGACGTCAATAGTATTTTCGCGCGAGAATACAATCGGGAGACTGGGCGGAAGGGTCGGTTATTTAAAGGACCGTTCGGGAGTGCAGCCCAGCGTACTGAGAAGGAGCAACGCTCGAGTCTGGTGTATGTGTTTAATAACCCGGTTGAAAAGAGATTGTACCGTCGGGCGATAGAGGATCGGTGGACTTTTTTAGCATATTATCAAAAGGAATATCCGTTTTCCGAGAAACCAATTTTGAAGTATTGCAGGTGGGTGCTGAGAGATTCGCTTCGTGTTGTAGATCAGGAATTTAAAGCTGGAAGATATTGCCGGTATCAAATGCTGTTCCAACTGTTCGCCAAATTGAATGAACAAGAGCGAGAACAATTGACTGACTACATTATTCAACGGTATTTTTTCTTTCAGAAAGAGGCGTGCTTCCTTCTCTTTGGTAGTTGGGAGCGGATGGTGGAGACAATTGATGTAACGAAAGGAAAAGAATTCAATGTCGGAGAAGTATATGAACCTTTTTCAGATGTACCATATCGGGAAATGTGTACTGTGGTGGGAAAACATGGTCTGCTGAATGTGGGTTTACCCCTTCTTCGGCTTTCGGAAGAGAAGAGATATAAAATGGTGGCCTATTTGAGAAATAATACATCTGCTTCGGAGCGGCAGGCCGCAAGATTCCTGCATATTGGTGGTGAGGCATAATAGGATGATATGTAGAATGTTAACATAATCACTTGCCCCCTCTGATGGGGGAAGTAATATTGATAATGATTTGTGTCTCAGCTTGTTTCATCTCACCTGCGCTAGCATGGGGGCACCAGCGCGTCGCATTACGGGGCTCGGCGCTTGCCGCGAGACGCTGTGCGAGCTCCATGGGGGGCTCGCTCGCGCCCGCGGCTGCCCGGATGGGAGCCAACTGCCGCATGAAGAGGGCCGGAGTTTGCGAGTTTTTTCGTATTTTTGCACTGATGAAAGAAAGACTGCTTGGGAAGACGCTCGAGGAGCTGAAGCAGGCCGCGGTGAGCTGCGGGCTGAAGCCCTTCGTGGGCGCGCAGCTCGCGGACTGGCTGTACGCCAAGCGGGCGACGGACTGGAACCGGATGGTCAACATCTCCAAGGCCGCCAAGGAAGCGCTCTCGGAGAAATACGATCTCGGCACCACCCAACCCGTCGGCAGCGCCGTCTCCACCGACGGCACCAAAAAATATCTCTTCGAGGTCGGCAAAGACAACTATGTCGAGGCGGTCATGATTCCGGATGAGGATCGCAAAACCCTCTGCGTCAGCTCGCAAGCCGGGTGCAAGATGGGCTGCAAGTTCTGCATGACGGGCCGCCACGGCTTCCACGGACAGCTGGACGCAGCGGACATTCTCAATCAGTTCCTCAGCATCGACGAGGCAAGCGACCTCACCAACACCGTCTTCATGGGCATGGGCGAGCCGCTGGACAACTACGATGCCGTCTCCAAAGTCATCGAGGTCCTGACGGCGCCGTGGGGCTTTGCCTGGAGCCCCAAGCGCATCACCCTCAGCACGATAGGCGTCCTCCCGACGCTCAGGCGCTACCTCGACGAGCAGCGGTGCCACCTGGCGGTCAGCCTCCACAATCCTTTCCCGGAGGAGCGCCTCGAAATGATGCCCGCGCAGAAGGCATGGGACATCCGCCAGGTCATCGATCTCATCCGCCAATACGACTTCAGCGGCCAGCGCCGCGTGAGTTTTGAATATACGATGTTCGCCGGCTTCAACGACGACAAGCGCCACGCGGACGCCCTCATCCGCCTGCTGCGCGGGCTGGAGTGCCGCGTGAACCTGATCCGATTCCACCGTATCCCGGATTTCCCCTATGACTGCGCCTCCGACGCGGCCATGGAGGTCTTCCGCGACCGGCTCAACAACCACCAGATCCTATGCACCATCCGTTCTTCGCGTGGCGAAGACATCCTGGCCGCCTGCGGGATGCTCGCCGGACAACATGCCTCTGCGGACTAGCGCTTCTGCTGGCCGGAACGCTGTCGGCGCAGACTTACCCAAACGGTCTGTCGGCGGACAGCGTAGATCCGCTTACCGACGCGGTCGTAATCCGCGAAATCCGGCAGCGCATCAACCAGATCCGCCGGACGGAAAAGCGTCCGACGGTGGGCGTGGTGCTTTCCGGCGGCGGCGCGAAGGGAGCCGCCGAGGTGGGCGCGCTGAAGTACATCGAGGAGCTCGGCATCCCCATCGATTTCGTTTGCGGAACGAGCATCGGCGGCCTCGTGGGCGGCTTCTACGCCATGGGCTACCGCGCCGCGGACCTCGAAGAGCTGTTCCGCACGCAGGACTGGGGCGTGATGCTGACCGACCGCGTGGCGCCGGAATACATTCCCTATTCGACGAAGATCGACAAGGCGACCTACTTGATCTCATTCCCCTTCCACTACCCGAAGGACCGGGAGGACAAGATTCCCTACCGCCTGCGCGACCGTGTGCGGAATGAGATCGGGGAGCGGGGAGAGAATCGTGCCGGCGCCGCGGCGCTGATGAACTCGCTGCCTTCCGGCTACGCCTACGGCTTCAACGTCAACAACCTCCTGTCCAGCATGTCCGTACGCTACCAGGACAGCATTTCCTTCGCGAAACTGCCGCTGCCGTACGTCTGCGTGGCGGGCGACATGGTCAGCTCGAAAGCGAAGAACTGGGGCAGCGGCTCCATCACCACGGCCATGCGTTCGACGATGTCCATCCCGGGCCTGTTCGACCCGGTGCGCACCGGCAAGATGGTGCTGGTGGACGGCGGCGTGCGGAACAATTTCCCGGCGGACATCGCCCGGGCGGTCGGGGTGGACTACCTGATCGGCATCGAGCTCTCCGACGCGCGGCCGGAATCCTCCGAGGACATCAACAACATCGGCGACATCCTCGGGCAGTTCATCACGATGCTCGGCACGGACTCCTTCAACAAGAATATCAGCAAGACCGACGTCTTCATCAAGCCGGATCTCGGCGAATATAACATGCTGAGTTTCAATGTGGCGGCGGTGGACTCCATGCTGCTGCGCGGCTATAACGCCGCGGTGGCGCAAAGCGAGGGGCTGCTGGCCATCCGCGCGAAGACCGGGGAGGACAAATCCCCTTCGCGCGCCCGGGCCATCGACATCAGCAAGACGCCCATTCCTTTGTGCAGCATTGAATACGACGGCTTGAACAACGCGGATTCCCGCCGCGTGGCGCGCATCATCGGGCTGGATATCACCAAGCCGCTCGACAAGAAGACGATGGACGAAGCGATGAGCCGCCTGCAGGCCTCCGGCGCCTTTGAGACGGTGACCTATTCCCTGTACGGGGACGAGGCGCCATACCACCTGGTCTTCCATTTCTCGCCGGCCCCGGTACACGGTTTCGGGGTGGGCCTGCGCGCAGACAGCATCGAAGGCGCCTCGCTGCTGCTCGGCATCGGGCTGAATACGCACCGGCTGTCCGGTTCGAAGGTGGACTTCCGCCTCCGGCTCGGCCAGACCATCAAGCTCACCGCGCACTACGCGTTGGATCTCAGCGACCTGCCTACCTTCAATTTCACGGCCTCCCTGACCCGCTACCGCGGCCATCTCGGGTCCTTCGACGACGCGATCAAATATGACATCTCGTACCTGACGCACCGCGAGGATCTCTTCGTCACGGGCCTGAACTGGACGCACATGGACATCCGCGCGGGCTTCGCCCACAAGGCGTACCACCTCTCGCCCGACACGCCCTTCGGACGTACCGTCCAGTCACTCGATATTCCGCTGAACACCAACTACCTGGGTACCTATCTGCAGGGGGCCTACTACACCTACGACAACTACTATTTCCCCAGTCGGGGCGTTTCCCTCAGGCTACGTGCCGACTATGATTTCCTGCGGCTGGGCGCAAGCGAATTCTCGCCGATCCTGACCACGGGCGTGGACTTCGGAGCGGCCATTCCGCTGGGCGCAAAATGGACCCTGCTGCCCGACCTGCACCTGCGCGGCATCTCGCACTTCGGCGAGGAAGTGGTGGACGGCCTGTTCCACACCAATTTCGTCGGCAGCGTGCTTCCGGGACGCTTTGCCGACGACCAGGTGCCCTTCTTCGGCATGAATACGCTGCTGGCCACGGGTGACTACCTCATCGACCTGACGGCCAAGGTGCGCTGGAATCCCCTCAAGAACCTCTACGTCGGCGCACAGGGCGGCGTGCTCATCCATGACAATTCCATCGGTGCGCTGTTCCGCAACTTCGGTCCCGACGTGTGGGCCCTCGGCCTGGAAGGGGCCTACGACACCATCCTCGGCCCGATCAAACTGGACGTCCACTGGTCCAATATCCACAAGTGGGGCGTGTATCTCTCGCTGGGATTTGATTTCTGATATGGACGAACGGCTGAAATCGGTGTTTGACGCGCTTTCCGCTTTATGCGCGAAACGGGAATACTGTGTCGCGGACATACGGCGCAAGGCGCTGCAGCGACTGTCCGACGGCGCTTTGTCGGATGCCGGGGCGATGGTCGGCGCCGTATCTGCGGCGGATGAAATCGTCGCCGCGCTGGTGTCCGAGGGCTATGTGGACGACCGCCGCTACGCCGCCGCCTACGCCCGCGAAAAGTCCGCGCTCTCCGGCTGGGGCCCCGTCAAGATCCGCTCCGCGTTATTGGCGCGCGGGGTCCCGCGGGAGGTGGTGCTCGAGGCGCTCGGCGAGATCGACCCCGCGCGCGCCACGGCCAAGCTCGAGAAGGTTCTGGAGACCAAATGGCGCACCCTTCGCGACGACCCCCAGGGCCGCCTGAAACTCATCCGCTTCGCCCTCTCCCGCGGCTACGACTACGAGCCCGTCAAGCCGCTCATTGAGACCATTACACATTCAGGGAGTGGTTCGGGTGAGCTGTAATGCTTGCTGAATCAATGAGATACCGATTTAACTTACCCGGAATAATGCGATAAGGTAAGTCGGTAGGTTGTTGATTTCAAAACGATTATAGCTCACCGCGATGGTTGCTGTCCTTTTCGCGCGCAGGCATGTGTACGGAATTCGAAAAAATGATTATCTTTGTTTGCTTTGGAAAAGCTGCCGAGGCAGGAGTCGGTAAACGTAAAAAAGTTTAACGATTAAAACCATTCAATTATGGCGAACGAAGAGAACAAGGCCGCGGAGGTGAATGCGGCGAAACTGAAAGCCCTTCAGGCGACGATCGACAAGATCGAGAAGGATTATGGCAAGGGCACGATCATGAAGCTGGGCGAGCAGCCCGACTGGGACGTTCAGGTGATTCCGAGCGGCTCGGTGGCGCTGGACCATGCGCTCGGCATCGGCGGCTATCCCCGGGGAAGGATCATCGAGATCTACGGCCCCGAGTCCAGCGGCAAGACCACCCTCGCGATCCACGCGATCGCCGAGGCGCAGAAGCAGGGCGGCATCGCGGCGATGATCGACGCGGAGCACGCCTTCGACCGGACTTACGCCCAGGCGCTGGGCGTGAACCTCGACACCCTGCTGATTTCCCAGCCGGACAACGGCGAGCAGGCCCTCGAGATCGCGGACAACCTCATCCGCAGCGGTGCCATCGACATCATCGTCGTGGACTCCGTGGCGGCGCTGACGCCGAAGGCGGAGATCGAGGGCGAGATGGGCGACAACAAGGTCGGCCTGCAGGCCCGCCTGATGTCCCAGGCCCTGCGCAAGCTCACGGCCAACATTTCCAAGACCAACACCTGCTGCATCTTCATCAACCAGCTGCGCGAGAAGATCGGCATCATGTTCGGCAATCCCGAAACCACCACGGGCGGCAACGCCCTGAAATTTTACGCCTCCGTCCGCCTGGACGTGCGGCGCACCACCCAGATCAAGGACGGCGACGAGGCCCTGGGCAACCGCACCAAGGTCAAGGTCGTCAAGAACAAGATGGCTCCGCCCTTCAAGAAGGCGGAATTCGACATCGTCTTCGGCGAGGGCATCTCGCACGCGGCGGAGATCGCCGACCTCGCGGTCGAATTCGACATCATCCACAAGAGCGGCAGCTGGTTCAGCTACCAGGGCGAAAAGCTCGCCCAGGGCCAGGCGGCCATGAAGCAGCTCCTGAAGGACAACGTCGAGCTCTGCGACGAGATCGAGGCGCAGGTGCGCGAGGCGCTCAAAGCAGTAAAAGACTAGTATGGCAAAGAAGATTATCCTCACAGGCGACCGGCCCACCGGTCGCCTTCATATTGGCCACTACGTGGGCTCCCTGCGGCGCCGCGTGGAGTTGCAGAACAGCGGCGCGTTCGACGAGATCTACATCATGATCGCGGACGCGCAGGCCCTGACCGACAACGCCGACAATCCGGAGAAGGTGCGGCAGAACATCATCGAGGTGGCGATGGACTACCTCTCGGCGGGCATCGACCCGGCCAAGAGCCACATCCTGATCCAGTCGCAGGTGGCGGAGCTCACGGAGCTGACGTTCTACTACATGAACCTCGTGACGGTGCAGCGCCTGCAGCGCAACCCGACGGTGAAGCAGGAGATCCAGTTAAGAGGCTTCAACGACAGCGACGCCGCCGACAACAAGGCCGGCACCCCGGTCGGCTTCTTCTGCTACCCGATCAGCCAGGCGGCCGACATCACGGCCTTCCAGGCCACGACGGTGCCGGTGGGCGAGGACCAGGAGCCGATGATCGAGCAGACGCGCGAGATCGTGCGGAAGTTCAACGCGACCTACGGCCTGGCCCTGACGGAGCCGGAAATCCTCCTGCCGGACAATGCGGCCTGCCTGCGCCTGCCCGGCACGGACGGCAAGGCCAAGATGAGCAAGTCGCTGGGCAACTGCATCTACCTCTCGGACAGCGCCGAGGAGGTGAAGAACAAGGTCCGCGGCATGTACACGGACCCGGGGCACCTGCAGGTGAGCGACCCGGGCAAGGTGGAGGGCAACACGGTCTTCACCTATCTGGACGCGTTCTGCCGGCCCGAGCATTTCGAGCGCTTCGCGGAATGCTTCCACGGCAAGAAGGTGAG
>JAFXUS010000047.1 GCA_017535125.1 Bacteroidales bacterium | reverse complement strand
TTTGCAGATCCCCGGAGCTTTTCGCAGCTTACCACGTCCTTCTTCGCTTCCGGAAGCCAAGGCATCCTCCGTTCGCTCTTCTTCTCTTTCTCGTACTTTTTAAGTGAATCATTTGCGACATTTACGTCTCAAATAGTTTTACTCGTTTGCCTTTGAAATTGCAGTCCTTATTTTCGCAACTCGAAAAAACTCGAATTTCTAATTATACAGACTATAATCTCTTTTTAACTTCTTTACCTCGTTATCTCTCTCAGTATTGTCAATGATCTCTCAAATCCCTCCTCAGAAGTATCCCTCATCGGAAGGGACGGCAAAGGTACACACTTTTTTTGAACTTGCAAATCTTTTCGGAAAATATTTTAAAAAAATAGATCCCCGGTCGAGCCGGGGATGACTATAAGGTAGGTGATTCCCCGGTCAGGCCGGGGATCATATAAATTGGTTGGAGATTCCGGGGCAAGCCCGGAATGACGACATAGAGGCCCGGAATGACTAGTCCGCGTACAGGGAGACCAGGTTGCGGATGACGGCCGCGGCCTTCTCCATGTTCTCGACGGTCACCCACTCGAACTTGCCGTGGAAATTGAGTCCGCCGGCGAAGATGTTCGGGCACGGGAGGCCGCGGAAGGAGAGGTTGGCACCGTCGGTGCCGCCGCGGATGGGCTGGATGCGCGGTTTCACGCCGGCCATCTCCATGGCCTTGACGGCCTTCTCCACCACGTGGTAGTGCGGCTCCACCTGCTCGCGCATATTATAATATTGGTCTTTGACCGTGACGGTCGCCGTGCCGGCGCCGTAGCGCGCGTTGATGAAGTCGCCGCACTGCGCGATGACCTGCTTCTTCTGCTCGAACTTCGCGCGGTCGTGGTCGCGGATGATGTAGGAGAGGCTAGCTTCCTCGACCGAGCCCTTCATGCCGATCAGGTGGAAGAATCCCTCGTAGTCCTGCGTGTACTCGGGCCGCTGGCTGACGGGCAGCAGCGCGTCGAACTCCTGCGCGATGTGCAGGGCGTTGCGCATCTTGCCCTTGGCGTAGCCGGGGTGGACGTTGCTGCCCTGGATGCGGACGCTCGCACCGGCGGCGTTGAAGTTCTCAAACTCCAGCTCGCCGGCCTCGCCGCCGTCCATCGTGTAGGCGTAGTCGGCACCGAACTTCGGCACGTCGAATTTCACGACGCCGCGGCCGATCTCCTCGTCCGGCGTGAAACCGATCTTGATTTCGCCGTGCTTGAATTCGGGATGCGCCATGATATACTGGACCGTGTCCATGATTTCCGCCACGCCGGCCTTGTCGTCCGCGCCGAGCAGCGTGGTGCCGTCGGTGGTCACGAGCGTCTCGCCCTTGTGCGCGAGCAGTTCGGGGAACTCGGCGGTCTTCAGCGCGAGGCCGAGCACGCCCTTGAGGGGAATGTCGGAGCCGTCGTAGTCCGGGATGATCTGCGGCTTGATATTGGCGCCGGAGGCATCCGGAGCCGTGTCCACGTGGGCGATGAAACCCACGACGGGAACCTTCTTGTCGATGTTGGCGGGAATGGTGCCCATCACGTAGCCCCATTCGTCGAGGGTCGCCTCGACGCCCAGGGCCTGCAGCTCGTCGCGCAGCATGCGCAGGAGGTTCAACTCTTTGGCTTCGGAGGGCTGGCTTTCGCTCTCCTCGTTGGACTGGGTGTCCACCGCGACGTAGCGGAGAAATCTGTCTAGTATCTTTTCCATATTCTAATCTGTTGTTGGAGATTCCGGGTCGCAGCCCGGAATGACTATGAAGGAACCGGAATGACTAAAAAGTTATTCTTTCTTCATCGAAGAGACGATCATGTAGGCGCAGATGGCGATCAACGGGACAATGGCGATGGCTTCGGCGCCGGAGGCGACGTGACCGGGAGACACGGTGTTCCAGGCGTTCATGAACCAGTCGACCTTAGCGAATTTCAGGATGGCGGAGACGACGCCCATGAGCGCGCCGCCGGCGATGAAGCCGCTGGCGATGAGGGTGCCCTTCTCCTGACGGGCGGTGTTGACGGCCGCGTCCTTGCTGCGGGTGCTGACGTACCAGGAGATGGCGCCGCCGAGCAGCAGCGGGAGGTTCAGGTCGATCGGGATGAACATGCCGAGGCAGAACGCGAGGGCCGGCACCTTGAAGAGGGTCAGCAGGATAGCGATCACGGCGCCGATGCCGTAGAGCAGCCAGGGCGCGCTGCCGCCGCTCATCATCGGCTGGATGACGGCGGCCATGGCGTTGGCCTGCGGGGCCACCAGGGCACCGTCTCCCGTGAAGCCGTAGGTCTTGTTGAGAATCAGCATCACGCCGCCCACGGTCGCAGCCGCTACGGCGATGCCGACGAATTTCCACGCTTCCTGCTTTTTCGGCGTCGTGCCGATCCAGTAGCCGATCTTGAAGTCGGTGATCAGGCCGCCGGCGGTGCTGAGGGCCGTGCAGACCACGCCGCCGATGACCATCGCGGCCACCATGCCGGCGTTACCTTTCAGACCGACCGCCACGAGCACGAGGGCCGTGATGATGAGCGTCATGATGGTCATGCCGCTGACGGGATTCGTGCCTACGATGGCGATGGCGTTGGCCGCCACGGTCGTGAAAAGGAAGGCGATCACCGCAATGATGACAAGGCCGATCAGGGCCTGCCAGATGTTGTTCACCACGCCGCCGAAGGCGAAGAAGGCGAACACGGCCAGCAGCGCGATGGCGATGCCCCAGACGACGGTCTTCATCGGGAGGTCCTCCTGCGTGCGCTCGGCCTTCTCGGCCACGGCGCCCGGCTTGCGCTTGAACTCGCTGGTCGCCAGACCGACCGCGCTCTTGATCACGCCGGCGCTCTTGATGATGCCGATGATGCCCGCGGTGGCGATGCCGCCGATGCCGATGTGGCGGGCGTATTCCTTGAAAATCTGCTCGGGCGCCATCTCGGAGATGGTCTGGGCGATGCCCGTACCCATGAGGTCGATGACGCTGCCGCCCCAGATGAGGTTCATCAGGGGAATGATGACCAGCCACACGAGGAAGGAGCCGCAGCAGATGATGAACGCGTACTTGAGACCGACGATGTAGCCGAGACCCAGCACGGCGGCGCCGGTGTTGAGCTTCAGCACGAGCTTGGCCTTGTCGGAGACGACCTGACCCCAGTGCATCACCGTGGTGCTGAGCGTCTCCGCCCAGGCGCCGAAGGTGGCCACGACAAAGTCGTACAGACCGCCGACCAGACCGGCGGCCAGCAGGGTCCGGGCGCTCTTGCCGCCGCCTTCGCCGCTGACGAGCACCTGCGTGGTGGCCGTGGCCTCCGGGAACGGGTACTTGCCGTGCATCTCCTTGACGAAGTACTTGCGGAAGGGGATCAGGAAGAGAATGCCGAGGAAGCCGCCCAGCATCGAGGACAGGAACATCTGCCAGAAATTGACGTCCAGGCCGAGGATGTAGATGGCCGGGAGCGTGAAAATGGCACCCGCCACCACCACGCCGGAGCAGGCTCCGATGCTCTGGATGATGACGTTCTGGCCCAGGCCGCCCTGCTTCTTGAGGGCGCCGGTCAGGCCGACGGCGATGATGGCGATGGGGATGGCCGCCTCGAAGACCTGGCCGACCTTCAGCCCGAGATAGGCCGCGGCGGCGGAGAAGAGGATGGTCATCAGGAGACCGACGGTCACGCTGTAGGGCGTGACCTCAAACGGCTTCTCATTCGAGTTCAATAGTGGCTGGTAACTCTCCCCCGGCTTCAATTCCCGGTGGGCGTTCTCCGGCAGGCTCAGGTTTTTGTTTTCTTCCTTCATGGCGCTCTTTCAGTTTTTGATAGCGTTCTATGTATTTCTTCAATTTGGCTTCGTCGATGGCGGCCTGGCGGGCCTGGTGGGCGGCTTCACGGGCTTCGCGGCGGGCCTTGCGGGCCGCTTTGCGCGCTTCCTTGCGCGCCGCCTTGTCGAGGTCGCGCTGGTCCAGTTCCGCCCAACGGGCGTCGCGCCGCGCGACGCGCATGGCCTTCTTCAGCTCGCGGTCGGACATGTAGGTCGTGTCGGCAGGAGATTCGCCGGGCTCCCCTATAGTCATTCCGGGCTGCGACCCGGAAGCCGCTTCGCTGGCTTCAGCGCCTGATTCATCGGGGGGCGTGCCCCCCAAACCCCCTGCGTCGCTTCGCTCCGATACCGCCAGGGAGTCCAATGTGTTAAGAGATCCCAGATCAGGTCGGGGATGACTCGAAAGGGAATCAGAATGAATTTGAAGGGAATCCAATGTGCTTGGAGATTCCGGGTCAAGCCCGGAAGGACTCGTGGTGTCCACCTGCCGCGCATTGCGTTTGGTTTTCGCGTCTTCTAGCGCTTGATAAACCTCCTTCATGTGCCCCGGGAAATAGATGTTGGTCTGCGGGAAGTCTGCGTGCGGCCGGGCCTCGTAGGCCTCGCGCTCGGAGTCACGTACCACCATCGACGTCACGTCGAACTTGTCTTTCGGACGAAGGTCCGGCTGCCAGTTGAAGCCGCGCAGCCGGTGTTCGGCCGCCGGCAACTGCACGATCGGATAGGCGTCGCTCTTGGGGCTGTCGTAATTGTACACATGGTTCACGTTTCCCTCGGCGTCGAAGGTCGCCATCATCATCTTCGACTCCGTCCGGTTGACGGTGGCGAGGGTTTCGTTCTCTTCGAGATAGAGCAGGGCCGTGACGCCGCCCAGGGCGTCGAAACGGCGCAGCGAGGTGGAATCGCTGAAATAGGCGATGACGTCGGTGCTCTTGATCTGGTCGAAGTAGCCGTCCGACTCCTCCGTGTGGATGAAGGCGTTGGACAGGAGGTTCGCGCGCTCCATCTTTTCGTTGCGGAGCAGCACGAAGAGGCTGTCGGAGTTGTATTGGCGGCGCCCCTCGTTCCAGACGATCGGGTTGACGTAGAGGCGCGCAATGGAGTCGAGGTCGCTGTAGCGCAGGGAGTCGCAGCGGACCTGCATGTCCTTGCGGAAAATGCGGATGTCCTTCGTGGCGAGCAGAAAGCCGATCTTCGTGGTGTCCGGCGGAGGGACCACCGCAAGGCTGTCGGGAGATTCGCCAGTCTTTTCCATAGTCATTCCAGCCAGCGAGCTGGAATCTCTAACCGCCAGGGTATCCATTGTGCCTGGAGATTCCGGGTCAAGCCCGGAATGACTATCAGGAGGCCCGGAAGGACTATCAGGAGGCCCGGAAGGGATATCAGGCAGTCCGGAAGGAACATTTTGTGCGCCAGCGCGCATCGCAGCGTTACGATTCTGCGCCAGCGGGTCGTTTTTCAACGCTTCATCCCGACGACGGGCAGCTTCGTCGGCCGCCCGGCGACGGTAGGCCGCGATCGGGTCCTCCAGCATTTCGTCGCGGCGCTTCTGCGCCAGCAGCACCTCGGCCGAGTCGATTTCGCACCTGGGCTGCGTCCAGTAAATGAATCGCTCCGCGCCCAGGTAGGTCGTATCGGGCTGCGCGCCGTCGTCATCCCACAAGGCCGCGGAGGCACGCTGGTCCAGCGTCACGCGGGCCAGGGAATCCACATAATGCAGCCGGTCGCCCATCGCCGCCACCTTGCGGCTCTGGTCCTGCACCTGGACGTTGCCCAGCATCAGCAGGTCGTTCGGCCGGCGGTAATAATACAGACTGTCGCTCCACGACTCGGACGTGTCACCCAGGCCGTGGACGTGCTGTTGGAAGAAGAAGATCTCGACGTCCCGCTCGTACCAGCCGGTGCCGGCCGAAAGCATGTCCCCGTCCTTCCAGAAATCGATCTCGGACAGGAAATCCGCCCGCTCCGTGTTGCTGTCGTACAGGAGGCGTTCGGTGCGCACGAACACGGAATCCGTGAACATGTTGACGTTGCCGGAGAAGGTGAACATGCCGCGGTCGTTGGCATACGTTCCCTCGTCGCTCTCGATGATCTGCCCGTCCGAGCTGATCATCGAAGCGCCGTTGGAGAAGACCGCAAGGCTGTCCTGCGTGTTGTAGTCAAGATACCGGGTGCGCAGGACGTTGTCCCGCTGGTTGCGCAGCTCCACCACGCCGCCGCGGAACTGGGCGAGGTTGTCGTCGATCAGGTAGTCCAGCTTCTCGCTGGTCAGCACGGACTCGCCCTGCAGCAGCTGGACGTTGCCGTAGCAGTTGATCAGCTTCTCGTCCACGTGCCAGAGGGCCGTGTCGCAGGAGAGATAGGTGCCGTTGTGGAGGAAAGTGGGTTCAATGGCCTTGCGTGCCATCCGGCCGTCCGTCTCCACCTGCTCCAGGGAGCGGGCGTTGAGCAGGCGTACCAGCGAATCCGTCTGCCCGGAAGCGTGCTGGGCAGACAGCGGCACGACAGCTAGCAGCAGGGCCGCAAGGAGAATCAGTCGTCTTTTCTGATTTTGTTGGACCATCCTTTCCGGGTGAACTCACAGTCCTTGAACAAAGGATCTATGATGATATAGCTGGAGTCTATTTTCTCATCCAGGAAATGGTCGATGGCCGCCAGCGTCTTTTCCTGCCGGACGATGCCGAGCAGCTCGGTGTAGTCCGATTCAAACGTGGCCGTATGGGCCGGGACGATCTTGTCCAGGCGGACGATCTTGTAGACCAGGTTGCCGTCGCGGCCTTCGTTGTCCAGCGAGGCGATCGGCTCGGAGATCTCGCCGATCTGCAGGTCCTGGATGGCGGCGTAGTCCTGCGGCTTCAGCTGATCGATCTCAAAGTAGGCGGAGCCGGTGTGGGGATCGGCCATCTGGCCGCCGTTGGTGCGGGTGGCCGGGTCCTGGGAATAGAAACGGGCGGCCGTCTCGAAGGTGATGGTGCTGTCCAGGATGGCCGTACGGATGCTGTCCAGCTGATGGAAGCCCTTCTCCTGATCCGCCAGCGTGTAGCTGGGCTTGATGAGGATGTGGCGGGCATTGAACATGTCGCCCTTCTTCTCCAGCACCTCGATGATGTGGAAGCCGTCCGGCGTCTCCACGATCTGCGAGATGATGCCGGGCTTCAGGGACATCGCGGCATCCGAGAAGGCCGGCCAGAAAATGGTCTTGGAGGCCATGCCCAGCTCGCCGCCTTTGCGGGCGGTACCGGGATCTTCGGAATACAGGCGGGCCAGCGTGGAGAAACGTTCGCCGTTGATGATGCGCTCCCGGATCGACAGGAGGCGCTCCTTAACGGCGATGGCGGCCGCTTCGCGGTCGGGATACACGCAGATCTGGCTCATCTGGTATTTGATCGGCACGACGGGCAGCGAGGCCACGTCCGCCGTGTCAAGGTACTGCTTGACGTCGTAAGGGGTCAGGTCGGGAATGTTCTTGGCGATCTCCTGCTGCTCCTGCTGCGCGAGCGTCTGCTCCTCGATCTGGGTACGCCATTCCTGGCGCAGCTTGTACAGCGGCTTGCCGAGGTAGCCGGCCAGTTCGTCTTCGCCGCCGGCGCGGGTCAGCATTTCAGCCACGTACTGCTCCAGCTGGGCGTTGGCCTGGTCCTGGTTGATCACCAGGGAGTCCACGCGGGCCTGGGCGATGAGCAGCTTGGTCTGCATGAAGCTTTCGAGAATCTCGCAGCGGTTGGCGGGCATTCCCTGGGCGCGCATGGCCTGCACCTGCGCCTCAACATCCGACAAAGTGATCATCTCATTGCCCACGACGGCGACGGACTTATCCACCAGACCGTTGTAGCGCTGCGCGGAAACAAGGGTGCAAAGGCCCGCCAGCGCGAGCGTCATCACGATTTTCAAGAACTTATTCTTCATTCCCGTAAATAACAAATTGTTTACTTTCGAGCGCGTTCTCAAGCAAGTCCCGTTCCAAACTGTTCATCAGGTTGTGTTTTCTCGCACTCATCAGGATATCCCGGATCCGGTCGGCGCAATAGTCGAGCGGCGCGGTACCGTTGCGACGGATGTCGCAGACGTAAGCCACCATCAGGTCGGCGCGGTCTTCCGGTTCGTAGCGTATCATGTCCCCTTTCAGGTAGGAAAGCATCTGCGTATAGTCCAGGCCGAAGGATTTGGCCAGTTCGTTCGCGTCCATCCAGGTGTCGGAGCTGTCGAAGTAGCGCAGGGCCGTGGACTTGGCGAGCGTGTCCGCGCGCTGGAGTTCGTCGTATTCCTGCGAGGTCATCATCTTGAGGATGGCGTCCTTGTTGGGTGAATCCTTCATCACGTCCACGAAGCGGACCTTCAGCACCGGGCGCTTGAGCTCGAAGTCGGCGGCGTGCGCCTCGTAGTACTGCCGGATCTGCTCGTCCGTGACCAGCGTGTCCAGGCGGTCGTTGATGTAGCGCTGCTCGTAACGGTATTTCAGCAGGGAGCGGCGGAAATCCTCGAGGTCGGCGCTCACGTCGAGCTCACCCTTGGACAGTTCCTTCTCGGCCACGTCCAGGTACAGGAGGTCCATCGCCCAGGTGTTGATGTACTGGTCCGCCAGCCGGGCGCTGTCCTCGGCGGGGATCATGTTGGGGATGAAGCGCTCCAGCTCCGAGCGGTAGAGCTTGTTCTTGCCGACCTTCGCCACCACCTGGTCGTCGTGCACGAGCGACTGGATCGCGTTGCAGGAGCACAGCGACATGAGCAGCAGGAGGTATATGATATATTTCCGCATAACTCGCAAATATAGCAATTATTTTGGAGATTCCGGGTCAAGCCCGGAATGACTCTGAACGTCATTCGCCGGCTTGACCGGCGAATCTCCTATTCTGCGGCGATCGCCTCGATGATGCTGTCGAGGACGGGGTTGATCAGGTAGGAAGACACCGGGCAGTTATTGACCAGCAGCGAGAACACGATGGTATGTTTCGGGTCGCCGTCGGCGGCCAGGATGTAGCCGCTAAAGCAGCGCACGCCGTTCATCGAGCCGGTCTTCACATGGATGCGGTCCTTTAACTCCTGCGGCGCCTTGTTGAAGCGGTCTTCCATCGTCCCCTTGGCACCGGGCACCGGAAGCGAATTGAAGAACGGCTCCCAGACGGGCAGGGTCATCATTTTCCGGAGGAAGCGGACGAAGAAGTCCGGGGAGACATAGTTCTTGCGCGAGAGGCCGCTGCCGTCGAACTGCCGGCAGGCACCGTCCGTGCGCAGGCCCATGGCGCGCAGGCCCGCCTCGGCGGCATCCTGGCAGTCATCCTGGTTGCCGCTCAGCCCCGACTGGAGGGCGACGGCGCGCAGGAGCGTCTCCGCATAGAAGTTGTCGCTCTCGCCGTTGGTGTCGCGTACGATGTCCGCGAGGGGTGCGGACCAGGCCGTCCCGAGCATCGTGATCTCATCCGGCTGCGCCGCGGGCGTGAGGGGCATCAGCGGCGTCAGGTCCGTGCGGATCTCGCCCTGCAGGGTGATGTCACCCCAGCCGCCGTCCACCCGTACGCCCTTCTCTTCCAGGTAGTTGCGGAAGTACCAGGCGCAGGTGTACGCACCGTATGCATTGGAGCACTCCAGCGTGTAGCCGCGGCGGTCCACAGGGAAGGAACCGGCGATCTCGCCGAAAGGCGCCAGCGTCGTGTTGACGTAGTAGAGCGTGTTCGAACTGCGGGCGGAGCCGGTCACGGCGTGGTTCGCGTAGCGCATCCAGGGCGTGTCGGGATACTGCACGCGGTAGTTCGGCTTCTCGCCGACGCTCGAGGGGGTGATGTAGAAGTTCTGCGCGTTCTCGAAGAAATTGAGCCCCGTCGGCCCGGCACCGTAGTAGGTGCCGAGGTCGTCGAAGGTCCAGCCGAGGTTCTGCGGCGTGGGGTCGCCGAAGAGGCGCGGATCGCCCAGCACGCGGCCCTCGATGCGGGTGATGCCCGCTTCCGCGAGAATGGCGGCCCATTCACCGAAGGTCTTCGAAAGGGGCGCGGTGCTCTCCGAGCGCGAGCCGGTGGTGGGGTCGCCCCCGCCGATGACGTAGAGGTCACCCTTCAGCACACCTTCCTCGATTGTCCCCGTGTACCCGAACTTCGTCGGGAAACGGTAATCCGCGCCGAGGCGGTGCAGGGCCAGGCCCGTGGTCAGGAGCTTCATGTTCGAAGCCGGCACCAACCGCTCCCGGTGATTGATGCAGACAAGCGTGTCGCCGTCCGCCCGGACGGCCAGCACGCCTACGAGGGCGCTCCGGAGCGGCTCCCGGGCGCGCAGCTCCGCGATGCTCCGCTGCGCCTCGGTCCGGGGAATACCAGCAGTCGCGCTCCATGCCGTAAGCAGGAGCGCGACTGTTATCAGGATTGTTTTGATTCTCATTTGACCGCGTCCTTCACGGCGGTGCTGAGCTTGCTGTAGAGAGCGTCCGTCTTGGAAAGCACTTCCTTACGGAGTTCGTTGTAATAGGTCTTCTTGGAACCCTCGATCTTGGCGTTGACCTTGTCGCGGAGTTCGTTATAGAGGTCGATGGCTTCTTCCATCAGCTCGCTGACGTTGGCGTCGGTGACCTTGGGGTTGACGCAGGCAACCACGGAGCAGTCCTCCACGAAGGCGCTCAACACATACTCAATGTCTTTCTTGATGTCTCTAAGATTCATATCATTTCGATTTTTACGCTGCAAAGTTAGCAATTTTCTTTAATATCCTCCGACTTTTTGCCGAGGTCCTTGCGGAAGATGTTCAGGCGGGTGAGCCAGGTGAAGAAGCGGTAGTGCGGCGGGCGGAGCGCCTTGTCCGCCTCCTTCAACTTCTCGCGGATGGGGATGCCCTGCGGGCAATGCTTCTCGCACTTGCCGCAGCCGATGCACTTGGTCGCGAAGGCAGGGTCGCGCGCAAAGGAGACGGTCACCATATATTGGAAGCGGCCCGACCATTTCGATTCGGCGAACATCGTGTTGTAGCAGCGGAAGGCGGTGGGGATATCGACGCCCTGCGGGCAGGGCATGCAGTACTGGCAGCCGGTGCAGCCGACTTTTTCCTTCTTCCGGATCTCCTCCTCCACCTTCTTGAGGAGGGTGAAGTCCCGTTCGGTGAAGTCCCCTGCGCGGGCTTCCGACGCGGTGCGGACGTTCTCCTCCACCATCTCCAGCGAGTTCATGCCCGACAGGACGACGGTCACCTCCGGCTGGTTCCAGAGCCAGCGGAACGCCCATTCGGCAGGCGTCCAGCCGCGTTCGTCGGCCGCGATGATCTTCTTGGCCGTCTCCGGGAGCAGGTTTACGAGCTTGCCGCCGCGCAGCGGCTCCATGATGATGACGGGAATCCCCCGCTCCGCAGCGGCCTTGAGGCCCACGACGCCGGCCTGCGTGTGCTCGTCGCGGTAGTTGTACTGGATCTGGCAGAAGTCCCAGTCGTAGGCGGCCAGGATCTTCAGGAAATGGGGGGAGGTGCCGTGGTAGGAGAAACCGAAATTGCGGATGGCGCCGATACGTTTCTTCTCCTCGATCCACTCCACGATGCCCAGGCGCTTGAGCTTCTCCCACTGGGCGTAATCCGCCATCTGGTGCAGCAGGTAATAATCGACGTGATCGGTGCGCAGGCGCTTGAGTTCCTCGTCGAAATAGCGGTCGAAGGCGGAACCGCTCTGGATGAGGTACTGCGGAAGCTTGGTGGCGATGTTGACCCGGTCGCGGGCGCCGTTCCGCTCCAGGATGGTGCCGAGCGCCGCCTCGCTGCCGGGATAGATGTAGGCGGTGTCGAAATAGTTGACGCCGGCGTTGATGGCCGCCATGATCTCACGCTCCGCCTTCTCGAGGTCGATGATGCCGGCCTTCTTGGTGAAGCGCATGCATCCGTACCCGAGAATCGACAGCTCGTTCCCGTGTTTGTCCTTCCTGTACTGCATTATTTCCCCTGCATTTTACCGGTCGCCCATTCGATGAAATACTTCATGTTCGGGCCATCGGTGTGGCCGCCGTCGTGCTGGCGCCAGGCCAGTTCGCCGTCCAGCAGGCCGGTGAGCACGGGCGGCATGGGCTCCTTGTGGTAGTCGTTCGACAGGCCGAGGTCCCGGGCGCCGAGCAGCTTGAACACCTCGCCGGCGGCGATGGTCGCCTGCCAGCTGCCGTACTGGTCCAGCCACAGGGCGTCGCCCTGCTCGGGCACGCCGTAGCTGATGAACACCAGGCGCGGTGCGCAGAGCGCGATGAGCTCGTGGGAATCCACGGGCAGCATGCCGGCGTTCCAGGCGCCGGTCTTCGACTCGACCGCGTCGTATTTGATGTAGTTGCCGGCCATCCAGTGGTATTCGCCGGAATTGGAAAGGTTCTCCAGACCTTCGCCGAAAATGCGGCGGTGCAGCGTGGCGCCGCCCTTGCCGGACGAGCCGATGAGGCCCATGTAGAAGCGCTCCTCGAACGCGAGCGTCACGAGCGCGGCCTTGCCGTAGCGGGACACGCCCTCGATGCCGACGTGCTTCGCGTCCACGTCCGGGTCGGTCTCGAGATAATCCAGGCCGCGGGCGGCACCCCAGGCCCAGGCGCGCAGGGAGCCCCAGTCGTCCGGCTTGCGCGGCTGGCCGTGGTTCGTGAGGCCGATGATGCCGCGGGTCAGGCCGGCGCCATTGTCCGCCTGGATGCTGGCGGGATCGATCATGGCATAGCCCCAGCCGGCGGCGAGCAACTGCTGGTTGGACGGCGGATCCTGGCCAGGCGCCTGCTGCTGCGGGCGCATGAACGCCGCGAAAGGATTGGCGGGCTCGAAGGGCTGCCAGGCGGGATATTTCTTCATCAGCTCCGCCGTCTCCGGATCGTTCTCCAGCATGCGGCGCAGGGCCTTGTTGATGACGGCCATGTCGTCTCCGCCCGGCTTGACGGGATTCGGGAGATTCGCCTGGCCGAACATCATCAGCAGCGGCACGGGCCCCTTGGCGTCCGCGGGAGTCACGACGACCATCTTGATATCGACGTTGATCGACGGGCAGGCGGAATTGTCCACGTGGCCGCGGAGCTGTTTCGCCTTGGCGCGGATGCGGCCGACGAACTCGATTTCCTCGGCCTCGACCGTCCAGGTCACACCGGGCACGTTCGCCGGCACGCGGCCGTACACCTCGCTCTCGAAGCCCTCGACGATCTCCGGCCGGCGGATCTCCCACCACTGTTTGGCGGTGGTCACCTTTTTGCCCTTGTTCGTCTTGAGGATCTCGGGCAGGACAGGATAGGGGTTGGCCTTGCTCTCGTCGTAATTGGCCGCGAACGGACTCTTTTCATCGGCGTCGAAGCCGCGCCGGATGGACTTGATACCCAGTTGGTCAAGCATGTTCTGATGGTCCTGCTCGGCCGTGAACGTCACCGGCTCCTGCGCATAGGACGTGGCGAGCAGCAGGCAGCCGACAAGCGGAAGAAATATCCTTTTCATAGCGTACAATTGTATTTTCTCCCACGAAGTTAATCCATTATTCCGTAAAAACAAAGTCCCGTCGCGTTGCCGGCGGGCATTGCGATTCCGGGGTATTTTTGTAAATTTGGGGCATGAAAAAGATTCTTGGAAGTATTGCACTGGCCCTGGTGGGGATGAGCTTCCTCACGGCCTGCCTGCGCGACGATGCGAACGGATCCGGAAGGGAATTCATCGTGACCACGGGCGCCCTCGTCCTCAATTCGGGCAATTCCATGACCGGCATCGACGGCTCGCTGAGTTATATCGATTTCGCCACCGGAGAAGTCACTCCGGACATTTTCAAAAGAGTCAACGGCACGAGTCTCGGCGGCACGCCCGTTGACATCCTGGTCCGCGGTGGGAAGCTGTACGTCACGGTCAGCGACGACAACGCCGTCCTCGTTCTCGACAAAAAAACCTACCGACTCATCGAGACGATCAGCACCACCGCCCAGATGGGCAACGAGGCAGGCATCAACCCCCGCCACCTGTCCGCCTATGAGAATAAGGTATATGTGTCCACCTACGGCGGCTATGTGGGTGTCATCGACACCCTGTCATTGTCCGTCTCCAGCATGTACCGGGTCGGTTCCTATCCGGAAGGCATATCCATCGGCGTGAAAGACGAAGTGCCGTCCCTGTATGTGGCCAACAGCGACTACGGCTACGGAAACGGTTCCATTTCCATCATCAACCTGGCTTCGGGGAACATCACCGAATTCAAGAACGCTAATCTCCATAACCCGCAGGAATTGGCCGTGGCAGGAGATGTCGTCTATGTGCTCGACGGAGGCTACTTCGACGAATACATGATTCGGCGGGAGGCCGGCGTTTACAAGATCCAGGGCACCGGCATCCAGAAGATCATCTACGATGCCACGGAAATGGCGGGTGCGGGTTACAACCTCATCACATGCAACGCGCCCGCAGATCCATCCGCCAAGATCACCTATTCTCTCTATGACACGTCTTACGGTACGGAACGCAGTTTCTTCCTCTCCGGCGACAGCACTTACCCCATCATCAGCCCGTGCGGCATCAGCATCGACCCCAATACGGGCTACATCATGATCGGGTCGCACCCGAAGAGCCTCGACACCGGCCTGCCCAACGAATCTGCGAACGGTTACGTGAATCTGTATGCCTCCGATGGCCAGTTCGCCAAATCCTATGCGGTTGGCGTACAGCCCCGGGACGTCGCTTTCCTGTACGAAGTCCAGATGGTGAAATAACCCATCAGTAATACCACGGACGCACGGCGACACTGCGTATGCCCTCGCCCGTGTCCACATGTCCCAGGACGCGGCGCACGCCCAGCGGCTCGCGCTCATAATAGTCTTCCCCGTCCGGGGTCAGGGAACTGATGCGTATCATCTGCGAGGAGTGGATGATCTTCCTGTCGCCGTAGTACATGGCCACGTGCGCCACCACCATCGGCTTGCGGGCCGTGGCGGGCGTGCCGTAGAAAATGAGGTCGCCCGGCAGCATCTGATCGAAATCGTACGGGATCTCCTCGCCCGTGTGGATCTGCTCGCGGGCGTTTCGCGGAAGGACGATCCCCGCCTGGCGATAGACGAACTGCGTGAATCCGCTGCAATCGAAGTGCTTCACGCTCGCCCCGCCCCACATGTAGGGCGTGCCGAGGAAGCGGCGGGCGGTCGCGATCAGGTTCTCGCGGGTGGCCTCGCGGGTGCGGACCCATTCTTCGAAATCCATCACGTCATACTCGCGCGCCCAGCATACGCGGCCCGAAGGCAGGAAGACCTGCACCCAGCCGCGGCGGCGCTCCGTGCCCTTCCGGACCAGGTCGGTCAGCGTGAAATCGCACACCCGCTCCGCCGTGGTGGACGGCTCCGCAAAGAGGTGCGTGTACTCCGCGACGCAGACGTATTTCGGCGCGGCGATCCAGGCGTCCTTGCCCGCCTCGTCCATGAAGGCGAGGTTCATCTGGGTGGTCCAGACATCCTTGTAGTCGGGGGCGTCCACCAGGCGCCAGTAGCGCTCCGCGCCCTTGACGCGCAGCACCGTGCCCATCAGGCAGGTGGTCTCGTTGCCGGACTCGTAGTCCGGCTTCAGGCGCAGGTAGGAGGAGGAAGTGTTGACCACCGCCCACTCCGGGCCGTCCCAGTTTTGCGCGTACGCGCCCACAGCGGCGCACAGGGACGCGAGGAGTAATAGGATCCGTTTCATACTTGCAAATATACGTTTTTTAGCACCATTTTTGCTATCTTTGCCTTCGTTATGAAGAAACTGATCCTCCTCCTGCTGGCGCTGCTGCCGGCACTGTCCGCCGGGGCGCAGACCCCGTTCGCGAAATACCTCGACCAGGCTGAAGGCGCGCCGTTCATCGTGATCGACAAGCAGGCGTTCACGCTCACGCTCGTCGATCCGCAGGGCAACCCCATCAAGGAATACGGCATCTCCTGCGCCATCAACTACGGACCCAAGAAGGTCCGCGGCGACCATAAGACCCCGGAAGGGACCTTCAAGATCAACCAGCTCCTCAACGCCAAGGGCCTCACGCACGACTTCAAGGACGGCAAGGGCCCCATCAAGGACGCCTACGGCCCCTGGTTCCTGCGCCTGGACGTGCCCGGTTTCTGGGACATCGGCATCCACGGCACCCCCTTCCCCGAGAGCATCGGAACGCGCGCCACGGAAGGCTGCATCCGCCTGCGCAACGAGGACATCCTCGACCTGAAGGCGCAGGTCAAGGTCGGCACCGTGGTCATCATCCTGCCCGACCCCGTATAAAATTCCGTTAACATTTTCCGGACTTGTCCGTCTTGTTATCGGAGTTGCTGCTGCGGCTCCGATAATCAGTTTGTGATATATGAAGAAATTATTATTGTTAATCGCCCTCCTGCTGCCGCTCACGGCAAGCGCCGCCCGGCCCGCCAAGCGCGTGTCGCGCGCGGAAATGGCTTCCATCATCTCGGACTTCCGCCATTATGACGGCGTCGAAGTCGTCAAGATGGGCTGGCTGGGCACCGCGCTGGTCAAGGGCCTCGCACACCACGTGGACGACGGCGACGCCGATACGCGGGCGATGCTGCAGACGCTGCGCGGCATCAAGGGCGTGACCATCGTGGACTACGACGATGCGGATCCAGCCGTCCGCGAGCGGCTGAACAAGAAGATCGAGCGCGCCCTGAACCGCTGCGAACTCCTGATGGAGGCCCGCGACGGCGGCAGCGGCATGCAGCTGTTCGGCGTCGTGGACGAGGCGAAAGGGACGGTCCGCGACCTCGTGATGCACGCATCCGGCGACAACACGCTGATCTGCTTCTTCGGCACCGTTTCCATGGACGCGGTCGGTAAACTGCTGGCGCAATGACCTCCGGACGTTTCCAGGACGAGTGGCTCTCCCTCGCCGGCGATTTCTACCGCGTGGCCTTCTACATCCTCGAGGATGAGGCCGAAGCGGAGGACGCCGTGCAGGAGCTCTACCTCAAACTCTGGAGCGGACGGGATGCCCTGGACGGCATCCGCAGCCCCAAGGGTTACGGCCTCCAGGTGCTGCGCAACCTCTGCCTGGACCGCATCCGGCGCAGCCGGAAAATGGAGACGCCCGCGGTCCTGCCCGAGCCGGAATGGCCCGGCCGCCAGGACGAGGCCGTAGATGAAAAAAAGCGGCTCGCCAAGGTGCTCGACGCCATCAAGTCGCTGCCTGACAGGCAACGCGAAGTGCTCACCCTCCGGACCCTCGACGGCCTCTCCTACGAAGAGATCTCCCGCCGGACCGGCATCAATCCACTCACCCTGCGCGTGCTGCTCTCGCAAGCCCGCCGAAAACTGAAAAACGTAATATGAAGACCCTGGAAGAAATAGAAAACCTCAGCCTCGAAGAGCTCGAGCAGAAAGCGGCGGAAAGCGCCGCTCCCGTCCCCGCGTGGCTGGAGAGCCGCATCCGACAGAACCTGACCGCCCATGACCTTATCAAGGCGGCGGAAGGCACCGGACTTCCCCAGTCCCGCCGGACCCGCTGGGCCCCGTACGCCTCGCTCGCGGCCGTTGCGGCCGCCGCTGCCGCGCTGGTCATCCTCCCGCAGCGCGGGCCGAAGGACACCTTCGACGACCCGCTGCTGGCATATGCCGAAGTGGAAAAGGCCTTCCAGACCATCTCCGACAAAATGTCCGTCGGCATGGATATCGTCCGCGACGCGGAAACGACTGCCGGCATACCTTACAACACCCTTAACAAGATCCAGAAATGAAACGCATAATCCTTCTTTTCGCAGCCCTGCTGCTCACCTGCTCCGCGTTCGCCCAGAACGGCAAGAGCATCTACCAGAAATACTCCGACGCGGACAACGTCTCCGCCGTTTACGTCTCCCCGGCCATGTTCCGCCTGATCGGCCGCATCCCCGACATGGACATGGGTGATGGGAACGTCAACCTCTCTCCCGTCATTCGCTCGCTCACGGGCCTGTATATCCTCAACAGCGAGAACCCCACCATCAACGGCAACCTGCGCAACGACGCCGAGCATTTCATCAAGTCCGGCAAATACGAGCTGCTGATGGAAGCCAAGGATTCCGGCGAAACCATCCGGATGTACACGGTCGGTAACGACAAACTCATCGAAGGATTCGTGATGCTCGCGGCCGAGCCGGACGAGGTAACATTCATCTGCCTGGACGGCCAGATGCCGCGCAAGGATTTCGAGGAGCTGATAGCCAAACAGATGGCCGACTGACGGCCTTTGTTACATCTTTCTGTCTAAATGTAACATCCGCACACATGACGCGTGCGGATGTTACATTTATTATTACCTTTGGGAGGAAACACCTGTACCTATGCGAAAAACACTGTGCGTCCTCCTCGTCCTGCTGTGCCCGTTCGTACTCCGGGCGCAGCGCTGCGTCATGCTGTCCGTCGGCGACGGACTCAGCAGCAGCAACGTGAATTCCCTCTATCAGGACCAGCGGGGAGACATCTGGATTGCCACCGAGAACGGACTCAGCCGCTATGACGGCCTGACCATCCATACCTACAAGCATGATCCGACGGATGCACATTCCCTTTCGCACAACATCGTCCGCTCTTTCGCCGAAGACGGGCAGGGTCGCCTGCTGGTGGGCAGCGAATTCGGCGTCCAATACTACGATCCACGGACGGACGCCTTCTCCCTGCCGCTGAAAAAAGAATCCGGAGAGACCTATACCGGCAACGTCAACCACATGTTCGCCGTGGACGGGCAGTCCGTCTGGCTGTCCGGCAACGACCTGCAGCAGGTGGTCGATAGCCGGAGCGGCGAGTTGGTCCTGAGCCAGCTCCGCCTGCCCATTCCCACCCGGATGACGGGTAATCTCAAAGCCGATGCGGACGGAACCATCTGGTGCGCCCGCCACGGCGACGGCATCTACAGGATGTCCCCTGCCGGTCTCTGGACTCACTATATCCTGGACAGTTTCGAAGACCTGTTCGTCACCCTGTCCAATTCGGTGGACGGCGTCATCTACGCTTCGGACCATTCCGGAAACATCTGCCGCTATGACGCGGAAGCGGACCGTTTCGTGCCCGTTCCCGCCCCCGGGATGAAGGGAATCAGCATCATCTGCATCCTGAATGCCGGCGACGGCCGCATCCTGTTCTGCACGGACGGGAAAGGCGTCCGTATCCTGGATACCGCCACGGGCGAATGGTCCCTGCTGCAGGCCGACTCCATTCCCTGCGACCCGGCGACCATGAACGTCCATGACCTGATCCAGGACCACAGCGGGAATCTCTGGCTCGCCGTCTATCAGCGGGGTGTCATCATGGTGCCGGCGCAGGACGCTTCCTTCCACTACATGGGCAACCGTTCTTTCATTGCCAATGTCATCGGTTCCATGCCTGTCTCCTCCCTGCTGGTCGAGCCGGACGGAAAGCTGTGGGTCGGAACCCAGGGCGACGGCCTCTACTTGCTGGACGCCAACCGCATGCCGCTGAAGCATTACCGGGTGGAAGACGGTTTCCCGAATTCCATCTTCGGCCTGACCAAAGGACCGGACGGGAAACTCTGGTTCGGTTCTTTCTCCCACGGACTGTGGCGGCTGGACCCGGACCACGGGAAACTGACCAATACGGCGGACCTTAACAAGAACGACCGCCCCGTGGACCTTCCCCGCATCCTCCAGTTCGATGATTCCGGGCGCCTCTGGGTCGGCACGATGGGCTACGGCCTGTTCCGCTACGATCCCGCCCGGGGACAGACGGAACGGATCGAGAGCCAGGAGGACAATATCAATCCGAGAATCGCCGACCTGCTGATTCAGGGGAACAACCTGTATGTGGCCACGTCCAAAGGTATCTACCACCTGGACATTTCCACCGCGCCGCTGTCCGTCCTGCATCACGCGCTTCCCGAGACCCAGATCTTCAGCCTGGCTGCGGACGGCGACCGCCTGTTCGCGGGCACGATCGACGGCCTCGCCATCATCAACCCGGTCACGTTTGAGACCGAAATGCTGACCATGGCTGACGGCCTCCCGGACAATTCGGTCTATAGCGTCGAACTCACCCGGGAAGGGGTGGTCTGGGGCAGCACCAGTTCGCGTCTGGTGCGCTTCAATCCCAAATCCCGCAGCGTCAGGCAATCCGACGACGACCTGCTCGTCGAGGAATTCCTGCGGAACGTTTCCGCCGCCGGCGCCAACGGCCTGCTCTACTTCGGCGGCACGGACGGCGTCACCTATTTCGATCCTTCGAACATCTACATCCCTTCCACCCTGCCCCAGGCCAAGATTGTCTCCTTCACCGTGCCGGGCCGCCGGATTTCTCCCGACGAGAACGGAGAATACGTCCTGGACCATACGGAACACGATTGCGTCATCAGCTTTACCACGAATGAATTCGTCAGCACGTCCAGCCTGCGTTTCAGTTATTCCGTCGATGGCAAGAAATGGACGGAACTCGAACGCGGGCAGACCAGCATCACGCTCGGCAACCTGGATGCCGGTACCTTCCGGTTCAGCGTCAAGACCAATTTCGGCGATCTGGACACCGAACCGGCGTCCATCTCCATCCGGGTACTCCCGTCCTGGTGGAGTTCCGGTACCGCGATCCTGCTCTACTGGCTGGCCGGTCTGCTGCTGCTCGGCGTCATTGTCATCCTCGTCTGGCGCCTCGTCAAGGGCCGGAGAGAACTGGCCCGCTATGCGCGCGAACAGAGCGCCCGGGAGGACAAACTGCGCTTCTTCCAGCACCTTTCGCATGAAATCCGCTCGCCGATGACCATGGTCAAGGCCCCGCTCCAGAAGCTGGTCGAGTCCGATCCCGACCCGGAGCGGCAGCGCAGCTACGCCGCCATCGAGCAGAACGCGGACAGCATCATCCAGCTGCTGGATCAGAGTCTGGTCATCAGCAAGGCGGAAGAAGGCGGCATCAAGCTGTCCTTTGCGCCGGTCGAGCTGGTCCAGTGCATCTCGGACATCTGCGACCTGTTCCGTCCCCAGGTGGAGCTGAATCGCCAGAAACTCAACTTCCGCTATGCCTGCTCGCGCGACCTGGAGGTGTGGCTGGACCAGAATTATTTCAATAAGGTCATCGCCAACCTGCTGTCCAACGCCCTGCGCTACACCCCCGCCGGAGGCAATATCGGCGTGACCGTGTCCGCCGGGACCGACTCGGCCTCCGTCGAAGTCAGGAACAACGGCAAACCGCTGGACGAGAGCAAGCTCCAGACCATCTTCGACCTCTTCTATCAGGGACAGGACGCCGTGTCCGGCACGGGCGTCGGCCTGCATTTCGCCAAGGTCGTCACCGAACTGCACGGCGGCACCATCCGGGCCTTCAACAGCCCGGAAGACGGCGGCCCCGTGTTCTCGGTGAACCTGCCGCTCGGCAACGCGCACCTGAGCGAAGACCAGATCTCGGGAGAGGCCGCTTCGGAGGCGCCCGACATCGAACTCCCGATGTCGCTGCATCTCCCCGCAGAAGAGGAACAGGAGACCCGCAACCGCAAGAAACACACCCTGCTGCTGACCGAAGACAACAACGAGATCCGGCAGTGGCTGGCGAACGAACTCGCCTCCGACTACAGGGTCATCCAGGCCGAGAACGGCAAGGAAGCCTATCACCTGGCCCTGTCCGAGCACCCCGACATCCTCGTCAGCGACGTGATCATGCCCGTCATGGACGGCTTTGAGCTTTGCGAGAAGATACGCAAGAATCCCAACGTCAGCTCCCTGCCGATCATCCTCCTGACGGCCCGCGGCCTGGACCAGGACCGCATCGAGGGCATGGAGGCCGGCGCCGACGCCTATATGACCAAACCGTTCAACCTGAACGTCTTCAAGACCACCGCGGAGAATCTCATCAAGAACCGCGAGCGCCTGAAAGTCACGCTCTCCGAGCCCAAGGTGGACGAAAGCGATATCCGCGCGGTGGACATCAAGACGCCCGACGACCGCTTGATGAACCGTATCGTACGCATCGTCAACGACTACCTGGGGGATCCGGACCTGACCGTGGAGCAGGTCGCCGCCGAAGCGGGCATCAGCCGCGTGCACCTGCACCGCAAGCTCAAGGAACTGACCGGGCAGACCTCCCGCGACTTCATCCGCAACCTCCGGCTGCGGAAGGCCGCGGAGATGCTGGCCGAGAAGAAATACGCCATCTCCGAACTGGCCGACGCCGTCGGTTTCCAGAGCGCCAGCTCCTTCGCCACCGCCTTCAAGGATCTCTTCGGGGTCAGCCCCACCGAATACGGGCAGCAGAAGAAGAATCTGTAACATACGCGATAATATTTGTTACACGGTGTAACACGAATCAAGTATTCTGTTACACCTTATATTATTTTAGCCACATTCATCGCCTATCTTTGCGTTTGTACTGACCGTACGAGCACAAACACAACCATTAATAACCCTTATTCTAACTAAAAATGTTTAAAAAACTGATGAAAGTCGCTGGTATCCTTATGATATTCAGCACTTTATGGGGGGGTCTTGAGGCCTCCGCACAGAACCGCAACATCAGCGGAAAAGTGGTCGAC
>JAFXUS010000046.1 GCA_017535125.1 Bacteroidales bacterium | reverse complement strand
TGGCGGACTTCCGGAATCTCGCCCACCTTCTTGACGCCGGTGGTGTCGCCCTTGAACTTCGTGTGCCGGAGGCCCTTGAAGACCTCGAACACGTCGCCTTTCTGATGGTCGACGGCGGGTTCCATCGAGATCCAGGTGTGCGAGACGCCGTCGCAGGTGTGGGAAGTGATGACGGAGCCGTCCGTGGAGGCGAGCTTGCCCACCATGATGCTGGTGCAGCTCTCGGGCTCGTAGCCGTCGGGGTAGATGCTTTGCGCCCGGGCGCCTGCGGAAACGGCCAGCGCCGCCAGGAGAAGGATAAAACGGGTGGTTTTCATGCGTGTCACATTACGTTCTTGCGAATGTACGCTTTTTCTTGCACTTGACCAATGAATTGGCTACATTTGCGTGACATGGGCGAGAAAGCGGAACATATCCGGGAGTTCGGGACGTGCTTCTTCGAGAAGTACGCGCAGATCGTGCTCTCCACGGTGCTGGGCCCCGCGTTCGAGCCGCTCGTGAACCGCGACCGCCCGGACCTCCAGTCGCCCGCCGGCCGCGCCGTCGGCATCGAGGTCA
This sequence comes from Bacteroidales bacterium, assembly GCA_017535125.1. The sequence continues at coordinate 2,110 of JAFXUS010000046.1, read as the reverse complement.
CCCGGGCGATGGAGGAGAGCAAGGCCGCCGGCCTCGCGCTCATGCAGGACATCGCCGGCATCACGCGCGAACTCCCCGCCGACGACCGCGACACCATCCTCGAGAGCGGCTACTCCTTCGGCCTTCCCACCGGCAAGTACGTGGGCGTCAATGAATTGCCCTACTGGCGGATGGCCCTCCCGATGCGCCGCATCCTGGAAAGCAAGGTCTCCAAGGCCGCCAGCGGCTTCTACGGCCACTGGGACAACCTGGGCCTCTTCGTCTTCAGCAAGGACAACCTCTCCGAAGGCGAGGCCCTCAAGGCGATGAACTACACCATCAGCCTGCAGAAGAACAACGACATCCGCTACAACCGCCTCTTCATCGCCGACATCGACGACCTCTTCGTCTGCAACCTCGACGACGGCCTCACCGCCTCCTCCCGCCTCGCCCGCCACCGCCTCACCCAGACCCAGCGCCGCACCTTCTTCCTCGAAGCGGTCCGCCGCCAGCAGGAGAGCAGCCTTGGCCCATTCACCGAGAAAACGGGCCCGTTCACCGATTAAAATCGTGATACAGGAAGCGTGTGCGTAGTTTTGTGCCGAAAAACAAAACGAAGCACGTCATGAAACGCATCCTCCTCACCCTCGCCATCCTGCTGGTCCCGGTCCTCGCCCTGGCCCAGCCCAAGCAGAAAGAAATCGTCAAGACCGGCTGGAACATCGGCCTCCTGCCGGCGTTCCGGTACGACAATGACCTGGGGTTCCAGTTCGGGGCGCTCAGCCAGCTATACCATTATGGGGACGGGTCGGATTATCCCAACTACCGGCACAAGGTGATGGCGGTCGCCAGCGTCTATTCCCGCGGCGCGAAGCAGTTCTCGCTGGATTATGACTCGAAGCACCTGTTGAGGGATATGAGGGTGACTGCCCATGCGGAGTATATGGACAATCCACTGCACGGGTTCTACGGGTTCAACGGCGCAGTGGCGCCGTACTATGCCGACTTGGACCGCCGGAAAGCGGCGGACGGCCAGGACGGGATCGCCTTTTATGCCAACGCCCAGCATCAGCTCACCGCTTCGCTGGACCTGCAGGGGAGGATGGCCGACCATCTGACCTGGATCGGGGGCGTGCGATATGCCTGGCAGGATTACAAGGATGTTTCCGTGAGCGTGTATGACGGGAAGCAATCGCTGTTCCACCAGTATGTGGAGAACGGGCTGATTCCGGAGGCGGAGACCTGGGGCCACCGGGCCGAGCTCAAGGCCGGCCTGGTCTATGACACGCGCGATTTCGAGGCCAATCCGGCCCGGGGCCTGTACGCGACGGCCACGCTGACCGGCGGCGCAAGTTTCTCGTCCGAACGGAGCCTGTCGGCGGTGCTCGCCTTCGACGTGCGCCAGTACCTGCCCATCATCCCTTCCCGGCTGACGCTGGCCTGGCAGGTGAAAGGCGGCGGCCTTGTCGCCGGCTCCCTGCCGTTCTACGCCCTGCCCGCCTTCGAGATGCGGGGAACCTTCGGAAACCGGATCACCGGGGCTGACGTCCTCGGCGGCAGCCTGGACCTGCGTCTGCGGCTCGCGTCTTTCCAGGCCTTCAAGCAGAACTTCGAGCTGGGCCTGGTGGGCTTCGCCGACGCCGGCGGGGTCATCCGGCCGTACAGGCTGGAGGCGCAGCGGCTCCTGGGCGGCTGCACCGTGGAAAAGACGCTCGACGGTGTGGCGCATGGACCTTACCGGACCGTCTTCGATCCGGGCATCGCCGACCGCGAGCGGCTCCATACCAGCGTCGGCGGCGGGTTCTTCTTCAGCATGAACCATAATTTCATCACTGCCGTCGAGTTCGGCCATCCGCTGAATCCGCAGGACGGGACCATGGGCGTGTACATCAATCTCGGATTCTCATTCTGATCCGCGGAAAATGCTTATCTTTGCGTGTCGACCCTGATTATGACACGCAAAAGAACTATCCTCTTCCTGGGTATCCTGCTGGCGCTGCTCCTTGTTCCGACCGTGCTTCCGTACCTGATCGGACATCTGCTGCTGCCGTTCTGGGCCTACCTGCTGTATGCCTTCATCCTTCTGGTGAATGCGGGCATCTACCTGGCGAACCGCCTGTGGCTCATCGAC
>JAFXUS010000045.1 GCA_017535125.1 Bacteroidales bacterium | reverse complement strand
CGCAAGGCGGGCGCCGACGTGGAGTTCGGCGTGTTCCGCAACCTCACGGGTGCGGACGTCCTCGCCTCCATCGACGAGATGGCGCGCGCCATCGACGGCTGCCAGATCCTGATGCTCGCGGGCGGTTTCTCCGCCGGCGACGAGCCGGACGGCAGCGGCAAGTTCATCGCCAACGTGCTCAACAACGCCCGCGTGGCGAAGGCCATCGAGGACCTGCTGGCGCGCGGCGGCCTGATCCTGGGCATCTGCAACGGTTTCCAGGCGCTCGTCAAGAGCGGCCTGCTGCCGTACGGCCATCTCGGCATGGTCACGCACGAAAGCCCGACCCTGTTCCGCAACGACATCAACCGCCACATCTCCCAGATGGCCACGACGCGCGTGTCCACGACCCGCTCGCCCTGGCTCGCCGGGATGAACGTCGGCGACCTGCACACCATCGCCGTCAGCCACGGAGAGGGCAAGTTCATGGTCTCCGAGGCCCTGGCGAAGGAGCTCTTCGCCAAGGGACAGGTGGCCTTCCAGTACGTGGATCCCTTCTCCGAGGAGGTCACGATGGAGGCGCCGTACAACCCGAACGGCTCCTACTACGCCATCGAGGGCATCATCAGCCCGAACGGCCAGATCCTAGGCAAGATGGGCCACACGGAGCGCTGGGAGCCGAACGTGTTCAAGAACATCGAGGAAGAGCTGTACCAGCCGCTCTTCGACAACGCCGTGAAATATTTCAAGAAAAACCAATCATAACGATGACTAAAGGAGCGTTAATCTTCGAGGGCAACGAGAAGCAGGTCTTCGCCACCGACAACCACCACGAGGTGATCTTCCGCTACAAGGACGTGACGGTGGCCTACAACAACGTGAAGCGGGCCCGTTTCAAGGGCAAGGGTGCACTGGATAACCAGATCTCCGCCATCCTGCTGGACTATCTGAACAAGAACGGGGTGGAGACCCATTTCATCAAGGTGCTCAGCGATCAGGAGCAGCTCTGCCGCAAGATCGAGATCATCCCGCTGCAGGTGGTGGTGCACAACCGCATCGCCGGCTCGCTGGCGTACCGTCTCGGCGTGGAAGAGGGCTACCGTCATCCCAACGTCATCGTGGACCTGCGCTACAACAACGACGAGCTGGAGGATCCGTTCATCAACCGCGACCAGGCCGTCGCCCTGAACCTCGCCACCTACCAGGAGCTGGACGGAATGTACAACATCGCCCGCCGCGTGAACGACCTGCTCAAGCCGCTCTTCCACAAGGCCGGCATCGAGCTGGTGGACATGAAGATCGAGTTCGGCCGCGCCTCCGACACCGGGGCCATCATCATCTCCGACGAGATTAGCCCGGACACCTGCCGCCTCTGGGACGAGGCGACGGGGGAGCGCATGGACAAGGACCGCTTCCGCCTGGACCTGAGCCGCGTCGTGGAGAGCTACACCAACGTCCTGAACCGTCTGCAAAAAGTCATGGAGGCGTAATATGGGACTGCTGGCTGTATGCGGCGTTCCGGACGCCTCGACCTACATCTATTACGGACTGCACAACCTGCAGCACCGCGGCCAGGAAGGCGGCGGCATCATCACCATCGACAAGGATGGCGAGAGCCATTATTACCGCGGCCAGGGCCTGCTGAGCGAGATCTTCACCAACGGAGAACTGAAGACCCTGCCGGGCGACATGGGCATCGGCAGCGTGAAATACGCCAACGCCTCCCAGGGCGGCCTGAACAACGTGGAGCCGCTCTTCTTCCGGCACCAGACCGGGGACTTCGCCATCGCCGGCGAAGGCAACCTGGTCAATGCCCGCCAGGTGTCCACCTACCTGGAGCATCACGGTTCCATCTTCCAGACCAATACGGACAGCGAACTGCTGGCGCACCTGATCAAGCGGGGGAACAAGGAGAACAGGATCCTCACCATCATCAAGGCGCTGAACATGATCGAGGGCGGTTTCACCTTCGTCATCATGACGCGGAACCGCATCTACGCCTGCCGCGACAAATACGGCATCAAGCCCCTTTGCATCGGCCGGCTGGGCCGGGGCTACGTGGTGAGCAGCGAGTCCTGCGCCTTCGAGATCATGGGCGCGGAGTTCATCCGCGACGTGGAGCCCGGCGAGATCGTGACCCTGGAGCCGGGTGGCATCAAGAGCAACCTCTATTCGCATTTCAACCGCCATCGCATGTGCGCGATGGAATACATTTATTTCGCCCGGCCGGACAGCGACATCGACGGCTGCAACGTCCACGCCTACCGCAAGGAGGCTGGACGGCGCCTGTACCGGGAGAATCCGGTCGAGGCCGACATCGTGGTCGGTGTGCCCGAGTCCAGCCTCAGCGCGGCGATGGGCTTCGCCGAGGAGAGCGGCATCCCCTACGAGATGGGCCTGGTGAAGCACAAGTACGTGGGCCGCACCTTCATCCAGCCGGTGCAGTCGCTCCGCGAGCTGGGCGTGAAGATGAAGCTTTCCCCGGTGCGGAGCATCGTCAAGGGCAAGCGGGTCGTGCTGGTGGACGATTCCATCGTCCGCGGCACCACCTCCCTCAAGATCGTCCGCATGCTCCGCGAAGCGGGCGCCACCGAGGTGCACGTCCGCATCGCCAGCCCGATGATGAAGTACACCTGCCACTACGGCGTGGACACCTCCACACCGGAAGAGCTGCTCTGTTCGCACCGGACGCTGGACGAGGCCTGCAAGGTCCTCGGCGCCGATTCGCTCGGCTACCTGAGCCCGGAATCCACGCGGGATTCCTGCTTCGGCTGCGCGGATCCCTGCCAGGCATGCTTCACGGGCGAGTACCCGACCTTGCTGTACGACGACATGGTAGAAGTAGAAAACGATTAATGATATGGCACAATCTTACGAAAAAGCAGGCGTGAACCTGGAAGCGGGCTACGAAGTGGTCCGCCGCATCAAGCAGCACGTCGCCTCCACGGTCCGTCCGGGCTCGATGGGAGGCATCGGATCCTTCGGCGGCATGTTCAACCTCGCCTCGCTCGGCTACAAGGAGCCGGTCCTGGTGAGCGGCACCGACGGCGTGGGCACCAAGCTCAAGATCGCCTTCGCGATGGACAAGCACGACACCATCGGCATCGACGCCGTGGCGATGTGCGTCAACGACGTGCTCGCGCAGGGCGCCGAGCCGCTCTTCTTCCTGGACTACGTGGCCCTGGGCCACAACGTCCCGTCCAAGGTCGAGGCCATCGTGGCCGGCGTGGCCGAAGGCTGCCGCCAGGCGGGCTGCGCCCTGGTGGGCGGCGAGACCGCCGAGATGCCGGGCATGTACGAAGACGACGAATACGACATCGCCGGTTTCGCGGTGGGAGCAGTGGAGAAATCCAAGCTCATCGACGGCAGCCAAGTAAAGGTCGGCGACCTGCTCATCGGCCTCGCTTCCTCCGGAGT
>JAFXUS010000009.1 GCA_017535125.1 Bacteroidales bacterium | reverse complement strand
CGCAGCCCGAGATCATGATCCCGGTCACGGTGTCCGCCCGCGAGCTGGGCTTCCAGCGCGCCATCTGCGAGCGCATCAAGGCTGAGGTCGAAGTGGCCAACGAAATGATCATCCCGTACAAGTTCGGTACGATGATCGAGATCCCGCGCGCCGCCCTGACCGGCGACCGCATGGCCCGCACCGCGGAGTTCTTCTCCTTCGGTACCAACGACCTGACCCAGATGACCTTCGGTTTCTCCCGCGACGACGTGGGTACCTTCATGGGTAACTACCTCGGCCACAAGATCCTCGACAACGATCCGTTCCAGACCATCGACACCAAGGCTGTCGGCAAGCTGGTCGAGATCGGTATCCAGGGCGGCCGCGCCCGTCGTCCGGAGCTGAAGTGCGGCGTCTGCGGCGAGCACGGCGGCGATCCCGACTCCATCGCGTTCTTCAACAAGATCGGTGTCGATTACGTCAGCTGCTCTCCGTTCCGCGTGCCTATCGCGCGTCTGGCTGCGGCCCAGTCTGCTATCAAGCAGGCGGCGTAATTCGTTTCGCTTCGAAGAGAAAAGGCCTGGAAGTGTTCGCTTCCAGGCCTTTTCTATGTGCCGCCGGGCAACGGGTTCTCCCGGCAGGGCATTTGGCGACAGCTGTTTTTTCTGCCCTGCCGGGAGAAGCCCGGTGACGGCGGCGTATCTTATTTGCTGATGATCACCGTGACGTCGTTGACGCCCAGACGGACGCGGAGCCATTGCTCGATGCGCTCGCGCTCGGCCTCCTTGAGGCCTGCCGCCGTGCGGACGATGGCCACAATGGCCGTGTCGCTCTTCCCGTCGGCGGCCTGGACGCGCTCGCCGCGGGTCAGGGTGACCTCCTCCACGCCGGTGTACTGCGCCGCGATCTCGCGGGTGATGAGGGCGGACGGGAGCTGCTGGGCCTTGAAGAATTCGATGGCGGTCTGCAGTGAATCAACCTGGTCCTGCAGCCCGGCGACCTGGTGGTTGTGCCCGTCGATGATGTTGCGGATGATTTCGGACTCGGTCATCAGCTCGTTCTGGAAGGCGGCATCCTCGTGAATGAAAATCTGGCTGCGGGTGATGCCCATTTCTTCCGCCGAGCGAAGAAGTTTTTCGCGGGAGATATCTTCCATCTTTTCGCCGGCCATATACAGCTCCAGGGTCGGCGGATTGCTCTCGATGTCGGTCTTGTAGTCGTAGATATAGCTTTTGCCCAGGTTCTTGCTCTGCTCGACCAGGCGCTGGGTATTCAGCACAAAATTGTTGTCTTTGATCATCTCGATGGCGGAGAGCACGCTCGGCACGATGATGATGATCAGGATGACGGCGCTCCAGCGGGCGCTGCGGCGGCGAAGATGCTCGTCCATACCGCTTGCCAGCGGGAAGTGCAGGTATTTGACCGTCAGGAAGGTGGCCAGCGCGATGAAGGCCGTGTTGATGATGAAGAGGTAGAACGCGCCGAGGATGAAGCGCGGCTCCAGGTGCGCGATGCCATAACCGACTGTACAGAGCGGCGGCATCAGGGCGGTGGCGATGGCCACGCCCGGGATCACGGTGCCTCCCTTCTCCTTGCGGGAGTTTTCCAGGATGCCGGCGAAGCCGCCGAACAGGGCGATGAACACGTCGTACAGGGTCGGGTTGGTGCGGGCCAGCAACTCGGTCTGATGCTCCAGTTGCAGGGGAGAGATCAGGTAGAAGAGCGTCGAGGACAGGATGCTGATCAGCACCATCACGAGGAAGTTCTTGATGGCTTCCTTCACGAGGGTGGTATCGTTGGTGCCCAGGCCCAGGCCGAATCCGAGGATCGGGCCCATCACCGGGGAGATGAGCATCGCGCCGATGATGACCGGAATGGAGTTGAGGTTCAGGCCCACGGAAGCGATGATGATCGCGCAGGCGAGAATGAAGACGTTCGGACCGCGGAAATAGATATTACCGCGGATGTTTACCGCGGCGGCTTCCACGTCCACATGGTCCCGCATATTGACCAACGACCGTAAGAAAGCGGTTAATTTACTCATAGAGCGGTATTATCGTATGAATCAATTCGTTCGAGCGGCGCCATGCCGCGGTGCTTCAGCAGGGCGTTGTAGCGGTCGATGACTTCCCCAACACAGTCCTCCCACGAGCGGACGAGGGTCCTGGAGGCCTGCATGCCCACACGGCGCACGCGTTCAGGATCATGGGCGAGTTCGCGGATCAGCTGCGCCATCTTGTCGGGATCGTTGTCCGTCAGGAAGCCGTTCTCTCCTTCCGTGATGGCGGTGGCGGCCGTCGCTTCGCGTGCCAGTATGGACGGCGTACCGAGCGCCGCGGCCTCCTGCACGACGAGCCCTGCCGTGTCGTAAAGAGACGGGAAGGCGAACAGGTCGGCGGCAGCGTAGTAATCGACGATCTTTTCGCGCTGCGCGACGGGACCGACGAAAGTCACCTTGTCGTCCAGGCCCTTCTCGCTGACCATGGCTTTCATCCCTTCGGCGGCATGGCCGGTACCCACGAAGTACATGTGGAACGGCACGTCCTCCAGCCGGGACAGGGCCTCGATGGTCAACTGCGGGTTCTTCTGCCATATGTGCTGGCCCACGAAGAGCAGCATGAACGTTTCCGGCGCGACGCCCAGCCGCTGCCGGGCCCCGGCACGGAAGTTCTCCGGATAATCCGCCACGAAGTCGCACCCGTTCGGCATCACCTCGACGGGGCCTTTGTATCCGTATTCGCGGAGTACTTCGACTGCGGATTCCAGCGGCGTCCAGACCAGGTCGGCGCCCTCGAAGAACTTGACGACCGAAGCGATCAACATGTTGACGATGGGCTTCGGGAACACTTTCTCGAAGTCATCGCGGTATTTGGAGTGGAACGTGGCCACGAGGGGTACTCCCTGCTTCCGGGCGGTATGGAGCGCGGCGTTGCCCGCGGAGAACGGGGTATGCGCGTGAATGATCCGGAACTGGTTCTTCGCGATTCTGGCATGGAGAACAGGATCGATTCTGGAGAGTCCTGTCACATAGGGGCGCCTCGTAGGGACTGGGAAGGAGAGATAGTCGAGTACCTTGAAATCGTGCGCGCCATAGTCCGCACCCGGCACGGACGGCGTCACCACCGTCACGCCGCCGACCTTTTTCTGCAGCCAGTTGGCATAATTGGACATGCAGACGGACACGCCGTCCATGACGGGCGGAAACACTTCGCAGAACAGACCTACGTTAGAAACTGTCTTCGGCTTTCCCATATCGTTCATCCAGTGCATCAGCATACAAATATACAAACAATCTCACTTTTTTCGTATATTTGTAGATACCGATAACATAATAACCACAATCCATATGGCAAAGAAACAGACGAACGGTTATCCCTGGACCTATTGCTCCCTGGGCGGGGTGGTCCGGGTCAACATCACTTCCGGCGAGGACATCGCCCACCTGGGCGAGTTGGATCAGAAACTCTGGACGGTCCTGAGTTGCCCGACGAAGGACCTGACGTTCGACGAAAGGACCTTGAAACTGATTGATACCGACGGCGACGGCCGCGTCCGCGCGTCGGAAATCGTGGCCGCCGCGCAGTGGCTGACGGCCGTGGTCAAGGACAAGGATGCCATCATGAAGGGGGAGAGCGTGCTGAAGCTCGACGGCATCAATACGGAATGCGAAGCCGGCCGGAAGTTGTACAAGTCCGCCAAGCAGATCCTGCAGAATCTCGGCCTGGAGAAGGACGAGATCAGCGTGGACGACGCGGCCGACAGCGTGGCCATTTTCAAGAATACACAGTTCAACGGCGACGGCGTCATCACGCCGGCGTCCACGGACGACGAGGCGCTCAAGGCGCAGATTGCCGCCATCGCGGAGAAGATCGGTTCCGCGACCGACCGCAGCGGCGAGGCCGGCGTCACGGCCGAGCAGATCGAGGCGTTCTACGCCGCGCTCGCGGACTATGCCGCCTGGCAGGATGCCGGTGAGGCGGACAAGAAGGACATTTTCCCGTATGGCGATAATACCGCCGCGGCCCTCGCCGCCTGCGAAGCCGTGCAGGACAAGGTGGCCGACTATTTCATGCGCTGCAAGCTCATCCGTTTCGACGACGCGGTGAGCGCCGCCGTAGATGTGTCCGCCGAGCGGGTCGGCGCCATCAGCGAGAAGAACCTCGCGACGCAGGCCGAGGAGATCGCCACCTATCCGCTGGCGCGTCCGGCGAAGGAGGCCGTCCTGCCGTTCGATGCGATCAACCCCGCCTGGCAGGCACCGTTCGCCGCCGTCAAGGCGCTGGTGCTGGACGTGGATTTCCCGAAGGCGAAGTCAATCACCGAGGAGGAGTGGAACGGTGTGCTCGCGAGGTTCGGTGCATACAAGTCCTGGATGGCCGCCAAGAAGGGCGAAGCCGTCGAGGCGCTCGGCCTGGACGAGGTCAAGGCGCTGCTGAAGGCCGACCGCAAGGCGGACTTGCTCGCCCTCGTGGAGGCCGACGTGGCCCTCAAGGACGAGTCCGAATCCATCGACGAGGTGAAGCGCCTGATGCTGTACTACCGCGATTTCGCGAAGCTCCTGCGCAACTATGTGATATTCACGGACTTCTATGGACGCGAGCAGGGCACGCGCGGTATCTTCGAGATCGGAAAGCTCTATATCGACGAACGCTGCTGCGACCTCTGCATCAAGGTGTCGGACATGGGCGCCCACGGCGACATGCCCAAGCTCAGCGGCATGTTCCTGCTCTACTGCAAGTGCACTTCCAAGGCCAGGGGGGAGACGATGGACGTCGTGGCCGTCATGACCGACGGCAATACCCGTGACCTGCGCCCCGGCAAGAACGGCCTGTTCTATGACCTCGACGGGAACGACTGGGACGCCGTCATCACCAAGGTGGTGGAGAATCCGATCAGCGTCAAGGACGCGTTCTGGGCCCCGTACCGCAAGGTGGCGCGCTTCGTCTCCGACAAGATCGACAAATCGGCGGCCGACAAGGACGCCGATGCGCTCGCGAAGCTGACGGCTACGACCGAAAAGCCTGCCGGCGAGGCTGTCAAGCAGCCGTTCGACATCGCCAAATTCGCCGGCATCGCGGCGGCCGTGGGCATGGCCCTGGCCGGCATCGGCGCCGTGCTGGTGGCGCTCGGCGCGGCCGTCAAGAGCCTGGTCTGGTGGCAGTGGCTCATTATCATCGCGGCCGTGATGCTCATTATTTCCGGCCCGTCCTGTTTCATCGCCTGGCGCAAGCTGCGCAAGCGCAACCTGGGCCCCGTGCTCAACGCCAACGGCTGGGCCGTCAACTCGATGGTGCTGGTGAACATCCTCTTCGGCAAGACGCTGACCAGCGTGGCCAAATATCCCAAGCTGAAGTTGGAGGATCCGTACGCCAAGAAGACGCCCTGGTGGCGCAAATGCCTGCGCTGGCTGGTCTGCCTGCTGATCTTCGCCTTCGGCGTCCTGTATTTCACCGACAACCTGCAATGGATGGGCATCGAGCGCAAGGCGAAGACGGAGCAGGTGGAGGAAGCCCCCGAGGCACCTGCGGAAGCTCCCGCGGAAGAACCGGCTGCCGAGACAGCGGAGTAATATGACCAAACCTAAACTTTTTACACGTGAACAGGCCAGCGTAGGCCTGTTCTGCGAATCCTTCCCGCCCGTGATGGACGGGGTGGCCGTCTGCATGGCCAACTACGCCTACTGGATCCAGAAGAAGGCGGGCGGCGTGTGCGTGGTGGTTCCCAACAAATCCGGCGCGGACTACAGCCAATATGATTACAAGGTATTCGACTACCTTTCCATCCCGGTTCCCGGGAGAAGCCCGTACGTGACCGGACTGGCGGAGATAGACCCGACCTACCTCGCGAAGATCGCGATGACGCGCTTCAAGATCATCCACGCGCACAGCCCGTTCGCGGCGGGCCAGACGGCGCTCCGCGTCGCCCGCATGCAGAAGGTGCCCCTTGTCGCCACGTTCCATTCCAAGTATCGCGACGACTTTGCCAGCGTTTTCCCGAAGGTGGTGGTGGACATGCTAGTGGACGCCGTCGTGGATTTCTACGAGCGTGCCGACCTGGTCTGGGTGCCGCAGGCGTCCGCCATCGAGACGCTCCGCGAATATGGCTACAAGGGCCATGTGGAGGTGATGGAGAACGGATGTGACCTCGTCGCCGATTATCCGGAGAAATACTTCGTCGAAGCCCGGCAGCGGCTGGGCGTCGCCCCGGAGGAGTTCGTGATGCTCTACGTGGGGCAGCACGTGTGGCAGAAGAATCTGCGCCTGACCATCGAGGCGCTGGCCCGGCTGGAGGATGTGCCGTTCCGGATGTTCTTCGTGGGCACCGGCTATGCCGCCGAGGAGATGAAAGCCCTGGTGAGCGAAAAGGGGCTGGATGGCAAGGTGACCTTCGTCGGATCCATCACCGAGCGCGAGAAGCTCGTCGATTATTATGCCGCATCCGACCTGTTCGTCTTCCCGTCGCTGTACGATACGGCGGGGCTCGTCGTGCAGGAGGCGGCAGCGCTCGGCACGCCGTCCGTGATGGCGCGCGAGGCCTCGGCCGCAGTCGTCATCCGCGACGGGGAGAACGGTTTCCTGACGGACAACGATCCGGACAAGCTGGCGGAACTGCTGCGCAAACTGATCCACGACCCGGCGCGGGTGCACCGCGTGGGCGTGCAGGCCGGCAAGACGCTGGTCCGCTCGTGGGAAGACTGCGTGGATGAGGTGATCGACCGCTACAACGCCTTGCTCAGGAGCCGCAACCTGCCGATTATCGAACGGTAAAACTGCCGTGGGCCGATACGGGATCTCCCTGTGCGGTCAGGCCTTCGGCGACCAGTTCAAAACGTCCGCTGTAGGCGGGCGTTTTGCATTCCAGCGTGATGCTTTCGCCCGGTGCGAGGGTGAGCAGCGGGTGCCAGTAGAGGGTCTGCCGGTAGTCGGGATACTCCGGTCCCACGCCGATGCAGGTATATGCCAACGGCAGGGAACAGCCCTGGAAATCGACGATGCGCACGTTGTCTTCGAACTGCATTGAAGGCAGCGTCCCCTTGTAGGTGACGAAATTGACGATGCCCGAGAAACTCCGGATGCCCACGAAGAAGGAGTCGCAATAGATGTCGATCCGTTTGACGAGCAGGGGGTCGTAGGCCAGCAGTTTCTCATGGTCCAGCACCGGCACGCCGTCCAGCAGCACGAGCGAGTTTCCGCTGGAGAAATAGTGGTTGCCCTGCTGGTCCGGCAGCCAGACCTGGACCTCGCGCTTCCCGTCCGTACGGCGGACGCGCAGCTCCGGAATGAATTCGATGAAGATCTCTTCCATCACCGGGAAACGGGTGTAATCATCCAGGATGTACCGGACGCATTCGCGCTCGTCGAAGATATGGTGCTTGCGGGCGGGCAGGGCGGAGTACAGGGTGTCCGCATCGAAGTTCTTCTCCAGCTGCATGCCCAGGCCGCGCAGCTCCAGGGCCGGACGCCATCCGTCGTAGAGCTGCAGCGAAGGGATGTCTCCCGCCGGTAGGTTTAGGAAGGGACTGGCCAGTTCCAGGTGGCAGACGTTGTCGCGTTCGAGTCCTTCGATCTCGAGAAACATCTCCTGGTCCCCATAGATGTTGGCGGAGTAGAAAGTGGTCGATCCGTCGGGCGCAATGCTTTCGGTGTACAGGTCTTCGCCGGTGCCGGGGGAGGAGATGAAGGCAAATTTATCGGCGAGATCCTTCATCCTGACGGCTTCCAGACCCGAAACGCGGCCCCGGATGATTTCGCCTTCGTACTCGGGAACGACCGTCGTGTCGAACCCGCTGGCGGCGGGAAGCTCATGCAGGCCGCGGACGAAGTCGGCCACGTGCGCGCCGTCCGGCGCCGGGATGCCGTCTTCATGGCGGATGCTGAGGCTGAAATCGACCGGTTCGGATCCGTCGTTGGTCAGGATGACGCGGGTATGTCCGGAGACGGCGGAATTGCCCTCGGTCAGGATGGAGAGGGCGCCGGCGGTGTCCGGCTTACGGGTTTCCGGCGCCTGGTTCACGAGCTGGACACCGCCTTCAATCCGCTCCGTGCTGAGGGTGTTGAAAACGGATAGCGTGCGTGCGCCGGGGATCGGGTCGAACCCTTCCTCGGAGGCTCCCAGTTTCGTGTAGGCGAACAGGCGGTAATTGCCGGTGGGCAGGGTGGAGGGCAGGGTCAGGCGCCCCGCGCCGCGGCCCCCGTCCAGGGAAATCTTGGCGGTCTGGACCATGCCGGAGGCGGAATGGACCTCCACGTAAGCGATCTTGCTGAAAGAGGACAACTGGCCGCTGGCGGCATCGACGCACCAGGCGGACAGCCACACGGCGTCGCCGGCCACATAGACGTCGCGGTCCGTCGCCAGGTAAACGCGTTCGCGCAGGCGCTCCGCGCCGGACGCGGAAGGCAGCAGGCAAAGCAGGGAAACAATCAGGATCAGTAACTTCTTCATCATGCGGCCTTATTTATGATCATTGGGCCAGTCGGCCGGTTTGTTTTTATGTCCGCCGAGCCGGCGGCAGTCGATGCAGTCCCTGTCCGCCCAGGTATAGGCGACGATGTCGGTGCCCATCATGTCGTAGATGGGATTGAACGGAAGCAGGCCATCCTTGTAGGCGAACAGGCAGGAATCCCGATCGACGGGAACTTCCTGTTCCCTGCGTTTAAGGTAATTTACGTACGGTGGCTGGTAGAAGTGGGCGACTTCGTTGTCATAGTACATCGTAGCGGTGGCCACGTTGGCGGCATTGACGTAACCGAGCACCTGGTGGGATGGATCCGAGGTGCAACGCAGGTTGCTGGCCACCTCGCTCGGCGTGGGTGCGAACAGGGAGCCCTGCTCGTCGGAATTCTGGCGGACCGTCCGCCAGTAGGTATAGGCCTCTTCGCTGATGGCCTCCAGGTGGAGCGTCATCCGGTAGAGCGATTGAAGCCGGAGGTTGTTCAGGGGGATGCGATGGAAGGACAGCTCCTCGAAACGGTCCTCGATCTGGTTCTCCGTGGAGAAGATATTGATCACGGAGGCCTCCTGTTCGTCCCAGCAATAATAATACTTGGGCCCGTCGGGAGACTCGATGACGCCCTCCTCATACCGGTCGGGGTCATACTCGTAGGGGGAACGGATGTCGCTGTGGTATTCCCATTCCTCGTTGTAGCTCCAGCGGAAGTAATGAGCACCGTTGCAGTGCATGCTCAGGCCGATGTGCAGCTCGTTGTACTGTTCATTCTTCCAATAGGACAGGTCGTCGATGGTCGGGGCGGGGCAGACGTCCATCCAGTCGGATTCGATGATGCGGCCTTCCGGACTGTGCAGATGCAGCTTGTAACGCTGGTTCGCGGGAAGATTCGCCGTGTCGAACTCGAGAACGTTGCCGGTCCTCGAAACCCAGCCTTCGACGCGGACCCCGTTCTCGCCTTCAATCCAGCCGGAGCTGTTCCAGGCGGAAAAAGGTACGGGATCCGAATCCATCGGAAGGACGTAGGAGAACCTGAACGTGGTGGTCGCGCCCAGCAGGATGTCCCCTTCAATGACGAGCGGGTAATCGGCCTCGGGGATGACGACCTCGTAGGGATATTTGCATGCGGCTGCGCTCAGCAGCAGGGCGGCGATGGCCGCGAAACGGAGTATGTTTTTCGTTGCCATCAGAATTTCAGATTAAGGTTGATGTACGGAATGGGGCAGGCGAAGATGGAGAGCATATAACTTTTTTCTCCTTCGAAAAAGACGGAATAGGCGTTCTTGTGCGCCGTTACGTTATAGACGCCGATGGTCAAGGACATGTGCGAGAACTGGCGTAGATAATGACCGGGATCGATGTTGACGGCGAGGTCGAGGCGGAAGTAATCCGGGATGCGGTGCGTGTTGCGCATCGTGTAGGCGAGCCGCCAGCCACCGGCGTACCAGTAACGTCCGATCGGCAGGGTGACGGGCCGTCCGGTGGAGTAATCCAGGTTGACGGAGAGGGAGTAGCGGTGGGTGAACTTGTAGTTGCCCACCAGCTTGATCTCGTGCGGTTTGTCATGCGGGGCGTTGTACCAGGCGCCGCCGTTGATGGTCTCGACGCCGCGGTCCTCCATCTCGCGCAGCTGCGAGCGCGCATAGGTATAGGAGAGCCAGCCGGTGAGTTTGCCGGAGGTCTTCTTGACCATGAGTTCCACGCCGTACGCCCGGCCGTAGGTCTCCACGAGGTAGTCGGGCAGTTTGGGGTTCATCATCAGGGACGCGCCGGACTTGTAGTCCAGCTGGTGTGCGGTGTGCTTGTAGTACGCCTCGACGCTGATGTCCACGGTGCCTCCGGCCACCGTCCAGTACAGGCCCGCTGCGGCCTGCCAGCCGGTCTGCGGCCGGATGCGGTCGGTGGACAGCTGCCAGGTGTCGATGGGAGAGATGGAGGAGGTGTTGGTGAGGAGGTGGATGTGCTGGCTCATCGTGTTGAAGCCGGCCTTGAGGGAGAGATTGTCACGGAACGAGTATTTTCCGGACACGCGGAACTCGGGGTTGAGATAGAACTTGGACGGGTTCAACGCCATCAGGCCGCTGAGGCGGATGCCGGCGTCGAGGGTGAAGTTCGGGTTGATCGTCCAGCTGTCGCTGGCGAAGAGGGCGGGCTCCAGGGCATCCTGCGGATCGAGATTCCATTCTTTGACGAGGGAGTTCTCGTAGAGTGGGGACATGATGCCGGGCTGGAGATGGTACCAGGTGGCCTGGGCGCCGTAGGTGAGGTTGTGCGCGTCGCTGACCGCATAGCGGAAGGTCGCTTTCGCGAAAGCCTGCTGAATGCCCGTCCGGACGCGGTAGCCGGACATCTGGTTCTGGCCGAGGGTGTTGTCCAGCTGGGCGCCGTACTGGTCGTAACCGGCCACGGCGGTGAGGTTGAGGCGGCTGGACAGGCGGCTGCGCCATTTCAGCGAGGCGTTGAGGTTGGAATAGTTGAAAGTGGTGTCGCGGCTGAATCCGAACCGGTCGCGGGACCAGTAGGCGTAGGCGTGCAGGGTGTTGTTGTCGTCGATCTTGTGGGTCAGCGAGGCGTTGATGTCGCTGAACGAGGCATGGGCGCCGGCATACTCGCTGCTCTTGGGAAGCAGGTTGAGCATCCAGTTGGAATAGGTCGTGCGCCCGCCCAGGATGAAGGTGGTCCGGCCTTTGACGAGCGGCCCTTCGAGGTGGAAGCGGCCGGTCAGCAGACCGATGCCCAGCGAGCCGGCGATCTTGTTGGCGTTGCCTTCCCGCCCGCGGACGTCGAGCACGGACGAGATGCGTCCGCCGTATTCCGCGGGGATGCTGCTCTTGTAGAGCTCGACTTCGCTGATGACGTCGGGATTGAACGCGGAGAAGAGTCCGAACAGGTGCGTGGGGTTGTAGATGGTGCCGTCGTTGAAGAGGATGAGGTTCTGGTCGGTGGAACCTCCGCGCACGTTGAAACCGCTGGAGGCCTCGCCGACGGACTTGACGCCCGGCAGGGTGAGGACGGCCTTGATGATGTCGCCTTCGCCGAAGGCGGTCGGGATCTTGTTGATGACCTCCATGCGCACCCGCTCGATGCCCATTTTCGCATCGCGGTGGTGGGAGACGGCGTCGGCGGAAATCACGGCGCCCGTGAGCGCCAGGACCTTTTCTTTCATGACGACGTCCAGCACGCCGTCGTCCCAGACCTTCAGGGTCAGGTGCATGTCGTCGAGGGAGTAGCCGCTGAGATTCAGCAGGTTGTCGCCGACGGGCAGGGCGATGCGGTAGAATCCGGCGCCGTCCGTGACGGTATAGGCGCCCGTCTTGTCGTCGTACACCGAAACGCCGGTAAGCGGCTCGCCGCTGGCAACGTCGCGGACATGGCCGCTGACGTAGGCTTTGCCGCCGGCCTTGGCGCCGGGCTCGCCGATCTCATAGACCTTGTTCTGGAAGGTCACCACGGCGCTCTGCTCCGAGAGATACTGCTTCAGCCCGCTGTCGTCCGTCAGGGAGTGCCCGTCGTCGAAGTATCCCGCCGGCAGCGAACTGAATACGGATTTGCTGTGCAGGATGAAGCGGGCGGAGCCGTAGCTGCTGACCACGTAGCCTTTTTCGCGCAGCGCGTCGAAGGCGGCCTCCAGGAATTGCTGACGCGGGGCGCTGACGCTGAAGGTGGACTGCTCGGCCGCATCTTTTACATAATAGATATCCGGCTGGAACTCCCGGCGCAGGAAGTGCACGAGGGAATCCAGCTCCACGCGCTTGACTTCAAGCAACTCCTGCGCGTGCAGGCTGCTTCCCAGCATGACGCCCAGTAGGAACAGGCAGATGGCTTTTCTCATCGGGCGGTAATGTTGAGGACGGCTTTGCAGAAGTCGTCGAATGTGACGTCGCGGTCGTTCAACCGCCCGGTGCGGATGGCTTTGCGGATTTCCTGCTTGCGCTCCGGGAACTGGCGGATCAGGGCATTGCGGTTCTTGATGCGTGTGAACCGCCCGTCCGCATCGCGGAAATAATAGGACTCGAAATAGGCAAAGAAGCGGTACACGTCCGAGCGGTAATTCTCGTCGATGTAGCCGATGGCTTTACCGTTGACGTTGGAAATGGAGAAGTTGACCTGTTTCGAGATATGCTTGTAAACGCGCTCCCGTCCCTCGCCGAAGACTTCGTAGATGCCTTCCGAGAGGGCTTCGCCGGGGCCGATCCCCACGAATTTCCGGTCACCGATCGTGAAAGACGGGGTCAGTTCCGGAACGAGGGCTACCGCGAACGGGCTTTCCGACAATTTGACGAGCACGCGCTGCTGCATCGCGTCGATGTTGAGGGGAACGTTCCGGTAAAGGTTGTTTTCGAAAACGAGGTCTCCCTGTTCGAACTCGGGCCTGGACCAGTACGGGTGGCCGTTCGCCAGGAAATTGTAGCGGGCGGCCTGTTGGCCACGGAAGAGAATGGAATGGTCTCCAACAGCTTCCTGGAAGGCCTGCAGCTCGACCGAGCCGTCCTGGGCTCCGGCCGGCAGGCAGAAAGCCAGCACCGCGAATACACTACTAAGGGTCAATAATGCTTTTTTCATCGGTACAAAGATAGGATTTTTTAAATTCATGCAAGACTTTGGAATTTCGAGAAATATGTCTAAATTTGCACGCTTTTTCCCACGGTGGGAGAAAGATTTAGTATTAATCCTTAACTTTTTTCTGAAATGGCTGAATATTTGATGCCTGAGAAGAAGCAAGAGATTTTCGCGAAGTACGGGAAGTCCAATAAGGACACCGGCTCTCCTGAGAGTCAGGTTGCTTTATTTTCCTACCGTATCGCTCACCTTACCGAGCACGTGAAGAAGAACAAGAAGGACGTGGT
>JAFXUS010000044.1 GCA_017535125.1 Bacteroidales bacterium | reverse complement strand
TTGATGCCGTTGCCGACGCGGACATAGAGCTGCACGGTGGCGGAGGAATAATCGGTCTTGGTGACGGCCGGGAAGACGAGGGTGATGGAGGCGGCGCCGTTCTCGACGAGCGGGGTTACGTCCAGTTTGCCGGTCGTGAGGTTCCATTCAGCCGTGGCGACGCTCGCCGGATCGACGGTGATCTGCGGCTTGTCGGCTTCCACCTCGACCGGATGGCTGACGGCGACCTCGATCGGAATCGCGGTACGCTGGGTCGGGTCGGCGTTGTAGCCGGCGTCCAGCGCGACGGCATTGCCGGGGTTCTGGCCGACGGTCACGGTGACCGTGGTCAGCTCCTGCTCGGTGCCTGCGCCCGGATCGATGATGATCGGGACGGTGATGTCGAAGTTGCTGTCGAAGATGTTGCCGACGATGTTGGTGCGTCCGTTCGGCTTGAGCGGCATATTCGCCAGGGCCTTGTCGGCGACCGACTGGGAGCCGCAGGTCACGGAGAACGTGACGTCATAACGGGCGTCGGTGGCGACCTGGTCCACGAGGACGTAGTTCATCGCGACATATTTGTGCGTGGAGGCATAGCTGCCGAAGGCGGCCTCCGCGAGCGGGGTCGCGGAGAAGGTCCAGTCGGCGGGGTCGGAGGTCTCTTTCGTGACGAGGTTGAGCACGGTCGGGGCCTGGGCGACGGTCATCGAAGAGGTGACCGCGGCGGTGAGGTCGGCGATATTGTCGTTCGGCACGAGGACGTTGACCTGCGCGAAGGGGCGCTTCAGCGAGATCGGGGAACCGGTCAGGTCGATGCTGCCGGTGACGGTGCCTGTCTCATAGACGCCGAAGAAGGCGTCGCGGGCCTCGGCGTTGGCGTCGCCGGTAGCCGTCACGGTGACGGCCGGGCCGGTGGTGGCGCTCTTCGCCCAGTCGATGGCATACGGGGCGCCCTGCTTCTGGGCCCAGAAGACCACCTTGTAGGACTTGCCCAGTTCGATCTTGCCGTTGAAAGTTACGTTCGCAGCTTTGGAGCTGATCGCGACGGGCGCGTCGGCGTTGTCGGCCACCCAGGTGAATGCATCATTGGCACCGATTTCATAGATACCCGCATACAGCTTGTCCACCGTGGTACCGTCAGCGATGGCCTTCGTGTCCGGACCGAGGGTGACGGAAAGGGTGATGTCTGCCGTACCTTCAGCGACGGCTTTGTTGCCTTCGAGCTCCTTGACGCAGGAGGCGGCCGTCAGCAGGGTCGCGAGGGCGAATGAAAGATAGAGTAATTTTTTCATATGATTTTTTATCATTTATTGTCTTCTTAAAGTTTCCGGGTCAAGCCCGGAATGACGCGGTCAGTCTATGGTGATTTCTATTTCGTCGTCGAAGCCGGGACTGATGCCGATGCCGCCGGGCTTCTCATCGCCGCCGTAAGGCGTCTCGAAGGAAACCGTGGTGGTGTGGCTGCCGCGGAGCGGGATGCTGCCCGAATAGACGATCAGCTCCTTGCCGGACAGGTCGGTGAGCGTGAACTCCACGGGGATGGTGTCCACCGCATCCGGGAAGAAGATGAAGTCTGACACGAACACCAGTTCGCCGGACGTGTCGTAATGGGGCGTGCCCGTCAGGACCACGTCGGTGCGCGAGCCGGTCGAACGGCCCTGCAGGATGTTGTAGGCGTCCGGGATGGGATCGGGATAGCGCAGCGTGGCGACCATCTGCGAGGGATCCAGGCCCGTCATCGCGAGGAACGTGAGCGCCTCCGGCGCGGAAATGCGCAGCTGCGCGACGGGGCGGCGCAGGGTGACCGTCTTCTGGTAGGCCTCCCCCGCGACGTACAGGCCGGATGCGTCGTAGTCCGTCACGATGGTGAAGGCTTCGCGCGCGTGCTCACCTGCGGTATAGCCCGACGGGAGCATGACGTGCTCGGGATCCGAGAGGTCGTAGCCGGCGCCGGCGTCACCGCCCACCCAGTCCACCCAGGCGGCCATGCGGTACTTCGCAGGGGTGACGGGCAGGAAGATGGTGGTGTCCAGCTCGACGAGGGCCGAACGCGTGAAGGTACGGGTATAATCCGGAAGGATGCCGAAAGCGGTGTCGTTCTCGTAGCGCCACATCAGGATCGTGTAGCGCGGCGTCGCGGCATCCCCGGACTTGGTGGGCGTAATCAGCTGCTGGTCTGGCAGCGATTCGTCGAAGAGGATTTTCAACGAGAAATCCTGCTCCGGCGCCACCGGTTCGGTGACCGGGAATTCATGCGGCGTACAGGCCGCGGACAGCGCCGCGACCAGCACGAAAGCAATATACGGGAGTCGTCTCATCGGCCGAAACGATAAGTGATGGCAATGGAAGCATGGTCGAGGCCGTAGTACTCGCGCGCCTCGGAGGAAACGAGGCGGCCGCCTTCCATGTTGTAATAGACGTCATAGTCGAGATGCAGCCAGCCGCCGCCGGCGCTCAGCTCGAGGCCCCAGCGGTCGCGGCGGTTGCGGTCGAGGCGGAATTTCCAGCCGAAATTGAGGCCGGCGCCGTAGGCCGGATTCCGGCCGTCGCGGTCCTGGATGCGGTATTCGGCGTTGGGCAGCGCGATGTTGTACCACGCCACGGTGCCGTGCGCAGCGATGAACGGGCCGCTGAAATTGTCACGGAACCAGAAACGCAGCTCCGGCTGCGTGCCGACTACGCGGAACTTGGTCTGGGGCGTGAACCAGTCCCAGGCAGAATAGTAGAACGGCAGGCTGATGGACATGTGGCGCCCCATCTCGAACTCGAATGCGAGATTGGCGTCCAGCAGCGCCAGGCCCAGCAGATTGGTCTTGACGTACCAGCTCCACGGGCGGGCCTCCTGCAGGTCGAGCGAGAAATCCTCGTCGTCGTCCGGCAGCGGCGGGGGCACCAGGCTCGCCAGCCGGGCCGCTTCCTCCTCCGCGGCGCGCCGCTCCGCTTCGAGGCGGGCGCGCTCCTGCTCCGCCGCGAGACGGGCCGCTTCGGCCGCCGCGGCGGCAGCCGCTGCCGCCTCCGCCTCCCGGGCCTCGGCCGTGCGGTACTCGAAGACGATGAGCGTCGAACGCATCTCCGGGAAGATGTTGTCCAGCAGGTAATCCCAGGTGCGCTGGAAACGCACCACCTTGATGCGCTTGAGGTCATGCTCCCGGATCAGGCCCAGGAGTTCGCGGCGCATCGGGACGTAGTGGTCTTCCTCCACCAGCCGCTCGAAGAGATCCCAGTCGAGGTCCTTGAAATACACCTCGAATGCGTTCTCGTCGAAGCGGATGTTCTGATGCAGGTAGTCCGCGATTTTGTTCGCACGGTTGTACGCCAGCTTTTCGTTGACCTCGGTCGAACCTTCGGGCGACGAGGAGGCGATCACCATCACGCGGTCCAGGGTCACCAGCGTGTCGCGCTGCAGGACCTTGGCCTTGTTGGTGAAGTCGGTGAGCCGGCGGGCATTGCCCTCATAGAAGGCGTCGAAATCCGACTTACCCTGGCGGAAATATACTTTGACCGAGTCGCGCTGCACCTGCGCGGAGGCAAGCGAGGCGATCATGCATGCGATGACGGTCAGGAGGATGTGATGTGTTTTCATGGAACGCGTATTCAAGGTTATTGGACGGACACACCGTCCAGGTCAATCAAAGTAAACTGGGCGTCACTATTGTATATGGTCATGAGGCCGGTCAGGTCCGCGGGCGCACCTTCGATCACCGCCGCGGGAATCTCCGAGTCGGCGAACTTGGCATAGCCGCTGGTGCGGACCTGCACGTCCACGCCCGCGAGCGAGAAATACTGGCTCATCGTCACGGGAGACGCGTTCTCGACGAGCGCATCGAGCACCTCGCCCTCGAGTTTCCGGCCGCCCTGCGTGGACGTACCGGCAAAGTTGCCCGCGGCGATGTTTTCCAGCAGCTTGGCCTTGGTCATGGCCCAGGTCGTGACGCCGTAATTCCCGTCTCTCAGGAAAATGCGGTTTTCGTTGCCGTCGCCCGCATACAGGATTGCGAAAATCTTGGACCCGTAGGTCACGCCGGGCAGTTTGACGTAGGCGCCCCAGAGATCGCTCTTGAAGCCGCCGTCCTTGACGGCCTGCGAGATCTCGGCCGCCGTGACGCTGCGCGGCTGCGGCATCTCCGCCACGCGGCCCTTGAAGATGTGCGTATCGATCAGGTACTGCGCATCGATGTAGGCCGTGTCGTACTCGCCGGATTCATCCTCGATGCCCAGCTGGGGCATGCTGTGGTAGGCGCCGATCACCAGGCCGGCACAGTCGATATAGAGCCACTGGCCGAGATGGTAGTCGCTGTACATGGAGGACTTGCCCACCTTGACGCAGATGGCGCCGGTGGCGTCCTGGATATAGAGTTCGCGGTACAGGTTGCCGCTCCGGTCGCTGGAGATGACCTGGCCGCCGATGACCACGCCCGCGCCGATCTCGACGGCATGGCCCGCCTCGACGTACATCTGCTTAAGCTGGGCGATGGTCGTATTGACCGTCGCCATCATCGGCTCCCGGTCTTCGGGCACGCCGTAGTCCCGGATCAGGACCGGATCCCACTCCTGGCAGGCGGACAGGGCCGCGAGCGCAACGATGAATGATAAGATCTTCTTCATGGCCCTAGAATCTGAAATAGACGTTCAACATGTAATTGAAACCGCTCATGTAGAAATACTTGGAGTCGAAGCGGTAGTAGCGCTCCTTGCCCACGGTATTGTCCACGAGGCGGGTCTGCTCGTAGCCGCCGGTCTTGACGTCGCGCTTGTTGAGCAGGTTCTTCGCGTTCAGCGAAAATCCGATCTGGTACTTGCGGTCGATATACCAGCTCTTGCCGATGCTGAAGTTGATCAGGTAGCTGGGGGCGAAGCACTCCTGCGCCGTCATGTACTCCACTTCGGTCGGGGTCACCGTGTTGTCGGGGCCCGCCGTGGCGTAGTCGGTACGGTAGAGCGGATTCATGCTAAGGAACGAGCCGGCGAAGTACTCCGCATCGACGTCGATGTACCAGTAATTATGATTGAAGGACAGGCCCAGGCTGGCCGCCAGCTGGGGCGTGCCGGGCACGTAGTGCTGCTGGAAATGGTCGATCTCGGAGGTGATGGCGCCGTTCGCGTCACGCTTGAAGACCGGATGGCTCTTCCAGTACGGGATCAGGACCGTGGTGCTCTCGCCGTATCGCACCGGCTCGGCGTTGTTGTCCACCGTCTGCACCATCGTGGGGTTGGAGGTGTACTCGAAACGGCCGGCGCTCAGCGCGCCCTCCAGCGAGAGGTTCGGGATGAAGGTCGGGACCTTGAAGCCGAGCTCGACGCCGTAATGCTGCTCGTCGATGCCGCTCAGCGCGAAATTGGAGAAGGCGTTCTGCAGGTCGTCGAAGGCGCTCATCACGTCCGTCTGGTCGAAGATCTTGGTATAGTAGCCCGTCAGGCGGAAGTTCACCCCGTTGCCGGAGTACTGCCAGTTCAGGTCGGCCGTATAGGTCCGCACCGGCTTCAGCCCGTCCACCACCGTGTCGCGCGTACGCGGCGACAGGAAGGCCTTCGCGAAGGTCGGGGCGTCCTGGAACGCGCCGGCGTTGAGATAGACGCGCGTCTTGCCGCCGATCACCCAGTTCATCGAGAGCTTGCCGGACCAGGTCAGGAACTGCTGCACCGCGGACTTGCCGTAGGAGCCCGGGAGGAGATTGCCCTCGGCGTCGCGGCTGAGGTTGACGCCGCCGATGACGAAGTCGTCGCCGTTCGGGCGAAGGCCCGGGAACAGGCCCTTGCGCACGAGGCCTTCCCGCCAGAAGGCGGTGTAGCCCACGGTGCCGCCGATGCTGGTGCTGAAGCCGCCCAGCGAGAAGCGGCCGTTGAGCCAGACGCTCGCCTCGCGCACCTGCGCATAATAGTCGTAGCCGAATTTGTCGCCGACCTTCAACGCCCGGGCCGCGCCCTGCGCGAGCCAGTAGTCGAGGTCGTTCTGCGTCTTGGCCTCCACGGAAGCGTATTCGCGCTCCGCGAAAGAGTCCACGTCGAGGTAGTAGTCGCCGCCGAGCAGGTCCGCCACCTTCTTATAATATTCGGTGCGGTTGATGCGGCCGTCCAGGCCGCCCGTGAAGAGGACCTGGTCGTCCACGCGCCACTTGAAGTGGCTCGCGAGGTGCAGGTCGAGCTGATCGGTGAAACGCTCCTCCTGAATGTATTTGGAACGCGCGAGGCCGGAGGACTCGACGTTGCCCTTGTTGACCTCGTAGAGACGGTCCCAGTTCAGCTGGGTAATGCTGGCGAAGCGCTCCGGATGCATCCAGGCCTCGCGCGCGGCCGCCCATTTCATGTAGCTGGTGCGGCCGTAGTCCTCGTTCTCCGACCAGAAGTAGCTCGGGAGGTTGCGGTAGTAGTCCGGGCGCGGGTCCTGCGCGTCGTTCCAGTCGATGGCCGTATAGCCGTTGGTGCCGAAGCGGCCCAGCAGCGTCGTCGAGAGCTTGAAGGCGTCCGACGGGGTGTAGTCGAATTTCAGGAAGGCGATGGGCTCGTGCGTATTGCGGACGCGGGCATTGCGCAGGCGGCCGTTCTGGTAGCCCCAGTTGGAGTTGTACATGTAGTCGCCCGTGAGGTCATAGACCTCCTGCGTGGACGCGTTCTGCGCGCCGCGGCTGCCCGGCGTGCCGAGCACGCTCAGCGACAGGCGCGCGTGGTCCCAGTCTTTCGCGATTGACGCGAAATAGCCGAACGAGCGGTAGAAGACGCCCCGGATCCAGTCGTTGCCGCCCAGGCGGGCGGACACGGACAGGGCGTAGGACCAGCCGTTGTCCTTCACGCCGGAGGCGTAGGTCAGCATCAGGCGGAGCCGGTACATGGCGCTGTTGGTCAGCACGCTCCCCCGCAGGCCGGTGCGCACGTTCGGCGCGTCCGCGAAGATGTTGGTCACGCCGTTGTAGCGGCCCAGACCGTAATCGGACGCCTCCGTGCCCGTGACGGACGCCTTGTTGCGCGTGGCCTCGTTGAGTCCGCTCCAGAGCGAGAACGGCGTGCCGCCGGTCACGGCGTCATTCATCCGCACGCCCGCGAGATAGACGTCCTGCGAGTCGGAGCTGTAGCCGCGCGGGTTGAAGCGCACCGCGCTGAAATTGTAACCGGCCACGCTGTTGAAGACGTCGTTCTGGTCGAAGAGGACCGACGGGTTGTCGCGGTAGCCGGAATCGCCCATGTCGAACTCCTCGTCCATCTCCTCCATCACTTCGGGACGCGCCTGGGTCAGCGTGACGTTGAACAGGTTCCGGACGAAACCGTCGTTCACAGTCACGTTCACGCGCGTCTCCAGGAAGCCCGGGGCCAGGACGACGAGGTCGTACATGCCGTCCGCCAGTTCGCTGACGCGGAAACGGCCTTCCTCGCCCGTGACCACGGTGACGAGTTCGGCGGCGCCCTGGTACAGCGTCACGGACGCCCCCTGCACGGGGACGCGGCCGCCGCGGTCGATGACCGTGCCCGTGATGCCGCCGGTGGCCTGCGCGAGCAGGGACAGGGGCAGCAGCAGGGCGCAGAGCGCGGATATCAGTCTGTGGTGAATCATCTTGCTGCGTGTTTAGTACTGACAACGATATAAGTCGGATAGTGGTCGCTGTAGCCGTTGATGAAGGCGCCGCCGGACGAGGTCCGGAACGGGGTGCCCTTGTAATCGCCTTCCTGCTGCGTCATGAACGGCTTGTGGAAGACGCGGCCGTAGTACTTGTCCTTGACGATCGGGATGAGCCCGAGCGAGCCCTGACGGGCATTGACCAGGTTGGAGTTGACCACGATGATGTCATAGATGTTCCATTCCCCCTGGTAGGCCAGCGAGCCGTAGCCCGCCTTGTACATGGAGAGGAACGGAGAGAAGAAATCTTTCGGCCCAACGTCGGCGATCTTTTCCTTGGCGCGCATATAGACGGCCATGCTGTCGTCGGTGGGATTGTCGTTCATGTCGCCCATGGCGACGATCTTGATGCCCGGGTACTGCGCCTGCAGCTTCATCGCCTCCTCGTACATGATTTCGCCGCCGCGCGAGCGCAGGTCGCCGCCCTTGCCGCCCGTGCGGGAAGGGAGGTGCGCCACGAAGAAAGCGAACATTTCGCCGCCGAGCAGGCCGCGCACCATCAGGATGTCGCGGGTGCGGAAGTCGTCCTGTTCCTCCTTCGTCAGGGAGAACTTGACCTTGCTGTCGGCGGCAAAGGTGAACGGGATCGAGCGGCTCTCGAGCACCTGGAAGACGGACGGGCGGTACAGCAGCGCCACGTCCACGCCGCGGCGGTCGGGGCCGTCGTAGTGGACGATCTGGAAATTGGCTTCCG
Organism: Bacteroidales bacterium; assembly: GCA_017535125.1. The sequence continues at coordinate 745 of JAFXUS010000044.1, read as the reverse complement.
CGATCTCCGGCTGCATGACGAGGTCCTCGAGGACGTGGCGGTTCTCGATCTCGCTGACGCCCAGTACGGCGTGCCAGACCTTATTGTCGTCGTGGATGGCCCGGATCACGGTGGCCATATTGTGGAGTTTCTTGACGTACTTGGCCTCCGTCCACTGGTTGGCCCCGTCAGGGAGATATTCGTAATCGTTCTTGCCCTCATCGTGGTAGGTGTCGAAGAGGTTCTCAAGGTTGTAGAAGCCGATCACGTAGCTCCGGCCGCCGCGCTGCGCGGAGGCGGGCGCGGCGAGCGCCGCCCACAGGACGAGGGCGGTCAGCATACCGTATAGGATTGTCTTTCTCATAGCGTCTTATTGCTATTGCCACCACCAGTTGACGGTGGAGGGTTCTTCTTCTTTAATGGCCCGGGCGGTTTCCGCGCCCAGTTTCGCCGCAAGGTTCACGAAGAGCGAGTAGCCCAGTTTTGCCTCCAGGGCCTTCACCGAAAGCGACTCTTTCTTGGAGAAGGTCTGCGGGTAGTTCTCATGGTCATACCAGAACGCCGCGGACATGTAGCCGCTGCGTCCCAGCGTCGTATTCCGGCTGTAGCGGAGCACGGCCTTGAAGTAGGCGGTCGGGACCGTGATCCGGTTGTCGCTGCGGTCGAGCACATAGTGTTTCGCGCCGTCCGTCACGCAGCCCGTCACCACGTAGAGGGTGTCGGAGCTCTTGGCCCAGTCGCGGACGCGGCTTTCCAGGGTCACCCA
>JAFXUS010000043.1 GCA_017535125.1 Bacteroidales bacterium | reverse complement strand
GTGTGGTCCTCCCACCAGAAATCGGCGAAGCCGGAGAAGCGGAGGCCCTTCACGCCGAACAGGTCCTGGAGGCCCCAGACGAGGGTGAACTGGAGGGGAACCTGCTGCGTGGCACCGAGGATCTTCTTGTAGAGCACCTTGATGTTGAAGGTGTTGTTGAAGTCGGCGCTGTGCAGGAAATAGTCGAAGCCGCCCAGGAACGCATGGTTGACGCCGTAGCCGAGGCCGAGGCCGCCGTTGTACTCCACCTGAAGGCTCAGGCCGCCCAGCTTGGAAGCCTGCCAGAAGTTCAGGCAGCGGGCGATTTCGAAGTACGTGCTGGACGGGGAGACGTTCTTGTTGTTCACGTCCTTGCCGTTGTAATCATAATCGATGAAGAAGAAGGTGTTACCCCAATTGTCGTTGTAGAAGCCTTCGAGGGTCGTGGTCACGTGCTGACGGTCCGATCCGAAGTCATAGAAGATCTGGAGGTTGGTCTGTGCCTTTGCTCCTTGAGCGAAAAGCAGTGCGGCGGAAGTCACCGCCATCAGGAATACTTTTTTCATCGTATGATATAAAAATGAATCGTCAGACTTTGATGATGGACTGCACGTCCACGCCGGCAGGCAGCGCCACGCGGCCGTTCAGCTCTTCCAGTTCGATGATGAAGTTGATCAGGAGCTGCTTGGGCCGGAAGTATTTCTCCATCATGCGGGCGGCGGCGCCGACCGTGCCGCCCGTGGCGAGCAGGTCGTCGTGGATCAGCACCACGTCGTCAGGCGAGATGGCGTCCTTGTGGATCTCGATGGTGTCGGGACCGTATTCTTTCATGTAGCGCTCGCTGTAGGTGTCCGCCGGAAGCTTGCCGGGCTTGCGGGCCATCACCAGGCCCGCGCCGAGGCGGATCGCCAGGGCGGGGGCGATCACGAGGCCGCGGGTCTCCATGCCCACCACCTTGGTGATGCCTTTGTCTTTATACATTTCGTAAAGGGTGTCGACGACTTCCTTCAGGCAGGCTGCGTCTTTGAACAGGGTGGTGACATCCCAGAAGAGGATGCCCTTGACGGGGAAATCCGGAACGGTCCGGATGTGGGCTTTCAGGCTTTCTACACTCATAACTGAACGAATGACATACGAAGATACGATTTTTCCGCGAGATTTTATGTACATTTGTCTTGAATAATTGACTATGCAGAAAAGAAGTGCAAAGGGCCGGAAACCGTTCGGCCGAAAGAGGTCCGGCGAAGGCAGCCGGAAGAGTTTCCCGGAATTGGTCGGGAAGGTACAGATGACCCGCGAGGGTTTCATTTTCGTGATGGTGGAAGGGCAGGACGATGACATTTTCGTCAAGGCTTCCAAGACCCGCCGCGCCCTGCAGGGCGACACCGTGCGCGTGGCCGTGACGCGGCTGAAAGGCGGCGACACGCGCCGCCGCGAGGGCGAGGTCGTGGAGATCCTCGAGCGTTCCACCCGCCCCTTCGTGGGCTATTATCATACTGTCGGGGCGCAGGCCTGGGTCCTGATGCAGAGCAAGACGATGCCGTACGACATCCAGGTGGATGCCGAGGCGGCAGCGGCGATGGGCGCGCAGGCCGGGATGAAGGTGGCCGCGGTCGTGGACCGCTGGGACCGCCGCGATCCGGGGCCCTTCGGCCATCTGGTCGATGTGCTCGGGCAGCCCGGCGACAACGATACCGAGATGCACGCCATCCTGGCGGAGTTCAATCTCCCCTACCGGTTCTCGTCCGAGGTGGAGAACGCCGCAGACAAGATTTCCGACGACATCACGGCGGAGGACCTGAAGGGCCGCAAGGATTTCCGCGACACCTTCACCTTCACCATCGATCCCGCCGACGCGAAGGATTTCGACGACGCGCTGTCGTTCAAGGCGCTCCCGAACGGGAATTACGAGGTCGGCGTGCACATCGCCGACGTGTCGTACTACGTCCGGCCGGGCTCCCTCGTGGACAAGGAGGCGCGCGAGCGCGGCACGTCCGTCTATCTGGTGGACCGCACGGTTCCGATGCTTCCGGAGAAGCTCTGCAACAAGCTCTGCTCGCTCCGCCCGCACGAGGACAAACTGACGTTCTCGGCCGTCTTCGAGATGACGCCGAAGGCGGAAATCCGCTCCCGCTGGATCGGCCGCACCGTCATCAACTCCAATTTCCGTCTTGACTACGATCAGGCGCAAAGCATTATCGAAGCTTTGGCCGGCAGCAGCCTGCCTCCGCAAAACTTCGCGCAAAGCGCTCATCCCTCCCAGCCTGACGGCTGGGCCCCTCCCGTTCACGAAGCCACGGGCGGCTACGGTTTTTCGGAGGCAGCTGCTGCCGACCCGCAACTGACAGAAGCGATCCAAACGCTGCATAAATTAGCGAGTATATTCAAGGAGAACGAGCGGAAGAACGGGGCTATCGACTTTGACCGGCCGGAGATGAAGGTGGAGGTGGACGAGAAGGGCAAGCCGATCCGCGTCTATCAGAAGATTTCCAAGGAGGCCAACTGGCTGATCGAGGAGTTCATGCTGCTGGCGAACCGCACGGTAGCGGAGTTCGTCGCGACGGGCGGGCAGATGAACGGCGTGGCGCAGAAGAACGCCAAGACCTTCGTGTACCGCGTCCACGGCGAGCCCAACGAGATCAAGCTGGAGAACCTCTATACCTTCGCGAAGGGCTTCGGCTACCGCATTCCGAACGAGCGGCCGACCGGCGGCCGCCGCGCAGCCAAGGACCTCAACGCCCTGCTGGAGTCCGCCAAGGGCAAGCCGGAGTTCGCCGCGCTGGAGAATCTCGCGCTTCGCGCCATGGCGAAGGCCTGCTACAGCACCGACAACATCGGCCACTACGGCCTCGCGTTCAAGTTCTACACCCATTTCACCTCTCCGATCCGCCGTTATCCCGACCTCATGGTGCACCGTCTGCTGGCGCGCTACCTGGACAACGGCGAGAGCGCCAAGAAGGACAAGTTCGAGGAGGAGTGCCGCTACGCTTCCGAGCGCGAGCTCGTGGCGGCGGACGCCGAACGCACCTCCACCAAGTACAAGTTGGTCGAGTTCATGATGGACAAGATCGGTGAGGAGTACGACGGCCACGTGTCCGGCATCACCGAATGGGGCATGTACGTGGAGATCGAGCCGACCAAGATCGAGGGCATGGTGTCCGTGCGCGACATCCGCTCCGACTTCTACGAATTCGACGAGGCGCGCTACCGGCTCGTCGGCAAGCGCCGCCACCACCAGTTCCGCCTCGGCGACCCGGTCCGCATCCGGGTCAAGAGCGCCAACCTGGAGCAGCGCCTGCTGGATTATGAACTGATTGAAACGGCGGAGTAAGCGCCAGTAAATCCTAATAAATAAGGATAGCATCCATCGAAGATGCTATCCTTTATTTTGTTATCTTTGCAAGATAAAAGATTCCCGATCGGGTCGGGAATGACGGATGAATAATAAATACAAACAGATATGAACCGTAAAGTACTTCTGATGATCCTCGACGGTTGGGGCGAGGGCGAACACAACTATTCCAACGCCATCTGGGCGCAGGGCACGCCGGTCATCGACGGCCTGCGTGCGAAATATCCCGCCGGCCACCTGCAGGCCTGCGGCGAATATGTCGGTCTGCCGGACGGGCAGATGGGCAACTCCGAGGTCGGCCACATGAACCTGGGCGCCGGCCGCGTGGTCTATCAGGACCTCGTCAAGATCAACATGGCCGTCCGCGACCACAAGTTCCTCGAGAACGCCGAGATCAAGGCGGTCTATGACTATGTCAAGACCTCCGGCAAGAAACTCCACCTGATGGGCCTCACCTCCCACGGCGGCGTGCACTCCTCCCTGGAGCATGTGTACGAGTTCCTCCGCGTCGCGAAGGAATACGGCCTGGAGCAGGTGTATGTCCATGCCTTCATGGACGGCCGCGACACCGACCCGCGCAGCGGCAAGGGCTTCCTCGAGGAGCTTGAGCAGAAAATGGCCGAGACCACGGGCAAGATCGCTACCGTCTGCGGCCGCTTCTACGCCATGGACCGCGACAAGCGCTGGAACCGCGTGAAAGAGGCCTACGACCTGCTGGTCGAGGGCAAGGGCGCGGCCTTCAAGTCCGCGCTGGAGGGCATCCAGGCATCCTACGACGCCGACGTGACCGACGAGTTCGTCAAGCCGATCGTCATCACCGACGCCGCCGGCGCTCCGCTCGCGAAAGTGGAGGAAGGCGACGCCATCATCTTCTACAACTTCCGCAACGACCGCGCCCGCGAACTGACGGCCGTGCTCACGCAGAAAGACATGCCGGAAGAGGGTATGCACACCCTGCCGCTGTACTACTGCTGCCTGACCCCGTACGACGCCTCCTTCACCGGCGTGCACATCCTCTTCGACAAGGAGCTGGTGAACGACACCCTCGGCGAGACGGTCTCCAAGGCCGGCAAGCGCCAGCTGCGCATCGCCGAGACGGAGAAATACGCCCACGTGACCTTCTTCTTCAACGGCGGCCGCGAGCTGCAGTTCGAAGGCGAGGACCGCATCCTGGTGAACTCCCCGAAGGTGCCGACCTACGACCTGCTGCCGCAGATGAGCGCCCCCGAGGTGGCCGAGAAACTGATCGACGTCATCAACACCGAGAAGGAAGACCTCATCATCCTGAACTTCGCCAACGGCGACATGGTGGGCCACACGGGCGTCTATACCGCCGTCACCAAGACGGTCGAGTGCATCGACAAACTGGTGGGCAAGGTGGTCGAGGCCGCCATCGCGCACGACTACGTGGTGCTGCTGACCGCCGACCACGGCAACGCCGACTTCGAGGTGAACCCGGACGGTACGCCGAACACGGCCCACTCCCTCAACACGGTACAGTTCGTCGTGATGAACGCCGGCGACGCCGTGAAGACGGTCAAGGACGGCGCCCTCTGCAACGTGGCGCCGACCATCCTCAAGCTGATGGGCATCCCGCAGCCTGCCGCGATGACCGCTGAACCGCTCATCTAAGCGATATGTACAAGTTCACGCCGATTCTCAAGACCCTGGTCTGGGGCACCGAGAGCTGGGTGCTCTCCGGTGTCCCGGGCAGTGAGTCGGTGGTGGCCGAAGGCCCGGAAGCGGGCAAGAAGATCACGGAACTCTATCCCGGGCAGTTCCCGCTGCTGATCAAGTTCATCGATGCGAAGCGCGACCTCAGCATCCAGGTCCATCCGGACAACGAGCTGGCCGCGAAGCGCCACGGCTGCAACGGCAAGACGGAAATGTGGTACGTGATCGGCGCCGAGCCCGGCGCGAAACTGATCTCCGGCCTCAAGGAGCAGATTACGCCAGACGACTACGTCCGCCTGGTGGAGCAGGACCGCATCACCGATGTGCTGGCGGAGCATACCGTCGCGCCCGGCGACGTCTTCTTCCTGCCCTCCGGCCGCATCCACGCCATCGGCGGCGGTTGCTACCTTGCCGAGATCCAGCAGACCTCCGACATCACCTACCGCATCTACGACTACAACCGTCCGGGACTGGACGGCAAGCCGCGCCAGCTGCACACGCAGGAGGCGAAGGATGCGATTGATTATCGCGTCTATCCGGAATACCGTACGCCGTACGAGCCGAAGCAGGATGCGCCTGTCGAGCTCGTCCGCTGCCCGTACTTTACAACAACCTTGTACGATATGACGCAGCGGGCGGAGATCCCCGGTCAAGCCGGGGATGACGATAAAACGTTATTCGCCGGCTTGACCGGCGAATCTCCTTTCCTGATTGCCATCGGGCTCCACGGCTCCGGCACCCTCAAGACGGAGCAGGACGAGAAACAACTTTCCCCCGGCGAAGCAGTATTGATTCCTGCTGCCGAGGGAAAGATATCATTCATTCCAGCCGTGTCCGGCTGGAAATTCCTAACGACACATCCTTAGTCAATCAGGCCGCGACCACGCAACATGGCCTGGGAGTCCGGCTCGCGGCCGGCGAAGGCCTTGTAGAGGGTCATCGGCTCCTCGGAGCCGCCCTTCTCCAGGAAGGTCTCCTTGAACTTCTTCGCAAGTTCCAGGTCATACGGCCCGTCCGGGGAG
>JAFXUS010000008.1 GCA_017535125.1 Bacteroidales bacterium | reverse complement strand
TGGTAGGGCGGACGCCTGCTCGGTCAGGAACGCGGCCATCGCGTCGTTGCTTTCCGACGGACCGTTGAGCGTGTCGAACATGGCGCGGATGCCGGCGCGGCCACCCCCGCTTTTGAGAATATAAGCGATGCAGACGTCCTGGGGCCCCAGGGAGGATGAGATGATATCCAGGTCCGTGAGGCCGATCTGATAGCAGGCGATCTGATATGCGCCTTCGGAATAATCCTTTATCATTTTCTGGACATCGCCCAGCGTCTTGCACTCCAGATTCTTGAAAACCGCCAGGTAGGGCATCAGCGGCACTTCCTGGATCTCCGCCTGGTTGACGGAAGCGATGCGCCGGTTCAGCGGTTCGAACGGTTTCAGGTCCAGGAAACTCCGGAAGGTGTCGCCGTCCAGGGGGACGTCGGCCAGGTTGCCGGAGGCCACGAGCGCCTGCACCCGGCGGCGGTAGTCCGTCAAATCATTCCGGATGATGCTGAACTGTTCGTCCACCAGCTCCAACATGCCCGCGAGACGGCTCAGGTTGCGCAGGTACTCCTTCGGCACCTCCACGCCGCTCTTGTAGCCCGTGTCATGGTTCATGTTGGCCCAGGCGTGCTGCAGGACGGTGCGCATCTGGATTTCGAAGCGGTACGGGAAACCCTTTTTCGAGCAGATGTAATGCAGGGAGAGATAGCCGAAGCTGTCGATCTCATGGATCTTGCGCTTGTCCACGGAGTTTTCCCAGTCCACCGTAAAGAGACGTTCCACGGCGGAGGCCACCTTGTCCACGTCGTCGATGTAGAACGTGATCACGCGCAGGCCGATGATGTCCGTTATGTCCGCCAGGGATTTGTATTTGGCGCCCTTGAGTTCAAGTTTACCGGCCAGGGAATCTTCCGATTTCACGCGGTACTCGATCGCGGCCACCACCAGTCCCGCCTCCTCAAAAGTGGATTTCAGGGAGTCATACACTTCTTTGGCGACAGACTTGAACTGGGGAAGTTCCTGCCTGAACTCCTCCAGAATGGCCTCGCAGTGTGCATCCAGGTGTCTGTCCATAGCGCTTCGCTTTGGGGGTTAATTCTTACAAATTTACTGATTTTTTCCGTAACTTTGCACGACATGGGCAAATTATACGACGAACTCTGTAAAGACTACCGTTTCCGGGAAGGACTCAAGACCTGCATCAACTGCGGGACTTGCACGGCCATCTGCCCCGCGGCGGAGTTCTACAAATACGACCCGCGCAAAATCGTGGACACGGTCCAGCGCAAAGATGACGCGGAGATCGAGGCGCTCCTGAAGAGCGAGACCATCTGGTACTGCGGCGAATGCATGTCCTGCGTGACGCGTTGTCCGCGCAAGAACGGCCCGGGGCTCGTCATCATGGCCCTGCGCAACCTGTCCGCTAAGCTCGGCTACTTCACCTGCTCGGAGAAGGGCCGCCAGCTCTATGCGCTTACCAAGGCTCTGAACTACAACGTACTCCACCTCGGCTACTGCGTCCACCCGTCCACTTTCGCGTTCGAAGACCACCCTGAATCCGGACCCGTATTCGAATGGGTCCTTGCACACAAGGAAGACGTCTATGCCCGGCTGGGCGCGAACTTCGGGAAAGAAGGCCCGGGCGCTTTGCGGAAGATTCCGCAGGAAGACCTCGACGAACTCAAGGCCATTTACGACGAGACCGGCGGCACGGAGCGCATCGAACTTGTCGAAAAATACTCCCTCGCCAAAGCGGAGGAAATGGGCCTGACGCCCGACGAATACATCAAATATATCTTTACACACTGCTCTCCGGGGCATTTCAACAACGAATGATCTACCAAGGAAAACAGAAAATCTGGTCCGACTACCAGAAAGAGATTCCGGATGACCATTGGTTCTATGTCCGGAGCTGCATACGCCAGAGCTTCTTCCCGGCCTCCGAAACGCATTTCGTCAAGATCGTTCGGGACCTGCTCGGCAAGGACCTTTATGAGACGCCGCATCATACCACCTGCGGAGGCATCGCCTATCACAGCGACACCATTCCGCAGGAGACGGCGATGACCATTGTCGCCCGCCAGTTCGCCCTGATGACGGAAGCGGGCTATAAAAACCTGGTGACCAGCTGCATCACCTCCTTCGGGAACTATACGGAGATTCTGGAGACCTGGCGCGAGTTCCCCGAACTGGAGGCCCGGATCCGGGAGCATCTCTGGAAGGCCTGCCGCCGCGAGTTCGAGAAACCGGAATACGTCGCACACGCCAGTGACGTAATCTACAAGCTTCGTGACGAGATCGCCGAACGTGCACAGTATCATCTCGTTTCGCGCGCTACCGGCGAACCGCTCCGCATCGTCGAACACATCGGTTGCCACTATTCCAAGATGTTCCCGCACAAGGGCGTCGGAGGCGCCGAATACCCCTGCGTACTGAGCGGCATGGTGGAATCCTGGGGCGGCCAGATCATCGATTATCCCGAACGCCGGCACTGCTGCGGTTTCGGCTTCCGCCAGTACCTGGTCAAGGCGAACCGCGGCTACAGCGTCTCCAACACGCACAAGAAGTTCGAGTCCATGGAGCCCTTCCATCCGGACATGATCATCACCAACTGCCCCGGCTGCCCGTATTTCCTCGACCGCTGGCAGTACGTCATCGCCGAGCAGACGGGCAAGACCTACGGGCAGAACGGCTTCGGCATCCCCGCCCTCACCTATGAAGAACTGGCCGGCCTGGTGCTGGGTTACGATCCCTGGGACCTCGGGCTCCAGATCCACCAGGTGGGCCCCGAGCCGCTGCTCGACAAGATCGGCATCGCCTACGACCCCGCGAAGAAGTATCTGGGCCTGAACGAAAAAGAAATCATGAAACCGGGCCTGCCAACGGTCCTCAAATGCTGCTGAGCCTATGATCAACCGCCAACCCGTCATCGCCGTCATCGGCGCCGGCATCGCCGGACTGGAAGCCGCGAGCCAGCTTGCGGCGCTGGGCTACAAGCCCGTTCTGATCGAGAAAGCCCCCGCCGTCGGCGGGCACGTGGCCGAATGGAACCGGCTCTTCCCGGACATGACGCCGGCCGGGGACGTCCTGCAGCCGCTCCTCGCGCGGACGGCGAATATCCGCACCCTGCTGAACGCCGAGATCTCCAGCATCAACCGCCTCAAGGATGAATTCAACCTCATCCTCGGCGACGGCTCCTCGCTGCTCTGCCAGGCCGTGCTATTCGCCACCGGCTTCCATCTTTTCGACGCCACCAAGAAGGAAGAATACGGCTACGGCATCTACGACCGCGTGATCACCAACCGAGACCTCGAGCAGTGGTTCAACAGCCGTCAGGACGCCCGCGTGGACCATCCGCGCGCCGTCGGTTTCGTGCATTGCGTGGGTTCCCGCGACCTCAAGGCCGGCAACCCGCAGTGCTCCAAGGTCTGCTGCATCACCGCCATCAAGCAGGCCATCGAGATGAAGGAAGAATTCCCGGACGCGGAAGTTTACTGCTTCTACATGGACCTCCGCCTCTTCGGCAAGAAATACGAAGATTTCTACATCAAGGCGCAGCGCGACTGCGGCATCCATTTCATCCGCGGACGCGTGTCGGAAGTCGGCGAAGCCATCGACGGCCGCGTCGTCGTCAAGGCGGAGGACACGCTTTCCGGCAAGCCGGTCAAGGTCACGCTGGACCTGCTGATACTGATGGCCGGCATCGTCTGCAACCCTGACGCGCAGCAGTACGCGCGCGAAATCGGCGTGGCGGTCGATGACGACGGTTTCCTCAAGAGCCGTAACAACCTCGCCGCCATCACGGATTCTTCCCGCCCAGGCGTCTTCTTCGCCGGTGCCTGCACCGGGGCCAAGACGGTTCCCGAGACGCTGGCGGAGGCGCGCAGCGCCGCCCTTGCCATCCACCATTACTTCAATTCACGCGGGTAGGCCATGGATTTCGGATTCAAGCTCGCCCCCAGTTCCGCCGTCAACCTGGACCAGGTGGACCGCCGCCGCTACGACCGGCTCGTACAGCTGGTGCCCGACGCGCGCACCTGCATCGGCTGCGGAAGCTGCAGTGCCACCTGCACGGCGTCGCCCTGGACGGGGATGAGTGTCCGGAAAGTCCTGCTCGGCCTGCAGCGCGGGCAGGACGCCGAAGTAGACAGGATGCTGTCCGCTTGCATGCTCTGCGGCAAGTGCACGATGGTCTGCCCGCGCGGCATCAACACGCGGCAGCTCATCCTGACGCTCTGCCGGCTGGATAAAAACGGGGAGGTCGTGCGATGAGAGAGCGTTTCGCCAGCGGTTTCGATCCCTTCGTGATCCCCTTCCTGATCGGCATGGTCTTCGTGCTGGGCTACTGCCTGATCGCCATGATCCGCGTGATCTGCCAGCTGCCCAAGTCGGACCGGAAACGTTTCCTGCTGTCGCTCATCACCCCGAAATACATCTGGATGAATATCCGGGACATTTTCCTCAACTGCCTGATCCACGTGAAGTTGTGGAAGCGCAACAAAGTCCTGGGCTACATGCATTCGAGCATTGCCTTCGGCTGGTTCATGCTGATCGTACTCGGGCACCTGGAAGTGATGCTCTTCGTGCCGGAACGCATCCACCTTTTCTACTATCCGATTTTCTTCAACTACTTCGTGGCGGAAACGGAGCAGACCCTGCAAGGCGCCCTGCTGATGTTCCTGATGGACTTCTTCCTGCTCATCGTGCTCAGCGGCATCCTGCTTGCCATCATCAAGCGCTTCGCTTCCCGCATCGTGGGCATGCGGCGCACCACGCGCCTGAGCGCGCTGGACCAGGTGGGTCTCTATTCCCTGTGGGCCATCTTCCCGCTGCGCCTGCTGGCGGAAAGCTTCACCGCCCACATCAGCGGCGGCAGCTTCATGACCATTCCCGCCAACTGGCTGTTCCGCCAGTTCCTCGGGAACGATCTGCACGCCCTGCCGACCTGGTGGGCCTATTCCATCGCCCTCTGCATCTTCATGTGCGTGCTGCCGTTCACCCGCTACATGCACATTCCGGCGGAGATGCTGCTGATTCCGATGCGCAACGCCGGGATCAAGATCCGCCATCCCCGCAAGGGTTTCGCCCTGCTGGAAGTCTATTCCTGCCCGAGCTGCGGCGTCTGCATCGATGCCTGTCCGATGAGCGTGCGCAAGGCCAACTGCCGGGACGCGACGGTCTATCTGAACCGTCAGCTGCGGCGCGGCAACGAGCGGCGCATCGCGGAAATCTCCGACAAATGCCTGCTCTGCGGCAAATGCTCGGCCGTCTGCCAGGTCGGCGTGCAGGGACCGGAGCTTCGCGTGGCGCAACGCGAGCGGCGCAAATTCGCCCTGACGCCGTCCTACGCGGGTCTCGACGTGCAGCCCATGGCCGAAGCCGTCGCCGGCAAGGGCGGCGTGCTCTATTTCGCCGGCTGCATGACGCAGCTGACTCCGTCCATCCGCCGCGCCACCGCTTCCCTGCTGGACAAGGCCGGGCTGCGCTGGCAGCTCATGGATCCAGACGGCGGGCTCTGCTGCGGCAGGCCGCTGATGATGGCCGGGCGCACGGAGCAGGCGCGCGAACTCATCGCTAAGAATATGGAAATCATCCGCGCCAGCGGCTGCGACACCCTGCTGCTCTCCTGCCCCATCTGTTATAAGGTATTCAAGGAGGAATATCCGCTGGAGGGCATCCGGGTGGTGCACCACAGCGTGTTCTTCCAGGAGCTGATCGCCGCCGGCAAGCTGCCGGTTACGCGCGAAGACGGGCTCCGCCTCGTCTGGCACGACCCCTGCGAACTGGGGCGCGGCTGCGGCATCTACGAGCAGCCGCGGCAGGCCCTCGCCGCCGTCGGCGACGTGGTCGAGGCGGGCAAGCACCACGCCGAGAGCATTTGCTGCGGCGGCAGCCTGGGCAGCTTGACGCTCAGCTACGAGCAGCGCCAGCCGATGACCCGGAACGCCCTCGACAACCTCACCGTCGCGGATCCCGACCAGATCGTCACCGGCTGCCCCCTCTGCCTCACCACCTTCGTCCGCATCTCCGACCGCCCCGTCCGCGACCTCGCCGAAGTTCTGGACTCCCACTGTTGATTTCTGCGCCGGCAGCCGTTGTGCCGGCCGTGCGGGAGCCTGCGCACGGTGGCCCGTGCTGTCGGGGGCCGTGCGTGGCGTGCGTGGGCGCGGCTGCAGGGAGCGTTCGGAGACGGAAAAGCGGCAGGGTGGGGACGGACAAGCATTTTGTAGCTTGTACGGCACCAGCCCTGCCGCTTCCGGCGAAGAACGCTTAATTATTTCGCGGGGGTGATGACGCGGTAGTGACCGCTCAGGTGCATGAAGGCGAAGAGGCGGAGCAGGCCGTCGTAGTAGGCGTCGAAGTAGCCGTCCTCGTAGGGCTTGTTCTCGCTGTCCCACAGGCGCTGCGCGAACTCTCGGGCAATCTCGTGGTCCGCGGCAAGCGTGGCGGCGGCAAGCGTCGATACGAGGCCCACGGAGTGGCGGGTGCCGGTGCCGCGGAACTCACCCATACCGGCCGGCATGGCGAAATCGACCTCCGTGCCATCCACGTTGTACTGGTCGGCGAACTCGTCAATTCCCTTGGAGTAGAAGAAATCCTGGATGGTGTTGGCATACCAGGTCTGCCACTCGCGGTCGGCGCAGGCCCAGGAGTAATCCAGGGCGATGTTCATCGGGACGCGCCAGGAGTCGAAGCGGAAGGCCGGCTTCATCCGGCGGCCAAAGAAGGCCGGGGTCTCGATGACCGAACCGTCGAAGTTGTTGGTGTCGGGATTCAGGCCGGTCTCCGGGTTGATGGTCTTATGGAGGTACTCGCGGCTGGCCTTGGCGCACTCGCGGTAGAAATCGGCGCGGCCGTCATCCGCCCAGCGGGCCCAGACTTCGTAGAAGGCGGGCAGGTGGTAGGAAGGATCGGTGTAGGTGGTGCCGCGGCCGTCGGGCGTGAAGGCGATCAGGTGCGTCTCCTTGTCAATGAAAGGCTTGATGCCCTCGGAGCCGTCCTTCTCCCAGGAGCAGTTCAGGATGTTCTGCGCCTCGGCAAGGTAGTTGATCTCGCCGTCGTTGCCCCAGCGGTTGGAGGCGAAGATCAGCGCGGTGACGAAATACAGCTCGCCGTCGGAGGCCGGGCCGGCGCCGCGAATGGAGCCGTCCGGAGCGAGGCTCCAGGCGAAATAACCCTTCATCGGGCCGTCCTGGTACTGCATATACTTCTTCGCCCAGCGGAACAGGCGGTCGAACTCGGCCTTCTTGTCCAGCTGGACCGTGACCATCATGCCGTAGGACATACCCTCGGTGCGGGCGTCGAAATTCTTGACGTCAGACATGTACGCCATGTCGTCCCCCACCTCGAAATACACCTTGTCCGGACCATAGAAAACTTCCTGGAAAATGCTCTCGAGTTTCGCGTCGATATCCTTCTTGGCATAGCCCATCTCGGCGAAGACATTGCGGTACTTGCCCGTCTCGAAACCGCCCTTGGTCCAGGGCTTCAGCTCTTTCTGGCCGCACGCGGTCAGGGTCAGACCGGCCGCCAGCATACAAATCAAAAACTTCTTCATGCTCTTATCTATCTCTGAAATTCCACTTGCAATTGTCGCTGGAGAAATCGAACTCGCCCAGGGCGACGGTGCTGTCGCCCGTGCTCTTGAGGCACTTCTGCCTGCCGCACTTGCAGACAAGCTTCGTCAGGATACGGAAGGTGCCGTCGGTCAGCTGCTCGATGCGCCAGAGCTGCTCGTCCGCGCCGGTGAACTCCGGAACGGCGACCAGTTCGCCGTCTTCCGTGGCGGCCAGGGCGCGGTCGGTCCCGGCGATGGTGATCTTATAGTACGGAGCGCCGAGGTAGCCGCCCTTGTCGGGCACGGCCGTCACCGTCCAGCGCTGGTGAGGGCGGAACATGTAGTCCCCGGCACGTACGGCGATCTCGCCGGCCGGCCAGCGGTCCTGGACCTCCTCGAGTTTCTGCTCCTCGAGCTCGACCACAGGGTCGTTCGGATTGATGCGGAAAGCGCGCATGCCACCCGCCTGGCGCACGAAATCGACGGCCAGCTCCAGCGAGTAGCCGCGACGCTCGGACTCAATCTCATAGGTGCCCTCCTTGAACGGGTCGGCAGCCACCGGCCAGCCGTTCTTCCAGAGCAGGGAGCGCACGGCCAGCACGCTGCGGCCGCTGCGGTTGTAGTCCGCCTCGTAGTGGAAGGACATCTTCTCAACGCCCTCCTCCTCCACGAACCAGCCGAAGTGGCCGGGGCCCGTGGCGCGGTTGCCCGCGGAAAGGACCATACGGCCACCGCCCTGCAGCATGTCGCGGCCCATGTTGTCGAGATACGGGCCGGTGACGCTGCGCGAACGGCCGCAGACGATGTTGTAGGTGGAGTTGACACCGTCGCAGCAGGTGCCGTGGGTGCCAAGCAGGTAATACCAGCCGTCCTTGTACATCAGGGCCGTGGCCTCGCAGTCGATGGCGATGTCCACCGCCTTGTTGCCGGGCATGCGCTTGCCGGTGGCCGGGTCCAGCTCGACGATGCGGATGGCGCCGAAATAGGTGCCGTAGGAGCACCACAGGCGGCCGTCAGGGCCCATCAGGAAGGCCGGGTCGATGGCCCAGCAGTCCTCGTCGTCACCGGCCCAGGCCACGAGCTCAGGCTCGGAGTAGCCGAAATCCGGGGATTCCGGATCCAGCGTCTTGGTCCACATCGTGGTCACGACGCCGCGGGTCTTGCCCTCGGTGCCGGGATAACCGGCGCTGTAGGCCACCAGGTAGCGGTCGCCGATCTTGATCACGTCGGGAGCCACGCCGCCGCCCGTGCGGACGGCGCCGTCGGTCCACGTCCAGCCGTCCGCTGACATGAGCCCGCCGGAGCCCGTGCCGAAGGTGTAGTACTTGCCGTCGCACTTGATGATCGTGGACGGGTCATGGATATATACGTTGCCGATCTGGGCCGCAGCGGGAAGTGCGAACAGGGCCGTCAGCAGCAAAGCGATCAGGGATAATTCTATCTTTTTCATAAGGCGTTCGGATTACTGGTTGGTGACGGTGAAGTTGGTGACGGGCCGGCCCGCCTCATCCAGGAAGCGGATGCAGAAGTCGCTCATGCCGGGGCCGTTGATCACGGCGCCGCGGATGACGTTGCGCCCTGCCTTGAGGGTAATCTTCCGGGAGACGCAGTCGTCCACGACCATGCGGCGGTCGCCGGACAGCAGGATGGCCTCCTCGCCGTTCACCCACCATTTGGAGCCGGAATTGGAGCCGACGGACATCCGGACCGTCATGTCCTCAGGGACGTTGACGACGGTCACGGCCAGGTACAGCGCCTCGGTCGGGTGCAGGCCCAGACCGGTGGCGAAACGATAGAGCTTCACGTTGTAGCGCCGGCTGTCGTAGCAGTGCCAGGCGAGCTTGGTCTTCTTGTCGAGTTTGACTTTCTGTCCGTCCTTCGGGACGATGGTCATCTGCTCCGGGAAATAGATCTTCGCGAACTCCGTGTTGAGATACGTGTCGTCAAAGATGGCATTGGTGCGGATTTCCGGTTTGGCAATGGGCTCCAGCAGCGACCAGCGGCGGATGAAGCCCTGCTCGTCCGGAGTAGCGGGCGTGGCGGATGCCGGGGCGAAATAGTCCTCGAGGACCGGATGATGGTACGAAAGGTCCAGTTCCTGTGCACGGGCGGGAAGCGCCGCGAAGAAACCGAGCGCAAGGGCCGCCAGGGCGGCACGCTTGATGAAATTGGATATCATAAATTAATTGGTTAAAAAGATTCCGGGATCATGGTACACAAAGTTAGCAATTACTGACGAGTTTGCAACCCGGTTGCAGCGCCGGCGCCGTACCTTTGCTTTCGAAAATCAACCAAATTATGTCACACGAACACCATCACGAACATCATCACCATCATAAGCTGATCCCGATCCTGGCGGCGGCCGTCCTGCTGGCCGTGGCCGTGATCGTCGAAAAGAAAACACAATGGGCCACCTGGCAGTTCCTGCTGCTCTATCTGGTCCCCTACCTCATCGTCGGCCTGGACACGCTCAAGGAGGCCGCGGAAGCGCTTGCGCACGGTGAGGCGCTCGACGAGAACTTCCTGATGAGCGTCGCCACCCTGGGCGCGCTGGCCATCGGCTTCATGCCGGGCGCCGAAACACAATTCCCGGAAGCGGTCTTCGTCATGCTGTTCTTCCAGGTCGGCGAGCTCTTCGAAGGCATCGCGGAAGGCCGCTCGCACCGCTCCGTGGCCCATCTGATGGACATCCGCCCCGACACGGCGCAGGTCGAACGGGACGGCGTCCTGCAGACCGTCGCGCCCGACAGCGTGGCCGTCGGGGAAACGATTCTCGTCCGTCCCGGCGAAAAAGTGCCGATGGACGGCGTCGTCCTGGAAGGCGAATCTTCGCTGGACACCGTGGCCCTCACGGGCGAAAGTGTTCCGCGGACCGTCTCCGCGGGCGAAGAGGTCCTCTCCGGATGCGTCAACCTCAGCGGCGTGCTGCGCATCCGCACGACCAAGGCCTTCGGCGAATCCACCGCATCGCGCATCCTCGAGCTGGTGGAGCACGCCGCGGAGAACAAATCGAAGAGCGAGCATTTCATCACGCGCTTTGCGCGGGTCTATACGCCGATCGTCGTCGGGCTGGCCGTCCTGCTGGCCGTCCTGCCGCCGCTCTTCACCGGTGAGTGGGCCACCTGGATCTACCGGGCGTTGATGTTCCTGGTCGTCTCCTGCCCCTGCGCGCTGGTCATCAGCGTGCCGCTCACCTTCTTCGGAGGCATCGGCGGCGCCTCCCGGCAGGGCATCCTGGTCAAGGGATCCGCCTATCTCGATACGCTCTCCCGCATACAGACCGTCGTCTTCGACAAGACCGGCACGCTGACCGAAGGCGTCTTCGCCGTCACGGCCGTGCATCCGGAGACGCTCGACGAGCAGGAACTGCTGCACCTGGCCGCCCACGTGGAGCGCCACTCCACCCACCCCATCGCCCAGGCGCTGCTGCGCGCCTATCCCCACGAGCAGGACAGCTGCAGCGTGTCGGACATCCGGGAATACGCCGGCAAGGGCCTGACCGCCCGCGTCGAAGGACGCACCGTCGCCGTCGGGAACGACAGATTCATGGAAGAGCTGGGCGCCGCATGGCACCCCTGCCACCATACGGGAACCATCGTCCACGTGGCCGTGGAAGGCGTTTACGCCGGACATATCGTCATCTCGGACCGCATCAAGGAAGATGCCGCCCGGGCCGTGACCGACCTGCACGCCGCCGGCATCCGGCGGGTGGTCATGCTGACCGGCGACCAGGCAGCCGTAGCCGCCGCCGTGTCGGAGCAGTTGCAGCTGGACGAATTCCACGCCGGCCTGCTGCCGGCCGACAAGGTCGTCCGTGTCGAGGAACTGCTGCCGCAGGGCACGCTCGCATTCGTCGGAGACGGTATCAACGACGCCCCTGTCCTCGCCCGCGCCGACCTCGGCATCGCCATGGGCGCACTGGGTTCGGACGCCGCCATCGAAGCCGCCGACGTCGTCCTGATGGACGACAAACCGTCCAAGATCGCCCGCGCCGTGCAGATCGCCCGCCGGACGCTCCGCATCGCCCGGGAGAACCTCTGGTTCGCCATCGGCGTCAAGCTGCTGGTGCTCGCCCTGGCCGCCTGCGGCATCGCCACCCTGTGGATGGCCGTGTTCGCCGACGTGGGCGTGACGGTGCTCGCCGTGCTCAACGCCATGCGGGCATTGCGTTGATGCTGTGAGGGTTTTATTCGAAAAAGGCGGGGTTTCCCGCTTTTTTTGTTATCTTTGCAGTCTGTTTTTTGCTGGCCGGACCGTCCGACCGTTTCATTTTATGAGAAAATACTTGATTCTTACCATATTGCTGCTCTGTTCCCTCGGCTTTTCCGCCCTGGCGCAGACACGTGTCTATGGCGTCGTGACGGATGCTTCGACTGGTGAACCGCTGCCGTATGTCTCCGTCGTCTTCCCCGGCACCCGGATCGGCACCATGACCGATCTGGAGGGCAAATTCTCCATCGAAGCCGCCGGCAGCTACTCCAACGTGAGCTTCCAGATGCTCGGATACGAGACCTACATCTTCAACATCCGCGCAGGCGCCACCACCCGGGACGCCAAGATCAAGATGAACCCCGACACCTACGGCATCCAGGCCGTAGTCGTGCGGCCGCGCCGCCGCCGCGACAACGTCTATCGCCGCCGTGGCAATCCGGCCGTCGAACTCGTCAAGAACGTCATCCAGCACAAGGAAGAAAACCACATCAAATCCGCGCAGGGCTACAAGGTGGACAACTACGACAAGCTCGTCATGTCGCTGGACAAGTTCGACGTCGATTTCGAAAACCACAAGTTCTGGAGCAAGTTCCCCTTCATGGAGAAGTACGTCGATACGGCCCAGTTCAAGAACACGCCCGTTCTGACCGTCTCCCTGCGGGAAAATCTCTCCACGACCTGGTTCCAGAAGAGCCCCAAGCGCACCCGCACGTATGTACTGCGGCGCCGCAGCCTCGGTCTGGACGAACCGCTTGATGCCGGCGGATTAGGCACCAACATCCGGACCATCTTCGCCGACTCGGACATCTTTGAGGACAACATGGAAGTGCTGCTCAACCGTTTCGTGAGCCCGCTTTCCAGTTCGCTCGCCACCACGTACTACAAGTACTACATCTCCGACACGCTGATGGTGGACGGCGTCGAGTGCATCGACCTGACCTTCGTGCCGTTCAACAGCGAGAGCTTCAGCTTCACAGGTCACCTCTACGTCGTCAAGGACAGCACCTACGCCGTCAAGAAATATACCCTGGGCATCCCGGCCCACATCAACCTCAATTTCGTCAGCAACCTCGCCATCGAGGAATCTTTCGAAAAGATGGAGAACGGCAAATGGGCGTCCACGGAGAAGAACACCTACGCACAGTTCTACATCTTCAAGAAGATGCGCGAGCTCTATGCCCACAAGAAGATCGTCCACACCAATTACGACTTCACGCAGACTTCCGTCCCGGACAGCCTGCTGCGTCAGGCGGACGAGACCATCGCCAACCGCGACTGGTGGCGCCCCGACGAATGGTGGACCCCGCGCCGTCCCGTTCCCCTCACCCGGACGGAATCCCTGCTGGACAGCATCATGACGGACATATACGCCGTCCCGAAACTGCGCCGCATCGCCAGCTTCGCGGAATCCATGGGTGCCGAATACTTCCCGACCGTGCCGCTCAAGACACAGAAGAGCCCGAACGACCGCAAGAAGAGTCTGGTGGACATCGGTCCCGTCTTCAACACCATGAACTACAACATGCAGGAGGGATTCCGCCTGCGTCTCGGCTTCATGACGACCGCAACGCTGCACAACAAGAACTTCTTCAACGGCTACGTGGCCTACGGTTTCCGCGACCAGAAGTTCAAGGGCGAACTCAGCTACATCCACACCTTTGAGAAAAAGGATTTCCACCCCTTCGAGCCCCTGCGCCATTACATCACCTTCACGGCCAGCTACGACCTGGAAGGACCGGGCCAGAGCTACACGCTCCTCGACCGCGACAACATCTTGATGACGACCTTCAAGGAGCAGCCCCTGCAGTACGTGCGGCGTTTCCAGGTCAAGTATGACCGGGAGTGGCTGTCCCGCCTCTCCTTCACCTCCACACTCCGCTTCGACCGCATCACGCCGACCGGCACGCTGTCCTATACCCGTTATGACGCGAACGGCGGCCTGGAGCCCGTTCCCGTCTTCAACGATTACTCCTGGACGGCGCGCATCCGGTATGCTCCGGGCGAGCCGCTCTTCTCGAGCCGGTTGGGCAAGGAAGCCCCCATCTCGCTGGCGAAGGACGCCCCGATCGTGAGCCTGACCCACACGGTGGGTTACTTTGACAACCAGTTCTGGTACAACAAGACGGAGTTCTCCGCCCAGAAACGTATCTGGCTGTCCTCGTTCGGCCATATCGACGCCGCGCTCTCGACCGGATTCATCTGGAACCGCGTTCCGCTCCCCAAGCTGTTCGCCCCCAACGCCAACCCTTCGTTCCTGCTGGTCGCGGATGCATTCAACTTGATGAGACCGATGGAATTCGTGATGGACCAGTATGCCGATCTGTTCGTCACCTACTATCTTAAGGGCTGGATCTTCAACCGGATTCCGCTCCTCAACAAGCTCAAACTCCGCGAGGTGGTGTCGTTCCGGGCCATCATCGGCTCGCTCTCCGAGAAGAACAATCCGCTCTTCAACACACCGGGGCTTTATGCCCTGCCGGAAGGAACCGGTCTCCTGAATACGACCCCGTACATGGAGTACACGGTCGGCATAGAGAACATTTTCAAGTTCCTCCGCGTAGATTACGTGCGCCGTATCAGCTATACCGAAGGGCTGACGGAAGCCCAGAAGAACGGCTTCAAGATTTCCATCCGTATTACCATTTAACCGACTGGACGCATGAAAAAATATATTTTGACTCTGCTGGCGCTCTGCCTTTTCCTGACCGGTACCCGGGCACAGGATGCCGACAGCCTAAAAATCAAACCGGTTACGCTCGGCGTGCTGGCCCAGGCCAATTATGCCGGCGAGGATATGTTCATTTCCGAAATCAATCTGTCCGCCTACCCCGGATTCGGCTTTGAAATCGGTGCATTCATCGATTACCATATCACCCGGCGGCTGGCGGTCGAGGTCCAGGCCATAGTCGGACTGCAAAACGGCAGCTACATTACCACCGACAAAGACCTCGGATTCCTGTTCTGGCACAAACGACCCGTCTCCGACGTGGTGGGCATGCGTATGGTGGGACTCGATATCCCCATCTACCTCGTCTATGGCCTCCCTTCCGGGAACGGCCATTTCAACTTCGGCGCAGGTATTTTTACCCACATCACGTTCGATGCCTGGTGCCCGAAGGACAAAGGCTATGTCACCCCCTACAAGCGCGTCCTTGACACCAACGACGTGACCGGGAAGCCCCGCTATTATCTCAATGACAGCCATGCCGGCGTCGGATGCCTGTTCGGCTACGAATTCGCCAGCGGCCTTCAGATCAACCTCAGCGTAAAGTACAGCGTACTCGATATCATCAATTACGAAAGCGCCAAGTCCTACGGACATCCTTACAAGGTCTCGATGGGTCTGGGCTGGCGTTTCTAGACCATGCACTCAGGACATCACCACATCCATGATCTTCCGGTCTCCGGACAGGAAGACTGTACCCTCCGGAAAGCGTATTGGATCGCCATCGCGCTCAACCTCGCATTCGTCATACTGGAAGTCGTGGTCGGGCGGATCAGCCACTCCCTCGGCCTCGTGTCCGACGCCGGGCACAAACTGCTGGATGTCTTTGCCCTGGGCATCGCCCTGGTCGGTTTCCGGCTTGCCAGCCGGCCTTCGACGGACGCTCGGCGCGTTTCGGCCCTCATCGCCCTGGTCAACACCCTCGTCCTGCTGTTCGCCGTGGGCATGATCATCTATGAGAGCGTCGGGAAAATCGGCCACCCCGAGCCGGTGGACGGCGCCGCCATTTCCTGGACCGCCGGCGTCGGCATCCTGGTCAGCGGTCTCAGCGCCTGGCTGCTGATGCGCCACCGCGGCGACATCAACACCCGGGCGGCGTTCCTGCACATGGCGACGGATTCGCTTCTCTCGCTCGGCATCGTCATCGCCGGTATCATCATCAGCCGGACCGGCCTGCACGTCATCGACCCGGCCATCAGCCTCGTCGTCGCCGCGGTGATTCTCTTCAACACGCTACGGCTCCTGCTGGACGCACTCCGCACGCTGTTCCGGAAATAAAAGCGGGCCGGAGTACCCGGCCCGCATCCATCAAGTCCTGCGCAGGTGTTTGTCCCGCCAGACGCGAGGCTGCATCCCGACAATCTGTTCAAACTGGCGTTTGAAATTGGACTTGTCGTCAATGCCCACCATTTCCCCAACGACGGAGATCGGAATGTCCGGATAATCCAGCAGCAAGCGGCACGCCTCCCGGATGCGCAACGACTTGCGCCATGCCAGCACCGACTTCCGGGCAAGGAGCCGGATATAGATATTCAGCTGATCGGCGGGAATCCCGATATCCGAAGCAAGCCCGTCGAGCGAGACGATCGGCTTGGTGAATCCCTTCTGTTCCACCCACGCATCAACGGCGTCCCGGGCCCGTTGGAGCAGGCACAACTGCGATTCGGAGAGTCCGTGACGCCACTTCAATTTTCGAAATAAATAATTCATAGCTATATTTGCGAGATTAAATGAAAAAGTATGTTCGAAAACCTGTCCGATAGACTTGAAAGATCCTTCAAAATACTGAAGGGTGAAGGTAAGATCACAGAAGTCAACGTGGCTGAGACCCTCAAGGAGATCCGCCGGGCGCTGCTCGACGCGGACGTATCCTACAAGGTGGCCAAGGAGTTCTGCGACCGTGTAAAGGCGAAAGCTATGGGAGCCAACGTGCTGACGGCCGTCAAGCCGCAGCAGATGATTGTCAAGATCGTCCACGACGAACTGGCCGGGTTCATGGGTTCCGAGCATGCTGAGATCAACCTCAAGGGATCCCCCGCCGTGGTGCTCGTTGCCGGTCTGAACGGTTCCGGTAAGACGACCTTCAGCGGCAAGCTCGCGCTGCACGTCAAGAGCAAGCGCGGCATGAAAGTCCTCCTGGCTGCCTGCGACACCTTCCGTCCCGCCGCCATCGAGCAGCTCAAGACGCTCGGCACGCAGGTGGGCGTCGAGGTCTATGCGGAAGACGGAGAGAAAGATCCCGTGAAAGTGGCGAAGGACGCCATCCAGTACGCCCGCCAGCAAGGCATCAGCGTCGTAATCGTGGATACGGCCGGCCGCCTGACCGTCGATCAGGAACTGATGGAGGAAATCTCCACCCTGCACAAAGCCGTCGCTCCGACGGAGACACTCTTCGTCGTGGACGCGATGACCGGTCAGGATGCCGTCGAGTCCGCCAGGGCATTCAACGAGGCCATCGACTACGACGGCGTGGTGCTGACCAAGATGGACGGCGACACGCGCGGAGGCGCCGCGCTTTCCATCAAGGCCGTCACCGGCAAGCCCATCAAATTCGTCAGCTCAGGCGAAAAGATGGAGGCCCTCGATATCTTCTATCCGGCCCGCGTAGCCGACCGCATCCTCGGCATGGGCGACGTCGTCTCCCTCGTCGAGAAAGCCCAGGAGCAATATGATGAAAAGGAAGCACGTGCCCTCAAGAAGAAAATCGCGCACAACCAGTTTACCCTGGCCGATTTCTACAATCAGCTCAAGCAGGTGCAGAAAATGGGAAACATGAAGGATCTGGCCGGCATGCTGCCGGGCATGGACAAGGCGCTCCGCGACGTGGACATTCCCGATGACGCATTCAAGTCAACCGAAGCCATCATCCAGTCCATGACGCCCTACGAGAAGGAGCATCCCGAGTGCCTCAACGGCTCCCGCCGCCAGCGAATCGCCAAGGGCTCCGGCACGACGGTCGCGGACGTCAACAAACTGCTCAAACAGTTTGAACAGACCCGCAAGATGATGAAGATGGCTGTGGACGGATCGCTACAGCAGCGCCTCAAGGCATTCAGAAGATAAGCGACAGATCCTTTTCGAACAACGGAGCGACAGTTTTCTCCGGCACGAAGTGCCATTCGCCGAGCACGGCGCGATTGCCGAAATCCGAAATGCCCACGGTACCGTGTTTCTTGAAATACTGATAGACCATTTCCCGGACCTCGGGAAGCCGCTCCTCAATCCGGTCTTCGGCCTCGTCCTTCGACAGGCCGGCCCCCTTCATGAGGATGTCCCCGCCGCCGCTGGCCCGATACGACGTCATGGCCGCGGTGTACCAGGCATCCAGCTTGAACGGAGAGCCGTCCGCAAGCGAGGTGATCTTCACGCGCTTTCCGAAAGGCTTCGTCACATCGACGGTATAATAGATTCCGGCCGCTGAATCGAAATTGTAGGTACGGCCGGCGAAGGACCACCGCTCCGCACCCGTCCTGGGATCCGGTTCGTTCACGATCTTCAGGACATGCTCGCCGGGGGTCTGGATCCAGTTGTCGTAGGAATATTCCAGATAGTCCCTGATTTCCGATCCTTTCATCTTGACGACGTAGAGCTGGTTCTCGAAAGGATAAATCGTGAACATGTCGTTGAAGATGACCTGGCCGGCAGCGACCGTACCGTCAAAGGTCAAAGGCGCGACGAAGGAAATCTGCGCGCCGGATGCTTCCAGCTGGACCATGTGGATGAGGGCGGCGTAGTCGCACATGCCACTATACGCGTCGCGCGTACGCAGCTCCGCCGTCAGTTCTCCCACCGGCTGCAGGGTGAAGGCTTTGACGGCCTCGAAGGCCGGCCGGAAATGCTCCTTCATGGCGCGGTCCACCTTGTTCTTGTCCATGCGGACGTACTCGCCGCGGACCTGCTTGCCATGCTCTTTCGATTTCGTGATGACGGCGTGACCGACGTTGCCTGCACGGGCGCCGCCGTCGATCAGCCAGGTGCCGTCTTTCTCCGTGACGAAAGGCCGGTGGTCATGCGCACAGATGAGGACGTCCACGCCCTCCAGTTCCTGAAGCAGGTCCAGGCCCTCCGACTCCAGGCTGGAGCCGTCGCCCTCGCCCGAACCGGAATGCGTCAGGACCACGACAACATCCGGGCGTTCCTTCTCACGGACGTCGTCCACCCAGTCCTGGACACAGTCGAGCAGGGATTCGAATTCCATCCCCTCCCAGACCGGCTCGTCCAGCCAGGCCTCGATGTTCGGATTCGTGAAGCCGATGACGGCCACCTTGAAGCCGCCGCGGCGGAATACCTTGTAGGCGGGGAAATAGGTTTCATCATCTTCATCCTCGCAGACGGCATTGGCGCCGAGGAAAGGAATACCGTGTCCGCGCAGCTGGGCGGCCACTTTGTCGTAAACGGCATGACCGGCTTCGATATCATGGTTGCCGACGGCGATGGCGTCGTACCCCATGTAAGCCATCAGTTGGACGAACAAGTGTTCTCCATCCGTATCGACATAATTATAGTAGTAGGGGGCATTGTCTCCCTGGAGACAGTCGCCGGCATCCAGCAACAGGACGTTCTGCTTCCCGACAGCCCTGCGCAGGCTGTCCACCCAGGCATGGACGGACATCAGGCTGGTCTTGGTCGCCTGCCCTTCGATATACGGTTCGTCGAACCAGTTGCCGTGGACATCGCCCGTCGTGACTATATGCAGGGTCTGCTCTCCGTGCGAGCAGGAAAGTGCCAACAACGCTGCGGAAAAGAATAGCGCTATTAATCGTGGTCTCATAATCGACAAATTTATTAATTTTGCGAAGAAAATGAAACTGTTTACCGACATTCCTTGCGAAAAAATCACGGAAATCTCACTTTCCGACCATATCTGCGTCATGGGCAGCTGCTTTGCCGATGAAATCGGCGCACGCATGGAAGCGGCCGGCTTCGACGTACTCCGCAATCCCTTCGGCACCCTCTATAATCCGGCCTCCATCGCCGCCGCGGTGGCGCGGCTGGACAGCGCGGAGCCGTTCGCGCAGGCGGATTGCGTGGAAATGGGAGCCGGCGCCGGCCGGATTGGCAGTTTCTCGCACCACACGGCTTTCGCCCGCCCGACGGCGGAGGAATTCCTCGCGCACGCGAATGCGCGTTTGAAAGAAGATTCCGCGCGCTGGCGCGCATGCAACCGGGTCATCCTGACGCTCGGCACCGCCCGGGTATGGCGGGCGCTGGAACGGCCGGGGCAGCCGGTCGTCGCCAATTGCCTCAAGCGGCCCGCGCGGGAATTCGCACACGAGTTGCTGTCCGTCGAAGCCTGCACGGAGTTGCTGCGCGGCATCATCGACGCACACCCCGACAAACAGTTCATCCTGACCGTCTCCCCCATCCGACACCTCGGCGACGGCGCGCACGCCAATACCATCTCCAAGTCTACCTTGCACCTGGCGGTAAAGCAGGTCTCTCTGCCGGCGGACGGAAAGCGGCCCGGTGAGCCTGCTGCGGCTGAGCCTTCGCCGCCAGGCAGCACCGGCGCCGCTCTATTTCCGTCCGGCGGCGTCAGCTATTTCCCGGCCTACGAGATTCTGATGGACGAATTGCGGGATTACCGGTTCTACGCCGAGGATCTCGTCCACCCGTCTTCCGCCGCCGTACAGATCGTCTGGGAACGCTTCCTGGACAGCTGCACCGTCCCTGCCGAGCGCGAGCGCATCCTCGCCGCCGAACGCGCCGCCCGCGCCGCCCAACACCGTCCGCTGCAATAACTCCCCCGTCACATCCTTTCGTGGCTTTCGTCCTCAGATACAGACTATTTTGAGGAGGAAGAAAAAGTTTTTTCATTTTTCTTGAAAAAAATTTGGAAGATTAATTTTTTGTTGTACCTTTGCGGTGTACTATTGAACTAATACACTGCAAAACGCCATGATAAAAATCAACAATTTAGCCTTCAGCTATGGAAAAAACGAGGTTCTGACGAACATTTCGATGAACCTGGAGCCCGGTAAGATCTATGGTCTCCTGGGCGAGAACGGTGTCGGCAAGACGACGCTGCTGACCCTCCTCTGCGGTCTCAAGAAGACCCAGACCGGTACGATTGAAACGGACGGCCGCGATCCCTGGAAGCGCGAGCCCGCCCTCCTGCAGGACCAGTACTACCTCCCCGACGAGGTGGCCCCGGTCAACGATAAGGCCCGCTGCTGGGCGAAGTCCTGCGGCAAGTTCTGGCCGAACTTCCAGTTCGATACCTTCGACAAGATCATCCGCGAGTTCGAGGTGAATCCGGAGCAGAAGATGAACGCCATGTCCGCCGGCCAGCTCAAGAAGACCTACATCGCCTTCGCACTCGCCTGCAACGTCCGCTTCCTCTATCTCGACGAGCCGACCAACGGCCTGGACATCCCGTCCAAGGCCCAGTTCCGCTCCGCCCTGATGAAGTACACGGCCGAAGACAGCACCATCGTGATCTCCACCCATCAGGTGCGCGACCTGGAGAACATCATCGACCCGATCATCATCCTGGACCGCCGCGACGTCCTCCTGAACGCATCCATCGAAGAGATCGCCGACAAGCTCTACTTCGACTACGGCACCACCCTGCACCCCGACGCCCTCTACTCCGAGCAGCTGCCCGGCGGCTTCATCCAGGTGCTCCCCAACACGGAGAAGGCCGACAGCAAGGTGAACATCGAAGCCCTCTTCAACACCGTCCACAAGCACAAAGACCTCGTCAAAAACCTCTTCAACCATGAATAACATCTTCGACATCAAGCGCTTCGGCCAGTACTTCCTGTACGACCTGCGCAACGCTAAGAATAACTACGGCCTCAGCCTGCTGATCCTCGGCACGCTGCCCATCAGCCTGTTCGTCATCTACGAACTCTTCTCCCTGATCTTCACGCAGCATTTCGTGGAACTTCCCGTGGCCATGAAATACATGCAGTTCTTCGCCGCCATCACCGTCGTCCTCCTCGGAGCCGGCACGAAGATCTACGGCAACCTGACGGAGAAGAAGGCCGGAACCAACTTCCTGATGCTTCCGGCGTCCACCTTCGAGAAATGGCTCTCGATGGGGCTGATCGTCTGCTTCATCCTTCCGATCGTCCTCTTTGTCCTGCAGCTCGGCAGCGACGCCCTGGTCAGCTTCCTCTTCCCGAACCACTACGGCGACCGTCTCCTGGAACTCATCGCAGTGCAGGAAATGAATGACACCCTGATTGAAAACGGCATCCGTATCAACTGGCTCGGCATCATCCTGCTGGAATGGAGCGAGTATGTCCTGACCTTCACCCTCGGTGCCATCTGCTTCAAGAAGAGCAAGGTCGCCAAGACCATTCTCTGCATCTTCGGCCTCAGCATGATCCTCTCCACCATCGGCATGATCATCGTCGGCCACAGCGGCTCCTTCTACTTCAACTGGTTCGACCAGTTCGACACGGCGGGAAAGGCCATCAGCGCGCTCAACTGGGCCCTCAGCATCACCTTCACCGTCTTCGTGGGCGGTCTGCTGGGCGGCATCTACTACCGCATCCGCACACTTAAACATTAGACATATGGAATTCGACAGCAACAAACCCATCTACATCCAGATCGCGGACAATCTCTGCGAGCGGATCCTCTCCGGGGAGTTCAAACCCGGCGGGCGCATCCCCTCGGTCCGGGAATGGGGTGCACAGATCGGGGTCAACCCCAACACCGTGGCCAGGTCCTACGAGATCCTCACGGACCGCAAGGTCATCTTCAACCAGCGCGGCATCGGATTCTTCGTCGCGGGCGACGCCCTGGACGTGATACGCGACACGGAGCGCCGCAAGTTCATCGACGAAGAGCTGCCGCTCTTCCGAAGCCGGGCCAGCCTGCTCGGAATCGACCTCAAAGACTTTATCAACTAGCACACAAGACATGAAAAAGATAGTTACCCTCCTCCTGGCAGCCGCTACGCTGCTCCCCCTCTCCTCCTGCCGCTTCATCCGCGTCAGCGACGACTTCAACGAGAACATGCTCGGCATTACCGGCGACAGCGCCGGCGAGAAGATTACCGCCAGCGACAACTATATCACCCGCGAAGCGATGGTCGGAGACTTCCACGCCATAACCTGCAACCTTCCCGGCGACGTGATCTACACCCCCGGCGACTGCGCCGTGTCCATCTACGCCCCGGACAACGTCATGGAGCGCGTGAGCGTCACCAACGAGAACGGCACCCTGGTAATCAAGTCCAACCTCAACCGCATCCGCAATCTCAAGAAGATCACCATCAACATCTCGAGCCCGGTGATGGAAAGCCTGAACTTCAACGGGGCCGTGGATTTCAACGCACCGGAAGGCATCACAGCCCTCAACTTTGACGCCATCGTCAACGGTGCCGGCGACATCGACATCAACGGCCTGAAGGCCAGCGACGCGGAGATCACCGTCAACGGCGCCGGCGACGCCAGGATCAACGGCATCGACTGCGACGCCATCGCAGTCGCCATCAACGGCGCCGGCGACGCGAAGCTCTCCGGCAAGGCCGCCAGCGCAGACCTGAGCATCAGCGGCGCGGGCGACATCGACGCCCGTCAGCTGGACTGCACCGACATCAACTCGAAGATCCGCGGCATGGGAAGCGTCAAGCGCCCTTAGGCAGAACAAAACCTGATTAAACATACTATACTTAAACGGCTTGCGGGCACCCTGTGAAGGATGCCCGCAAACTTTTCGGAGCGTAGAGTTAAACTTAATTTTACTTTGTTATATTTATTTTAGTTAATGATTTGTCGTCGTTTTCTGGTACAAACATAAAAAATCCGGGCCGTGTCCGGTCCGGTTTTTCGACGAATTGCCCGATTTCTTCGACGAATTGCCCGATTTACTCTTCGGCAGGCTTCATCGTCGTATAGACGTTGGTCACGTCCTCGTCGTCTTCCAGCATGCCGATGAGCTTGTCGAGCGTGGCGCGCTGCTCGTCGGTGACTTCCTTGAGGTCCACGTTGGGGATCTGCTCGAAACCGCCGGAGATGAGTTCGTAGCCGTTCTCCTCGATGTACTTCTGGATCTGGCCGTAGGCGCTGTAATCGCCGTACATCACGATGACGGGCGTCACGTTGCCGTCCTTGTCCTCTTCTTCCTGGCGGAAGAGTTCCTCCACACCGTAGTCGATGAGTTCGAGCTCGAGCTCCTCGAGGTCAATGCCCTCCTTCTCCTTGACGCGGAAGGTGCACTTGCGGTCGAACATGAAGCTCACGGAACCGGTCGTGCCGAGCGAGCCGCCGCACTTGTTGAAGTAGCTGCGGACGTTGGCGACGGTGCGGGTATTGTTGTCCGTGGCGGCCTCCACGAGGTAGGCGATGCCATGCGGGCCGAAGCCTTCGTAGATGATCTCCTTGAAGTCGCCCTGCTTGCTCTCGGTGGCCTTCTTGATGGCGCGCTCGATGTTTTCCTTGGGCATCTGCTCGGCACGGGCCTCGGCCATCAGGGCGCGGAGGCGCGGGTTGCCGGTCACGTCGGGACCGCCCTGCTTGACGGCGATGGTGATTTCCTTGCCCAGCTTGGTGAACGTACGGGCCATGTGGCCCCAGCGCTTCAGTTTGCGCTCCTTGCGGAATTCAAATGCTCTTCCCATATTATTCGGAAACTCTGGCGATGTTCTTGGCGATCTCGTAGGCCTCGAGGGAGGACGGGTAGTCGCTCTCGATGGTCTTGTAGCAGGCCAGGGCCTCTTCCTTCTGGCCAAGGGCCTCCAGCGCGGAACCTTCCTTCAGCAGGTAGGCCGGAGCAAAGATATTGTCGGCGGTGGAAGCGGCAGCCTTGTAGCAGCGGACGGCGGCGGCATAGTCGCCGAGGGCGACATAAGCGTCACCTTCGCAGGCCTTGGCGCGGGCGGCGAGGATGGGCTCTTTGCCGTTGTACTTCTTCAGGTAGGAGAGCGCTTCCTCGTTGTTGCCGAGCTGCAGCTCGCAGATACCGGCATACAGGTAGACGGCCTTGCCGGCCTTGGTGCCGTAGTCGGCGATGATGTCGGCGAAACCGAGGTTGTTGCCGTCACCGTTGAGCGCAAGCTCATATTCGCCGTTCTGGAAGCTCATCTCGGCAGGATAAGCCTGCTGCATGGCCTCCACGCACTTCGGCTGGTAGATGAATTTGTTGTAGGCGAGGACACCGAGACCGATCACGAGGACAGCGGCCACGATGCACCAGATGGTTTTCTTGTTTTCGTTGTAGAACTGCTCGGTGGCGGAGACGGTCTGCTCGATGTTCTCCTGCCGCTGGGCCTCTTTGTCATTCAGATTTTTCTGAGCCATATTGTAAATTATTTTGTTTACTCGTTGTTTTTAAGCCCGCAAAATTAGAAAAAATACTTTAACTTTGCAAGACATGGCCACACTCCAGAAAATCGTCATACAGGACTTCCGCAACATCCAGTTGCAGGAACTTACCTTTTCGCCCAACATCAACTGCATCAGCGGCGGCAACGGCGAAGGCAAGACCAATCTCCTGGACGCCATCTGGTACCTGTCGATGACCAAGAGCGCCTTTTCCACCTCCGACCGCTTCAATTTCCGCTACGGCACGTCCGCGTTCGCCCTTTCCGGCACCTACGCCATGCCGGGCGGCGGCACCGCCCGCTTCAGCATCCGCGTGCAGGACGGCGGACAAAAGACCGTCAAGCGCGATGACAAGCCCTACGAGCGCATCTCCGCCCACATCGGCGTGCTGCCCATCGTGATGGTCTCCCCCGCCGACATCGCCATGGTCAGCGAGGCCGGCGAGGAGCGCCGGAAATTCGTCAACGCCGTCCTGGCCCAGATGGAGCAGCCCTACCTGGCGGACGTCCAGCAATACAACCGGCTGCTTCTCCAGCGCAACAAGCTGCTCAAGGCAGGCGTCTGGGACGAAGACCTGCTGACCACTTTCGACGACCGGCTCTCCGCCCTCGCCGTCCCCATCTACGAGCGGCGCAAGGCATTCTGCGAGCGGCTCGTGCCCGTGGTGCAGCAGTACTACGCCGAGATCTCCGGCGGCCGCGAGCAGGTGGGCATCGAGTACCGTTCCGACCTGCAGAAAGGCGAGCTGGGCGCAATCCTGCGCGCACACCGCGACCGGGACCAGGTGTTCAAATTCACCACGGCAGGCGTGCAGCGCGACGATTTCCTCTTCACGATGGACGGACATCCCATCCGCCGATGCGGCTCGCAGGGGCAGCAGAAATCCTTCCTCGTGGCCCTCAAATTCGCCCAGTACGAGGTCATGAAATCCGCCTACGGCTACCCGCCCGTCATGCTGTTGGACGACCTCTTCGACAAACTCGACATGAACCGGGTCGGCAACCTGCTGCGGCTGGTCGCCGACAAGGAATTCGGCCAGATCTTCCTGTCCGATTCCAACAAGGTCCGCACGGAGTCCATCGTGGACACGCTCACCGCGGACCGCAGCTATTTCGAGACGGCAGGAGGCGTCTTCACTCCCGTCAATGAGTAGAGTCGCCCGCAAAACCGCCGTTCCCCTGTCCGACCTCATCCGGGAATACATCCAGGCCAGCAAACTCACTTCCGGCCTCAACACGCAGCGCATCTTCGCGGCCTGGGACGCCGCCTCCGGCGCCGGCCGCTACACGGTCCGCCGCTTTTTCCGGGACGGGAAGCTCTACATCACCGTGGATTCCTCCGTCGTGCGCAGCCAGCTTTCCTTCCAGCGCGACACGCTGCTGGAGAAAATCAACGCCCTGCTTGCGCAGGACGAATTGTTTACCTGTGGCGACCCCCAGTCGGGCTGCGTCAAAGAACTTATTCTGAAATGAAATTCGTCATCGACCGGGCCATACCTTTCATCGAAGGCGTCTTCGAGCCCTACGGGGCCGAAGTCATCTATAAAGACGGACCGGAAATCGTTCGCGGGGACCTGATGGATGCGGACGCCCTCGTGATCCGCACACGCACCCGCTGCGACGCCGCCCTGCTGAAAGGGACCGGCATCAAGCTCATCGCCACCGCCACCGTCAGCATGGACAACATCGACCAGGAGTGGTGCAAGGAACATGGCATCTTCGTCCAGAACGCCTCCGGCTGCAACGCCGGCGGCGTGACGAATTACGTCTTCTCCGCCCTGTTCGGGACCGCCTCGCGCAAGAGCATCCCCCTCGACGGTGCCACCATCGGCATCATCGGCCTCGGAACCGCCGGTTCGCGCGTCGAGGAAATGGCCCTGGCACTGGGCTTCAAGACCCTTCGCTACGACCCCTGGCGGGCCGCCAATGAAGGCCAGTCCGAGTTCCATGACCTGGACGCCGTCCTGGCCGGGTCGGACGTCATCACCATGCACATCCCCGTTAACGCCTCCACCCGCGGCATGGCGGGCGCCGAGTTCTTCGAGAAAATGAAAGCCGGCGCCTTCTTCATCAACACCGCGCAGGGAGAGCTGGTCGTGGAGCAGGATCTTATCGACGCCATTCCCCGCCTGGGTCCCGTGGCCCTCGATGCCTGGTGCCACGAGCCCAACGTCAACCGCGAGCTGCTGGACCTCGTGGACATCGCCACCCCGCACATCGCCGGCTACACCCTCCAGGGCAAGCAGATCGGCACTTCGCTGGCCATCCGCGCCGTGGCGCGCTTCTTCTCGCTAAGCGGCCTGTACGAGTTCTTCCCGACCACGGAAATACTTGAATACCAGGCCGTCCGCATCGACGCCCACGACAAGACGCAGGGGCAGATCGCCTCGCTGATCCAGTACAACTACCCCATCTTCACGGACGACTTCATGTTCCGCATGAATCCCAGCCGTTTCAACGAGCTCCGGCTCAATTACAGTTACCGGCGCGAATTCTATTTCTGATAACCACTATAACGAATAACACTATGGACAAAACCACCATGAATGCTCAGATCGAGCGCTTCCGCAAAGGATTCCCCTGGCTCAAGATCGTCGCCCCCGCCGTCCCGGGCAACGGCATCGAGGTCCTGGACGAGGCCCGGCAGGACGAAGCCGTCCGCTATGCCGACGAGGCCGAAGTGCACGGCCGCTGCAAGTTCGTGCCCGCATCCGGCGCCGCTTCCCGCATGTTCAAGGACATCTTCGCCGGACTGGACGCGCCCAACGACGCCACGAAGAAACTGGCCGCCAACCTGGAGAAATTCGCCTTCTACACCCCCGAACTGTTCGGCACGGCCCCCTTCGACCCCGTTGACGCCGCGCGCAAGCTGCTCACCGAAGCCGGCCTCGCCTACGGCAGCAAGCCCAAGGGCGTGCTGAAGTTCCACCGCTACCCCGCTGAGACACGCACCGCCCTGGCGGAGCATTTCGTCGAAGGCCAGGCCTACATGCGCAACGCCGACGGCAGCGTGGACCTCGTCGTGACCATCTCCCCGGAGCACAAGCCGCTCTTCGAGGCGGCCGTGGCGGAGATCAAGACCGCTTACGAGCAGCGCTACGGCGTGAAGTACAACGTCAGTTTCACCTTCCAGGCCAAGGAGACCGATACCCTGGCGGTCGATGCCGACAACAAGCCCTTCCTCAAGGAGGACGGCAGCATCCTCACCCGCCCCGCCGGCCACGGCGCCCTCATCCACAACCTGAACGCGCTGGATGCGGAACTCGTGTCCATCAAGAATATCGACAACGTCTGCGTGGAGCGCATGCAGCCCGTCACCTACCGCTGGAAGAAGGTCCTGATGGGACGCGCGCTGGAGTTGCGCGACCGCATCCACGGCTACATCTTCGCCCTGGACCAGCTCACGCAAGTGCGCAAGGAGATCTCCGACCTCGCCTTCATTCCCGGCAACGTCGTGTACCTGGACGACCCGTTCGCCACGCCGGAATGCCAGGAGCTTTGCAACGAGATCGAGGACTTCCTGCACGACGAGCTCTGCATCGAACTGCCGGAGCCCAAGGACAGCCGCGACCGCGCCGAGATGCTGCGCGCCAAGCTGGACCGCCCCATCCGCGTCTGCGGCATGGTCAAGAACCTCGGCGAACCGGGCGGCGGCCCCTTCATCATCCGCGACAAGGACGGCGCCACCTCCCTGCAGATCCTCGAGGGCGCCCAGATCAATCCGGACGACCCGGCGGCCGTGGCCGCCCTCAAGTCCGCCACACACTTCAACCCCGTGGACCTCGTCTGCTGCCTGCACCGCCACGACGGCACGAAGTTCAACCTGCTGGATTACGTCGATGAAGAGACCGGCCTGATCAGCTCCAAGAGCTACCAGGGCCGCGAGCTCAAGGCCCTCGAACTGCCCGGCCTGTGGAACGGTTCGATGTCCGACTGGAATACCCTCTTCGTCGAAGTCCCCATCGAGACCTTCAATCCCGTCAAGGTCGTCCTCGATTTGCTTCGCGAAGCACATCAATAAACATGAAGACCATCGTCAAAGTCCTTATTCTTCCGCTTCTCTGCGTCCTCGCATGCGGCTGCAAGCAGGAGCCGGATCCCTTCCAGGAAGCCCTGGGCGCATACATCCTCCAGGGACAGGCCGGTAGTTTCGAGTTGTTCCGCATCGAAAAAATCGACTCCACCACCTTCCGTACGGAGTTCGAGCGCCGGGAGCACGTCTTCCAGCGCAAGATGGAGCAAGAGACCGTGCTCTACGGCAGCTACACCATGCAGCGCAAGCCCAAGAACGCCGCGCGCCACTGGGAAGCCATCCAGCGTACCGAGCAGGCCATCAAAGGACTGGATAGTCTCCGGGCCGTGATGGAGGGCCGTCTGGACGAAATCGCCTACTATGATTATGTCTTCTCCGGGCAGTCGGTCATCGGCGAAGAGACCACCAATTACCTGAATGCCTTCGCAAGCATGACCCCCGGCCTCGAAGTCGTCGCCCTGTGCTCCGAGCGCAGGGATCTGCACAAATCGGGCGGCCACGCCATCCCCGGTTACCTGCAGATGCTCAGGCGGACCGGCGAAGAGGAAGAGGAATAGAAAAAGCCGCAGCAATTGCTGCGGCTTTTTTGTCTGGGTGACTCGACTTGAACGAGCGACCTCCTGGTCCCTAACCAGGTGCGCTACCAACTGCGCCACACCCAGATGCCCTCGAAAGGGATTGCAAAGTTAGCAATTTTTTCAAAAAAGCATCTTCTTTTCGAAAAAAACTTGGAGCGTTTCGTATCTTTGTGGGCTATGATGAAGATCCTGTTCATATGCCACGGTAACATTTGTCGCAGTCCGATGGCGGAATTCCTGCTCAAGACGATGGTCAAGGCACGCGGGCTTGAGGACCGATACCATATCGAATCCGCCGCCGTATCGACGGAAGAGATCGGCAATTCCATCTATCCCCCCGCCAAACGCTGCCTCAACCAGCACGGTGTCTGGTTCGATCCCGGCAAGCAGGCGCGGCAGGTCACCCGCTCCGACTATGACCGCTTCGACCGGCTCATCTGCATGGACGCCTCCAACCTGCGACTGCTGCGCCGCATCATTCCCGACGATCCGGACGGCAAGGTCCACCTGATGATGTCTTATGCGGGTAAGGGCCGCGACGTGGCGGACCCGTGGTACACGGGAGATTTCGAGACCACCTTCCAGGATCTGCTGGAAGGCTGCGAAGCAATGCTAGATAAAACGATATAATATGGAGAATCCGATCATCACCGCGCTGCAGACGCGCAGAAGCATCCGGAGATACAAGCCGGAACAGATCACGGACGAAGAGCTCAAAACCGTGCTGGAAGCCGGCACCTGGGCCCCCACGGGCATGGGATACCAGGATCCCTGGATCATCGCCATCCAGAACCCCGCACTCATGGAGCGGATCTCCCGGATGAACCGGGAGATCTGGGGACGCGACATCGACCCCTTCTACGGCGCCCCCACCTACGTGCTCGTCTTCGGCTCCGACCCCCAGAAATGGGCGAATTCCGTCTATGACGGCGCCCTGGTGCTGGGCAACATGATGAATGCGGCGCACGCCATCGGCCTGGGTTCCTGCTGGATCAACCGCGAGCGGGAAATGTTCGCGACCGAAGAGGGCAAGGCCCTCATG
The DNA here is from genome assembly GCA_017535125.1 of Bacteroidales bacterium. The sequence continues at coordinate 28,017 of JAFXUS010000008.1, read as the reverse complement.
AAGGAACTGGGGCTCCCGGAAGGCCTGGTGGGCATCGGCGCGCTGGCGCTCGGCTATCCCGCCTCGTTCCCGCCGACCGTCAAACCCCGCAAGGAGAATTATTACCGCATCATCAAATAGGGTAGGAATTCCAAAGGATTTTCTATATATTTGCTCGATTTTGCATTTCCGAATTATGAGTATCCAGCAAGATAAAATCCAAGAACTGGTCGAACGCCGCGCAAGCGCGAAACTCGGCGGCGGCCAGAAGCGCATCGACGCCCAGCACGAGAAGGGCAAGCTCACCGCAAGGGAGCGTCTGGCCCTGCTGCTGGACGCGGGCAGCTTTGAAGAATTCGACATGTTCGTGCAGCACCGCTGCACCAACTTCGGCATGGACGCATCCCATCCGGACGGCGACGGCGTCGTGACCGGACAGGGCACGATCGACGGACGGCTCGTCTATGTGTTCGCCCAGGATTTCACCGTCAACGGCGGCTCCCTGAGCAAGACCATGTCCGAGAAGATCTGCAAGGTCATGGACATGGCCGTGCGTGCCGGTGCCCCGGTGATCGGCCTCAATGATTCGGGCGGCGCCCGCATCCAGGAAGGCATCGACGCCCTAGCCGGCTACGGCGAGATCTTCGAGCGCAACATCCTCGCCAGCGGCGTGGTTCCCCAGATCAGCGGCATTTTCGGTCCCTGCGCCGGCGGCGCCGTGTATTCCCCCGCCCTGACCGACTTCACCCTGATGGTACAGAACACCTCCTACATGTTCCTGACCGGCCCCGCGGTCGTCAAGTCCGTCACGGGCGAGGACGTGGACCAGGAGAGCCTCGGCGGCGCCGGGGTGCACGCCTCCAAGTCCGGCGTGGCGCATTTCAGCGCCCCGTCCGAAGAAGAAGGCATCGCCACCATCAAGAAGCTCCTCTCCTTCCTCCCGCAGAACAACCTCTCCATCGCCCCCGAGCGTCCGACCCAGGATCCCGTGGGCCGCGTGGACGACGCCCTGAACGACATCGTTCCCGACAATCCCAACAAGGCCTACGACATGTACGGCGTGATCCGCAGCATCGTGGATGACGGCGAATTCTTCGAGATCCACAAGGACTTCGCCAAGAACATCATCGTCGGTTTCGCCCACATGGGCGGCCGCAGCGTGGGCATCGTGGCCAACCAGCCCGGCGTGCTCGCCGGCGTGCTGGACATCAACGCTTCCCGCAAGGGCGCCCGTTTCGTGCGCTTCTGCGACGCGTTCAACATCCCCCTCGTGACCCTCGTGGACGTTCCGGGCTTCCTGCCCGGCACCCAGCAGGAATACGGCGCCATCATCACCAACGGGGCCAAGCTCCTCTTCGCCTATGGCGAGGCCACCGTCCCCAAGGTGACCGTAACCCTGCGCAAGAGCTACGGCGGCGCGCACATCGTCATGAGCTGCAAGCAGCTCCGCGGCGACGTCAACTACGCCTGGCCGACGGCGAACATCGCCGTGATGGGCGCGGAGGGCGCTGTGGGCATCCTCTACGGCAAGGAAATCAAGGCCGAGACGGATCCCGCCAGGCAGGCGGAGATCGCCGAAGCCCGCAAACAGGAATACAACGATCTCTTCTGCAACCCTTACCAGGCGGCGCAGAAGGGCTACATCGAGGACGTCATCGAGCCGCGCAACACGCGCTTCCGCGTGATCCGCGCCCTCGCCACCCTCGAAGGCAAACGACAGGAAATCCCCGCGAAGAAGCATGACAACCTTCCTTTATAGTCTCCTCCCCCTCACGGCGGGCGGCGACAGGATGGCGCAGGTGGACCCGCACGGATGGACGCTGACCATCATCAGCGTGAGCACCGTCTTCGCGGCGCTCATCATCCTGTATTTCATCTACAACTTCTCCGGCAACCTCTTCTCCGGCAAGTACAAGCGCAAACCGAAGGCCCCCAAGGCCGCGAAGGGCGCGCCGTCCGGCGAAGTGGCCGCCGCCATCGCCCTCGCCCTGCAGGCGGAGGCCGGCGGCGAGACCGAAGCGGCCATCGCCACGGCCCTGCACCTGTATCTCTCGGAAAGCGTGCATGACATCGAACCGGGCTTCATCACCCTCCGGCACACCCCGTCCGCATGGGACGACAGACAGTACAACTTCAGAAAAACACCCCGCAAATGAAAGCATACAAGTTCAAGATTGGCGGCAACCAGTATGATGTGACCGTCAACGGCATCGAAGGAAAACTCGCCGACGTGACCGTCAACGGCGTCAACTATCAGGTCGAACTCGAAAACGAGGTCGCCGCCGCCCCTGCGGCCGCAGCCCCCGTCGCCGCTCCCGCGGCGGCAAGCGCACCGGCAGCTCCTGCCGCGGCAGCGCCAGCCGGTGGTAAAAAAATCGGCTCCCCGCTGCCTGGCGTCATCATTTCCGTCGATGTGAAGGAAGGCCAGGCCGTGAAGCGCGGCCAGAAGGTCGCCGTCATCGAGGCCATGAAGATGGAGAACGAGATCCTCGCCGAGTGCGACGGCACCATCACCGCCATCCACGTCAAACAGGGCGATTCCGTCCTGGAAGGCGCTGACATCGTAACGATCGCTTAATGGAAAACGTATTCGAAAGCCTCCAGCAGTTCTGGCAGTTCACGGGTTTCGCGAACTGCACCTGGCAGCACCTGATGATGATAGGCATCGGCCTGGTTTTCATCACCCTGGGTATTGTCAAGCATTGGGAACCGCTGCTGCTCGTGCCGATCGGATTCGGCATGATCGTGGGCAACATTCCCCTTTTCTTCGACCCGGCCACCGGCGTCGGACTCAGGATCGGCATCTACGAGGAGAACTCCGTGCTGAACATCCTCTACCACGGCGTGAAGAACGGCTGGTATCCCCCGCTCATCTTCCTGGGCATCGGAGCCATGACGGACTTCTCGGCCCTGATCTCGCAGCCGCGCCTGATTCTGATCGGCGCCGCCGCGCAGCTGGGCATCTTCGGCGCCTACCTGCTCTCCCTCGTGCTCGGCTTCGCCCCCAATGAAGCCGGTGCCATCGGCATCATCGGCGGTGCGGACGGCCCGACGGCCATCTTCCTGAGCTCCAAACTCGCCCCGGAACTGATGGGCGCCATCGCCGTGTCGGCCTACTCCTACATGGCCCTCGTGCCCGTGATCCAGAAGCCCATCATGCTGCTGCTCACGACCAAGAAGGAGCGCGTGATCCGCATGAACAAGCCGCGCGTGGTCACCCAGAAGGAGAAGATCATCTTCCCCATCGTCGGCTTCCTCTGCACCGCATTCATCGTGCCTTCCGGCCTGCCGCTGCTGGGCATGCTCTTCTTCGGCAACCTGCTCAAGGAGAGCGGCGTGACCAAGCGCCTCGCCGCCACGGCCAGCGGTCCGCTCATCGACGTGGTCACCACGCTCATCGGCCTCACCGTAGGCGCCTCCACGCAGGCGGACGTGTTCCTGAACGGCCGCTCGGCCCTCATTTTCGGCCTCGGTCTCGCCTCCTTCGTGATCGCCACCACCTTCGGCGTGCTTTTCACGAAGTTCATGAACCTCTTCCTCAAGGAAGGCAAGAAGATCAACCCGCTCATCGGCAACGCCGGCGTGTCCGCCGTGCCCGATGCAGCCCGCGTGTCCGAGCAGGTCGGACTCGAGGCGGATCCCACCAACCACCTGCTGACCCACGCCATGGCCCCGAACGTGGCCGGCGTGATCGGCTCCGCCGTCGCGGCGGGTATCCTGTTGGGATTCCTCGGCTGACACAGAACTTTCACGATGTTTCAATAATCCGGCTTTTTCTTTTGAAAGGCCGGGTTTTCTTTGCTCTTTCGGGGATTATTTTTTAGATTTGTAGAACCACCTGCCCAGGTGCAACCTGACTAATAACTGCTATAGGATATGTCCAACAAATTACAGGAACTCACGGAGAAACTCTACAACGAAGGGCTCTCCAAAGGCAAGGAAGAAGGAGAACAGCTGCTCGCACGCGCCCGCGAGGAGGCCGACCGCATCGTCGCCGACGCCCGCAAGCAGGCTGACGAGATCGTCGCGGCCGCGCAGCAGCAGGCCGACGACCTCCGGGACAAAACCGCTTCCGACGTCAAGATGGCCTCTGCCCAGTGCCTGCAAGCCACCAAGAAGGATATCGAAGACATGTTGGTCGGCGCCGTCAGTGCCGACAGCGTGAAGCAGTCCCTCTCCGATCCCGATTTCCTCAAGAAGATCATCACGGCCGTCGCCGAGCGCTTCAGCGCCACGGAATCCGCCGACCTCGCACTCATCCTGCCCGCTTCCCTGCAGCAGGAGCTGGAGCCCTGGGTCGCCGGCGCCCTCGCCAAGGCCCTCGGCAGTGCCCCCAAGGCCGAATTCAGCAAGAAGGTCAGCGGCGGCTTCTCCATCGGACCCAAGGACGGCAGCTGGTTCGTCAGCCTCAGCGACGAGACCTTCCGCGAGCTGATCGCCGAGTATCTCCGTCCCGTGACACGCAAGCTTCTCTTCGGTTAAGCAGCAGATGGACAATTACGCGTATATCATCGCCAGTCTCCCGGCCCTTCAGCCGGAGGACGACAGCACGTGGGAGATTTCCGCCCGGGAGCTCATTGACGAGATCCGGGGCCAGCTCTCCGCGCGCGACGTGGCGGTGCTGGACCTGTTGCTCGAGGGCTGCGACCCCGACAGGCTCGACGCGGATTTCTATACGAAGGCCCTGCAGCACGGCAACAGTTTCATCCGCGACTGGTTCCGCTTCGACCTGGATCTGCGCAACACCGTCGTTTCGTACCTCAACGACTCGCTGGGCCGTCCGGACGAAGAAGACATGGTCCTGCTGGAAGGCCGCGAGACGGAAGAATTTTACGAGCTGGAAGACACGAAGCAAGTGCTGAACGGCGCCGACATCCTCAAGCGCGAGAAAGGCCTGGACACGCTGCGCTGGCAGAAGATCGACGAACTGACCATGCTGGACAGTCTCGACCTGGAGCTCCTGCTCGGCTATGTCCTGAAGCTCAAGATCATCGACCGCTGGCTCCAGCTGGATCCGGAATCCGGCCGGGCACTCTTCCGCAAGCTCGTCGAAGACATCCGCTCCACTTACGACAACAAAAAACAGAATCTTACGATATGAGTACAAAAGGAAAGGTTACAGGCATCGTAGCCAACCTGGTGACCGTGGCCGTGGACGGGCCGGTGGCGGAGAACGAACTCTGCTACATCTCTGTCGGCGGTGAGCAGCTGCTCGCCGAGGTCATCAAGGTCAACGGAGACAAAGCCTCCGTCCAGGTGTTCGAAAGCACCCGCGGGCTCAAGAACGGGGACGAGGTCGACTTCCTCGGCAGGATGCTCGAGGTCACGCTCGGTCCCGGTCTGCTGTCCGGCATCTACGACGGCCTGCAGAACAACCTCCGCACGATGACCGGCGTCTTCCTCAAACGCGGCGAATACACGGAACCGCTCGACCGGGAGGCCCTTTGGGCTTTCACGCCCCTCGCCCAGCCCGGCGACCGCGTGATCGCCGCCGACTGGCTCGGCGAAGTCAAGGAAGGCTGGCTGCCCCACAAGATCATGGTTCCCTTCTCCTTCCGGGGCGAATACACCGTCAAGAGCGTCGCGCCCGCAGGCGAATACAACGTGGACCAGACCATCGCGGTGCTCACCGGTCCCGACGGCGAAGACGTCAACGTGACCATGACGCAGCGCTGGCCGGTCAAGGTGGCCGTCCGCGCCTACAAGGAAAAACCGCGCCCGCAGCGCATCATGGAGACGGGCGTCCGCTGCATCGACACCTTCAACCCCATCGCCGAAGGCGGCACCGGCTTCATTCCGGGCCCGTTCGGCTGCGGCAAGACGGTGCTTCAGCATGCCATCGCCAAACAGGGCGACGCCGACGTGATCGTGATGGCCGCCTGCGGCGAACGCGCCAACGAGGTCGTGGAAATCTTCACGGAGTTCCCGGAACTGGTCGATCCGCACACGGGCCGCAAGCTCATGGAGCGCACGACCATCATCTGCAACACGTCCAACATGCCCGTGGCCGCGCGCGAAGCCTCCGTCTATACGGCCATGACCATCTGCGAGTACTACCGCGCCATGGGCCTCAAATGCCTGCTGCTGGCCGACTCCACGTCCCGCTGGGCGCAGGCGCTCCGCGAAATGTCCAACCGTATGGAGGAACTGCCCGGGCAGGACGCCTTCCCGGTGGACCTCTCCGCCATTATTTCCAACTTCTACGCCCGTGCGGGCATGGTCGTGCTGAACAACGGCCAGTCCGGCGCCGTGACCTTCATCGGTACGGTCTCTCCTGCCGGCGGCAACCTCAAGGAGCCGGTCACCGAATCCACCAAGAAGGCCGCCCGCTGCTTCTACGCCCTCGAGCAGAGCCGCGCCGACCAGAAGCGCTATCCGGCCGTCAACCCGATCGATTCCTATTCCAAATACCTGGAGTATCCCGAGATCTCCGCATTCCTCGACACCACCATCCAGCCGGGCTGGACGGACAAGGTGCTCCGGGCCAAGAACTACGTCCGCCGCGGACGCGAGATGGCCGACCAGATCAACATCCTCGGCGACGACGGCGTGCCGATGTCCTACCACGAGGCCTTCTGGAAGTCCGAGCTCATCGACTTCGCCTTCCTGCAGCAGGACGCGTTCGACGCCATCGACGCCCTCTGCCCGCTGGAGCGGCAGAAGTTCATGCTCGACCTCATTCTGGAGCTGTGCGACCAGCATTTCGAGTTTGAGAACTTCGACGAGTGCCGCGTGTACTTCAAGGACCTGATCAACACGCTCCGGCAGATGAACTACACCAAGTTCCAGAGTCCGGAATTCAACGCATACGAGCAGCAGCTCCGCAAACACCTCGCATAGAATTATGGCAACGAAAGCATTCCAACGCACATACACGCAGCTCCAGGCCATCACCAAGGCCACGGTCACGCTGAACGCCAAGGGCGTGTCGAACGACGAGCTGGCTACCGTGAGCGGCAAGCTCGCCCAGGTCGTCAAGACCAAGGGCGACAGCGTCACCCTGCAGGTATTCTCCGGCACGGAAGGCGTGCCGACCAACGCCGAGGTGTCCTTCCACGGAGCGCCTCCGACCCTGCACGTGAGCGACCAGCTCGCCGGCCGCTTCTTCAACGCCTACGGCCACCCGATCGACGGCGGCCCCGAAATCGAAGGCGAGGAACGCGAGGTCGGCGGCCCATCCGTCAACCCTTACAAGCGCCGCCAGCCCTCCGAGCTGATTCCGACCGGCATCGCCGGCATCGACCTCAACAACACCCTGGTCTCCGGCCAGAAGATCCCCTTCTTCGCCGATCCGGACCAGCCGTACAACAAAGTCATGGCCGACGTGGCCCTGCGCGCCGACGTGGACAAGATCATCCTCGGCGGCATGGGTCTGTCCAACGACGACTACCTCTTCTTCCGCCACGAATTCGAGGCGGCAGGCGCCCTGGACAAGATCGTCTCCTTCGTCAACACGACCGAAGAACCCCCGGTGGAGCGCCTGCTCATCCCGGACATGGCCCTCTGCGCCGCGGAGTATTTCGCCGTGGACAAGAACGAGAAGGTGCTCGTCCTGCTGACGGACATGACCCTGTATGCCGACGCCCTGTCCATCGTGTCCAACCGCATGGACCAGATCCCGTCCAAGGACTCCATGCCGGGCTCGCTCTACTCCGATCTCGCCAAGATCTACGAAAAGGCCGTGCAGCTGCCTGACGGCGGTTCCATCACCATCATCGCGGTCACGACCCTCAACGACGGCGACATCACGCACGCCATCCCGGACAACACGGGCTACATCACCGAAGGCCAGCTCTTCCTGCGCGCGGACCCGGATACCGGAAAGGTCATCGTGGACCCGTTCCGCTCCCTGTCCCGACTCAAACAGCTCGTGCAGGGCAAGAAGACCCGCGAAGACCACTCCCAGATCATGAACGCGGGCGTACGCCTTTATGCCGATGCCCAGAATGCGAAGACCAAACTCGAGAACGGTTTTGACCTGTCCGACTACGATTTGCGCTGCCTGGACTACGCCAAGGAATACGCCACGCGCCTGCTTTCCATCGACGTCAACATCACCGTGGAGCAGATGCTGGACACCGCCTGGGAAATCTTCGCCAAGTACTTCTCGCCGGCCGAGACCGGCATCAAGCAGGCACTGGTCGACAAATACTGGAAGAAAGCATAACGTCATCCCCGACCTGACCGGGGATCCCAACCAAAGCAATGGCAATAAAGTTCCAATACAACAAGACCTCGCTGACGAATCTTGGCAAACAGCTCAAGGTGCGCCAGAACGCCCTGCCTACCCTCAAGAACAAGGAGTCGGCCCTGCGTTCGAGCGTACAGGAAGCCAAGACGGAGTCCGAGCGCCTGGCCGCCGAACTTGAAGCCGCCCTCCAGCGCTACGACTACCTTGCCGCGCTGTGGAACGAATTCGACCCCGGACTGATCCGCATCGTGGACGTGGACCTGGGCATCACCAAGGTCGCGGGCGTCAAGACACCCCGTCTGGACGACATCCAGTTCGAAGTTCAGCCGTTCAACGCCTTCAGCAAGCCGGCCTGGTTCGCCGACGGCGTGGAGATCCTCAAGGAACTTTCGACCCTCGGGATCAAGTCCGAAGTCTTCGAGCAGAAGCGACAGATTCTTGAATACAACCGCAAGAAGACCACCCAGAAGGTGAACCTCTACGAGAAGGTCCAGATCCCCGGCTACAAGGAGGCGATCCGCAAGATCAAGCGCTACATGGAGGACGAGGAGAACCTCTCCAAGGCTTCGTCCAAGATTGTCAAGACCCGTCACGCAGAAGAAGAGGAACAGGAGGCCTCCGCCCTATGATTGACCGGATGACGAAATACTCCTTCATTCTCCTGAACGGAGAAGAAGGCGCGCTGCTGGATCGGCTCCAGGCCCTGGGTCTGGTGGACATCACCCGCAGCGAAAAACCCGTGGACGCCGAATCCTCCTCGCTGTCCAACGAGATCGATCTTATCCAGGGCCTCATCCAGGGCATACGCAAAATCGATCTCCCGGAAGGAACGCAGCCCGTCACCTACCCGGAAGACGACCTGGTTCGCCTTGCGGGCGGTGCGCTCATGCATTATACCGATTCCACGACGAAGGTCTCGACGCTCCGTGCGGAAACGGCCTCCCTGCAACACTGGGGTTCCTTCGACCCGGCGTTGCTGCAAAAACTGTCCGAGGCGGGCGTTCCGCTGCACTTCCATGCCCTGGCACCCAAGCAGTTCAAAGCGGAATGGGAGGGGCAATTTGCCCTGAACGTCATTTCCCGCGACAAGGACCGCGTGTACTTCGTGGTGGCCGGAGAAGACGGCCTGCCCGGCGAAGTGCCGGTCCCGACGCGCAGCGCCGCCGAGGCGGACACAGAATTACAGGACGCCCTCAAGGAGCAAGCCAACGTTCTGGGCATCGTCGCCGCCATCAAGGAGCGTCTCCCCGAATTGGAAGCCAAGAAAAAAGGCATTTATGCCCAACTGGACAAATACCTGGCCGGACAGGCCGCCGTACCCGCTGCGGAAAACACCATCGTCACCCTGGTGGGCTACGCGCCCACCGAAAGCGACGCTGCCGTGACGCAGGCGCTGGACGACGCCGGCATCTTCTACCTGCAGGAAGCCGCCAGCATCGAAGACCGGCCTCCCATCCGCTTCAGGAACAACAAGTTCGTCAAGATGTTCGAGGTGCTGACCGACATGTACGGCCGCCCCGAATACAACGGATTCGACCCGACGCCGTTCATCGCCGTGTTCTTCATGCTCTTCTTCGCCCTCTGCATGGGCGACGCGGGCTACGGACTCGTACTGATCCTCGTCGGCATGCTGCTCAAAAAGGTCGATAGCTTCAAGCGTCTCGCGCCGCTCGTGGTCACCCTCGGCGGGGCCACGGTGGTCGTGGGTTTCTTCCTGCATACTTTCTTCTCCATCGACATCGCGCAGTGGAAGTGTTTCGCGGGCATCCGCGGCATCTTCCTGCCCGACGAGATCGCCGGATATGCCGGCGGCATGGTGCTGTCGCTCATCGTCGGCGTGGTGCACCTCTGCCTCGCCATGGTCGTCAAGGCGATCAATGCGGTGCGGGTGAACGGCTTCGCCGCGTCACTCGGCACGCTCGGCTGGACGCTGCTCATCGTAGGCGGGGTGATCGTGGGCGGCATCTCGCTGACCGGCGTGATGAGTTCCGAAGTCACGAAGTGGGTCGTCATCGCCCTCGGCGTCATTTCCGCCATCGGCATCTTCCCGCTCAATAACCCCAAGCGCAACAAGCTCGCCAACGTCGGCCTGGGCTTCTGGGACAGCTACCAGATGGTCACCGGTCTGCTCGGCGACGTGCTCAGCTACCTGCGCCTGTACGCCCTCGGCCTGGCCGGCAGCATGCTCGGCATGGCATTCAACGACATGGGCAAGATGGTCCTCGGCGACGGATCCAACCCGATTCTCTGGATATTCTTCATCCTGCTGGTGCTGATCGGGCACACGCTCAACATCGCGATGTGCGCCCTGGGCGCCTTCGTGCATCCGCTCCGACTCAATTTCCTGGAGTTCTTCAAGAATTCCGGCTACGAGGCCGGGGGCCGCAAGTTCAACCCTTTGACGAATAATGAATAAACAATAAAATCAATTGATTATGGAACAAATTCTCGGTTATCTCGGATTGGGCCTCGTGCTGGCGCTCGCCGGCATCGGCTCCTCGATCGGCACCACCACGGCGGGCAACGCCGCTGAAGGCGCGCTGAAGCGCAAACCTGAATCTTCCGGTAGCTACATGGTGCTCTCCGCCCTGCCTGCCACCCAGGGTATCTACGGCTTCGTGGCCTTTTTCATCCTGCTCGGCAAGTTCACTTCCGGCGCCATCACCGGCGCGCTCTGCTTCGGTATCGGCGTGTCCGTCGGCGCCGCCTGTCTGCTCTCCGCCATCCGTCAGGGCCAGGTCTGCGCGAACGGTATCGTCGGCGTGTCCCAGGGGCACAACGTGTTTACCAACACGCTGATCTACGCCGCCCTTCCGGAGTTCTACGCGATCCTCGGTCTCGTCGGTGCGATCATGGCGCATTAGCATGCGCCAATGCATCTATGATTGAGGGGGCGTACCCCCTCAAACTCCCCTGCGTCGCCGAGCTCCGAGCGACAGTCAGAGGCGAACGACAGCAGCGTCCCATGCGGGCGCTGTTGTCATTATGGTCTCCGGGATGGACGGACAGGCGGCGCGGAGTTCTGGCGGGAAGGAGAGGGTGACGGAGGCGGGGGTGTCGGAGAAGTTACAGAGGACCAGCCAGGCTTCGTCGGCGCTGTAGCGGATGAAGGCGTAATGACGCTCCGGGTCGTAACCCGGGGCGTTTTCGTTGCAGTAAGTCAGGTCCCAGCTGCCCCCTTCGGCGAAAGCCGGGCGTTTGGCATAAGAGAACAGCTCGCGGTAGCGGGCCAGCATGTCCGCTTCGGCGGGGGCGAGCGGCGTGCCGCCGTGCAGGGCGCGGTAGAGTTCGCGCAGCTCCGGCGGATCGCTCCAGTTGAAGATGGACGTGCGGCCGTCGGCGCCTTCGATGCCGTCCTCCCCCACTTCCTGCCCGAAATAGAGCATGAACGGGGCCGTGTTCAGCAGCAGCGAGCAGGCCAGCGGCGCATAGCCCTTGCGGGCGTCGCCCAGGAATTCCGGCGAACCGAGCCGCTGCTCGTCATGATTCTCCAGGAAATTCAGCACGCGGGGCTGCAAGTCGCCGAGCCACTGCCAGTTCCAGGTGATGCCGCGCGCCGAGGCGCCATGGCAGCAGACGGCACGCAAGGTGTCGTACAGCCCGGACTTGTCGTAGAGCAGGTCGAAGCCCACCTCGTCGAGGTAGCGGCGGTAATTCTCTTTCTGATAGACCTCCGCCACGAAGAGCAGATCCGGAAAATCGGCTTTTACAGCCGAAATCAGCGCCTTCAACGCTTCCGGGGGGACCAGCTCCACCATGTCGCAACGGAAGCCGTCAACGCCCCGGGAAGCCCAAAAACGGAGGATTTCCAACATCTCCGCCCGCGTATCCGGCGAGGACCAGTCGTTTTTGCGCGTATCCGTCCAGTCGCCGTCGCACCAGTCATAGCGGCAGATGCGCCCCCGGTAGTCCGGCGCCACATGGTTGGGGATGTAGTCGATCAGGACCTTGAAACCCGCCGCATGCGTCCGCGCGACGAGGGCGTCGAATTCTTCCATCCGGCGCTCCGGGTCGTCCGCCAGGTAGGGATTGACGTCCCGCCAGTCGGTGATGGCATAAGGCGAACCGGGATTGCCCTTGACGAAGTCCTTGCCGGTCGCATGCCGCGGCACGCCGGTGTACCATACATAATCGACCCCCAGCGTATGCAGATGGCGGAAGGATGCCTCATCCCAATCGGAGAAGCGCCCTTTGCCCCACAGCCGGAGCAGGGTCTGGTAAATGATCTTCTTGGTCATATCAGAACGGATAACCGACGCCGAAATGGATGGCAGAGCTGCCGTGGAACCAGTCGCGGGGCGTCACCCAGCGGTCCCCCGCCGCCCGGGCGGGGTCATGAATACGGAAACCGGCATCCAGACGGATCAGGATGAAGTCCAGGTTGACCCGGATACCCAGGCCCCAGTCAGCGGCCACACTCCCGATAGACAGCGTTTCGATGGGATCTATCAAGTCTTCCTGCGACTTGATGGCTGCCGACCAGACGTTACCCGCCTCGGCGAACAGCGCGCCCTCCAGCTTCCAGAAAAGCGGGAAACGGTATTCTGCATCCAGCTCGAACTTCACGTTGCCGGTCTGGCTCGGAATCTTGAATACCGTGCTCTTGGCTTGATAACCCGGTCCCAGCGTACGAGCCTGCCAGCCACGCATGCTGCTCGCGCCGCCGCAGTAGAACTGCTGTTCAAACGGCAGCGATACGGAATTGCCGTAAACCAGGCCGAAGCCGGCCATCGCATGCAGGGCCAGGGCCATGTTGTCGTTCCAGCCGATGCGGAAGACCCGGCCGAGGTTCAGTTCCGCCCGGACATATTGCCTGTACGGAAGGCCGAAAAGCATGTGCTGCCGAAGCACGTCGATATCGGATTCGTAAACGGGAAGGAAACGGTTGAACAGGGAAATGACGTTGCCGGACAAATCCAGGCTGAGCCGCTCGTAGTGATAGGAAGTCTTGGGCACGACGGCGGCATCGGTCGTATGGTACAGCATCAGGCTCACGCCCGCATCGATCTGGTCCTCGAACGTGTCCCAGAGATAGGGGTAATCAAAAAGGGTATCCATGAAATCCCTGCTGACGCTGGACAGCCGGACGGTGCTGACCCGCAAGGGCTGGATCTGATAGAAGATGTCGCGGCCGATCTGCCCGTTATATCCGAACTTGAAGGACGTGAGGATACGGCGGTATTCCGGCCGGTTATGGTAGTTGAACGAGCCTTTGATCTCCGTCCGCGGAATGTTCTCGCCGCGCATCCTGCGCAGCGAAAACCCGAGCAGGCGCGGGAAACTGATGGACGCCGTCACGCCGAGTTCCGACGAGGAAACGTCCGAGTTCGGAATCCACTGCCACTTACCCGTGAATCCCAGGTCCAGCCACTCGCCGCCATGGAACAGGTTCTTGTGGAACAGATTCAGCTGCGGCGAGAAGCCGAGCAGGCCGGAGGAGTTCGTGGACGCCTCCATGTTAACCTTGAAGCCCAGCTGCTCCAGGCCGGACAGGCGGATGTCGCAGTCCACCGTGGCGCTGTCGGTCGGGGTCATCTCGACGCTGACGCTGTTGAACACCTTGAGCGCCGACAGACGGGAATAGGTCGTATTGACCATCTGCTCGTTGAACAGCGCCCCGGGCTCGATCCGGTTGAATTTCCGCAGCAGGGACTCCCGGAACGGAATGCCGGCGGGATGAATGATGTTGACGTTCCCGATGTGGTATTTCTGATAGGGTTCGTCCTTGATCCGGTAGTACAGCGTCGTCTTCTCCGTCAGCGTGTCCGCCTCGAAAGAGTAATATTTCTTGTTGAAATCGTAATAGCCCAGGTTGCGATAGACGCCGGCGCCCCGCACCGTTTCGGCCTCCAGCGCCTTCTCCGACAGGTAGTCCCCCACATGGACGGACATGTTGGCGCTGTCGGCCCGGAAAGCCTCTCCGAACTCGCCGTCCGGGACCTGGTACACGATCTCGTCGATGGGGTAGCGTTTGCCCGGCGTGACGACGTAATCCACCCAGGCCTTGCGGCCTTTGTAGCGCACGTCCCCGCTGACGCGGGAACCGTAATAACCCAGCGACTCCAGGTGGTTGGTAATGTTGGAACAGGAACTCTGCACCGAGGTCGAGTCGAAAACGACCGGCGCCGTGCCGAGCGTCTCCCAGAATTTGTTGATGCCCCGGCCGCTGCCGTCCGACCAGTTATAGATGCTCAGGCCGGGACTCCAGCCGAAGAACACGCCCTTCTTGGCCTGCTGCCGGATATACGGCGACACCTCGTTGGTGGAAAGCTTCTCTCCGTCGAAAGCGACCTTGTTGGACACAAGCCGGTAGCTGCCCTCGGGTATCAGTTTTGTAGTACTGCACGAGATGACAGCAAATAAGAATATGACCAACAACAAGATACGCTTCATCTTCTTCTGAACTCAGAGAGGGTTACGGCCGTTGCCACGGCCACGTTGAGCGACTCGGCTCCCGTCCCGGCCCCCGTCTCCCGGGCGGACCGCCCGAACGAAGGGATCAGCAGGCGGGCATCCGCCTCGGCGGCAAGCTCCGGCCGTATGCCGGACGCCTCGTTCCCCATCAGCACCAGACCTTCCGGCACCAGCGTTTCCCGATACAGGTTCTTCCCGTCCAGGAATGTCCCGTACACGCGCATGCCAGCTTCGCGGAAACGGCGGGCCAGGTCTGCCAGATCGGCGATCACCACGCGTACGCGGAAAATGGAGCCCATCGACGCCTGGATGACCTTGGGGTTGTACAAATCCACGCAGTCGTCGGAGACGAACACCGTCTCCACGCCGAACCAGTCGGCGATACGCAGGATGGTCCCCATGTTGCCGGGATCCCGGATACCGTCCAGGCCCAGGCACAGACCGCGCTGCAGCGCGATTCCGGACGGCTCCGGACGGGCCACCACGGCCAGTACGGGCGACGGGGACGACAGCTGGCTGATGCGGGCCATGGCCGCCTCGCCGATTTCCTCGCGGCGCCAGACGCGCACCACCTCAAAATCGGACAGGAGGGCCTCCTGCACCATCTTCTCCCCCTCCACGACAAACAATCCGTACGCATCGCGGAATTTCTTCTCACGAAGCGAACGGATCTGCTTGATTTCGGCCTGCGTGATATTCATATTAAAAAACCGGATTCTCACGGATCCGGTTTTTTTCATGCGGGAAAAGGATGATTAGATCTCTTCGACGACCGGGGAATCGGCATTGCGCATCACGGAAGCGATGCCCGCCTTCATCGTGCGCTCGGAGGCATACATCTGGCTGGAGCCGATGACCTGGCCGTTCGTGGCCTTCAGGTTGAAGAAAGGCTTGCCGTTCTTGGCTTCCTTGACCTCGTAACGCTCGGCGACGGGGCCGTTCTTCTTGACGGACTCGATGCCGTTCAGGCAGGCGGCCTTGGTGTTATAGCCTTCGCTGGTGAGGATAACCTGGCCGTTCGTGGCCTTCAGGTTGAACTGGAATTCGCCATTTTTGCGAACAGTAACAACAAATTTACCCATGGTTGTATTGTTTTAAAGTGTTGATGAATTGTCGTATGGACAAATATAGTAAATTATTGATTCACTTGCACCCCATTTTGCGTTATTTTTAGCCGAAATTGTGTATAACAAAAATGTTATATTGATTAACTCAAATGTTTTATTTACTATAGTTCAAACATTTAATTCGATGTGCAGAAAAGAGTGGGGTTCAGCAGGCAAAACCATATTTTTTTAGTAATTTTGCAGAAAATAGAGCCTGACTATGGACAATTATCAGATCCGAAAAGAACTTTACGACGCCGCATCCCTCTATGCCGGATTCGATCCGGACGACGAGAGCAGCTACGCCAGCTGCTATGACGGACATGTCTATGCCGACTTCATCGCCAACGGCAAGCGAAGCCGCGACCTGGCGGTCACCCTCCCCCGCACCCTGCACGACCATTCCATCAGCGACGCGCTATACCGCTTCCTCGGGGCATACGACCCGTTCGACATCGTCGGCGTGATGGGCGGCCACGCCATGAAGCGCAGCGACGCTTCCTTCCGCAGCGTCGCCCTCATCAGCAAGAAGCTCACCGAGCACGGCAAGCTCATGGTGTCGGGCGGCGGCCCGGGCGCCATGGAGGCCACGCATTTCGGCGCCTGGATGGCCGGACGCACCGACAAGGAGTTGGATGACGCCCTCGCCATCCTGAAGAAGGCGGACACCTTCCGGGACGGCGGCTGGCTCTCCACGGCTTTCCGCGTGATGCGCCAGTACCCGCAGACGCAATACAAGAGCCTCGGCATCCCGACCTGGCTCTACGGCCACGAGCCCTCCACCCCGTTCGCCACGCAGATCGCCAAATATTTCGACAACAGCATCCGCGAAGACACCATCCTGACCGTTGCGGTCGGCGGTATCATCTTCACGCCCGGCTCTGCCGGCACCATCCAGGAAATCTTCCAGGAAGCCGCCCAGGACCACTACAAGACCTGCGAGGTGTCCAGCCCGATGGCATTCATGGGCGTTGATTTCTTCACGAAAGAAATCCCCGTCTATCCCTTCCTCGAGGACATGATGGCCCGCGGCAAATACCACGACCTGCTCCTCTCCATCTCCGACGAGCCGGAGGATGTCATCAAAGAGATCCTCGCTTTCAGGAAAGAAAACGCGGTCACGATTCCAGGTAAATTCTTTAAGTAATGGTTATCAACTCTATAGGCGTACTTACCTCAGGTGGTGATGCACCTGGCATGAACGCCGCGATCCGTGCCGTCACCCGCGCCGCCATCTATGAAGGATGGCGGGTCTTCGGCATTTACCGGGGCTGGGAAGGCCTCATCATGGGCGACATCAAGGAATTCAACAGCGCCAGCGTCAGCAATACCATCCAGCGTGGCGGCACCATCCTCAAGACCGCCCGCAGCGAAGAATTCCGCACCCCGGAAGGCCGCGCCAAGGCTGCGGCCAACATCAAGAAATTCGGCCTCGACGCCCTGGTGGTCATCGGCGGCAACGGCTCCCTCGAAGGCGCCCAGATCCTGGCCCGGGAATACGATATCCCCGTGATCGGCCTGCCGGGCACCATCGACAACGACCTGTACGGCACCGACTCCACCATCGGATACGACACCGCCCTCAACACCATCATGGAGTGCGTGGACAAGATACGCGACACGGCCAACAGCCACGACCGCATCTTCTTCGTCGAGGTGATGGGCCGCGACGCCGGCTTCCTGACGCAGAACAGCGCCATCGCCGCCGGCGCGGAGGCCGCCATCATCCCGGAGGACCAGACAGACATCGACCAGCTGGCCACCTTCATCGGCCGCGGTATCCGCAAAAGCAAGAACAGCTCCATCGTGCTCGTCTCCGAGAAAGACGGTGGCGCGATGCACTACGCCGAACGCGTGCGCCAGGAGTACCCGGAGTACAATGTGAAGGTCTCCATCCTCGGTCACCTGCAGCGCGGCGGCTCCCCCACCGCCTACGACCGCATCCTCGCCAGCCGCCTGGGCGTCGCTTCCATCGAAGCGCTCAAGGAAGGCCAGCGCAACATCATGGTGGGCATCAAGAACGACCAGATCGTCTATGTCCCCATCTCCCGCGCCATCAAGATGGACAAACCCATCGAGAAGGAACTCATCAACGTACTTAGCATCCTTTCCATTTAAGCCACATGAACACCAAAGAACCCTTCGTCATCACCATCAGTCGCGAGCTCGGCTCCGGCGGACGCACCGTCGGGCGCAAGCTCGCCGCCGAACTGAACGTACGCTACAGCGACAAGGAGCTGGTCGATCAGCTCATGCAGAAATTCAACC
The DNA here is from genome assembly GCA_017535125.1 of Bacteroidales bacterium. The sequence goes on along the minus strand of JAFXUS010000008.1, from coordinate 10,059 downwards.
TCACGACCAGCGGCATCGAGCAGCTGAAAGGAAAAAAGAAGAACTGGATGGCTGAGTTCATTCAGTTCGTGGCCCCCGTACCCAAGGTCAAGATGCTGGTGGATACGGAAAGCAAATACGTCCAGGAGTTCCGTCCGGACCTCACGACCGATGATCTTTACAAGGCCGAGTCCGAGATTCTCGAAGGCATCGCAGCGGAAGGTTCCTGCGTCATCGCAGGCCGTTCCGGCTTCTTCGTGCTCAAGGACCATCCCAACAAGGTTGACATTTTCATCACGGCGTCCATGGAGCACCGCATCGAGCGCGTGATGCGCAAGCAGCAGCTCAGCCGCGAGGAGGCCGAAGCCGCCATCAAGCGTGTGGACGAGATGCGCGACAATTATGTCAAGCGCTACACTGGCACGAGCCGCTACGACGCCCGCAACTACGACCTCACCCTCAATATGGACAACATTTCCGAAGACGACGCCGTCAAACTGATTCTGAAATTCATCAAATATTCTTAATCGGCGCTTCGGAGCAAAGCGACCCAAGGGGTCTTGGGGGAACGCCCCCCCCAGCATTGCGAAGCATATCGAAACAAAAAGAGTTGGCAGGCTTGCCAACTCTTTTTGTGGAGATAAGGGGATTCGAACCCCTGACCTATAGATTGCGAACCTATCGCTCTACCAACTGAGCTATACCCCCAATTGCGGACGCAAAGGTAAACAAATTTTTTGAATATCCGTCAATCCGCGAAAACCATTTCATCAAAGAGCCAGTCGGCGTGCCCGACCTCGCGCATGACGAAGAGCAGGTAGCGGATATCCAGCGATATATTGCGGCAGTAGTCCGGGTCGAAGACGATATCACTCATCGTCCCCTCCCAGACCCGGTCGAAGTTGATACCGACCAGGTTGCCGTCCGCATTGATCACCGGACTGCCGGAATTGCCGCCGGAGGTATGGTTCGTCGCCAGGAAGCAGACCGGCTGGTCCTCGTGCCCGCCCCGGGCGTAGATGTCCCGCAGGACCTGCGGAATATTGTAGTCGAAGATGTCCGGATTATCCTTCTCCATGATGCCCTTGAGCGTGGACACGGGCGCATAATACACGGCGTCGGAGGGGCTGTAGCCCGCCACGTGGCCGTAGGCGACGCGCAGCGTCAGGTTGGCGTCCGGATAGAAAGCCTTGTCCGGCTCAAAGGCCATCTGGGCTCGCATGTAGTCGCGGTACGCAAGGCGGATCTCCCGGTCCAGTTCCGTGATCCCGGGCTGCAGGTCGCTCCGGTACCACTGGTAGAACGCGTCGTAGAGGGCATAGGCTGGATCGGACGTCACGGCCGCCAGGTCGTCCTTCGTCAGGGCGGACACGCGCGCCTTGTCCGTGAACAGCGACTGCTTGTAGAGCGCGTCGCGCCAGGCCGTCACGCTACCGTAGGCCGCCAGCTGCTCCGCGAAGAACGTCGGCTTGTAGCCGGGCGCCATCTTCCGGTCGAAGGCCTCCAGCATCGCCACGAAGATCTCCTCGTCAATGGGCTGATAGTAATCCTTGAAGAAGGATGCCGCCAGCTCGCCGACGGACTGGCCGGCTTCCAGCGCCACCTTGACCTGGTTGGCGAACTGCAGCAGTTCCACCGTCCGGACGGTCTCCGTGTAGTACTCGTAGGCCCGGTAAACCGGATTGCGCTGCGCGTAGAGGCCGTGCAGGCGCTCCGGCAGGCCCTCGTAGGCCGTTCCCGCCGCCCAGGCGGCGAAACGGCGCTCATACTCCTCCTTGGCCGCGACGGTCTTCAGCCGTGCGATACCTTTCTCCTCCCCCTGCCATTTCTTCCAGGCGTTGGAGATGCTGGCGTGCTTGGACGAATACTGGATGCGGACCGCCTGGTCCTGCGCCATGTACTTCTTCAGGATGTCCAGCCGGAGCGTGCGCAGGGCGATCTTCTCCGGGTCGGACACCTCGCCCACATAGCGGACGGCGTCGGAGACCACGTACTCCTGCGTGCTGCCCGGGCAGCCGTATACGAACGTGAAGTCCCCCTCCTTCAGGCCGGCACGCGAAACCTTGAAGAAACGCTTCGGCGTATAGGGGACATTATCTTCCGAATAATCAGCCGGTTCGTTATTCTTATCTGCATAAATGCGGAAGACTGAGAAGTCCCCCGTGTGCCGGGGCCACATCCAATTGTCGGTGTCGCCGCCGAACTTGCCGATCGACGAAGGCGGGGCGCCCACCAGGCGCACGTCGCGGTAGACCTTGTAGACGAAAAGGAAATACTGGTTGGCATAGTAGAGCGCCTCCACGCGGGCCTGGATTCCCTTGGAGGGGTCCGCCACCTGAGCGACGAGCGCATCGCCGTTGGCCTTGACCAGCGAGTCGCGCTGCGCCTCGCTCATCGTAGGCTCATAGCCATTCAGCACCACGTCCGTGACCTCGTCCATCCGCTCCAGGAAACTGACGGTCAGCCCGGGGTTCGGCAGCTCCTCGCTGCGGGACATCGCCCAGAAGCCGTCCTTCAAGTAGTCATGCTCCACGCTGCTGTGCCGCTGGATCTGGCTGTAGCCGCAGTGGTGGTTGGTAAAGAGCAGTCCGTCCCGCGAGACGATCTCGCCCGTACAGCCCGAACCGAACAGCACCACGGCGTCTTTGAGCGACGCCTGGTTGACGCTGTACACATCCTCCGCCGTGAGGCGGAAACCATGGGCCTGCATATCCTCGATGCGCTGCGAAATCAACACCGGCAGCCACATGCCCTCGTCGGCCCGCAAGGGCTGGAAGGCGGCCGCCAGGCAGAGCGCCGTCAATATAAAGTATTTCTTCATATAGGATTAGTTATCTGATTCTCCCTCAGGAAGGGGTTTCTTCGGATTCTTCGGGACGCCGAGCTTGATCAGCTGGCGGGCGGAGGTCAGGATGGACTGGCCGGACTCGTCAATCTTCGCCGACACGGCGTCGTACTGTTTCATCGCATCGCGCAGCTTCTCCCCCATCGTCGCGTGGGCCTTGGAGAAGTCATAGACGCGGTCGATCATGTTCTGCGCCGCCTTGATGATCTTCTCCTGGTTGCGCACCTGGTCGTAGTTGGTCCAGGCGATGCGTATCATCCGGAGGAAGGGCATCAGCGTCTCCTCCGTCGCGAGCAGCACGCCCTGGCTGTACGCCTCGTTGAAGAGGTTGGGCGCGAGCGATTTCGCGAGCTGCAGCGAGCCGTAGTTCGGCACGAACATCACCACGTAGTCCAGGGTCTTATAGCCCTCACGGATGTAGTGCGGGTAGCGCTTGCCGGACAGGTCCTTGATCTGCGTGCGGATGGCCTGCAGGTTGCGCTGTGCGGCATCGTCCTTCGCGGCGGGATCCTCGGCGGCGAACCAGTCGGAATAGGCGTCCAGCGACACCTTGGCGTCGATGATCACCTCCGTCTTGTCCGGATAGTGCAGGATGTAGTCCGGACGCATGCGCTTGCTGCTGTCCTCGTTGTGCACCGTCTGCCCGAGCGCGTCGCGGAGCGTCTCCTCCCGGTCGAAGTCGCGGCCTTCCACCATGCCTTCGTTCACCAGAATGTTGTAAAGGATGACTTCGCCCCAGCCGCCGGCCGTCTTGTTCTGCCCCTTCAGGGCGGAAGCCAGGTTGTCCGCCTTGGCACCGATGCTGGAAGTCTGGTTCTGCAGGTTCTTGACGGCCTGTTCCATCGCTTCCTTCATCTGCGCCGTCCCTTCGGTCTGGGACTTCCGCTGCGCCACGAAGGCCTCCTGCATCGCCTTGAGGTCCTTCCCCAGGTTGCCGGAAATATTCTGGAACGTCTCTTCCGCCTTCTTGGAGATCGCTTCCTCGCGCTGCTTGAGGAGCTTTTCCGTCTCGGCGGTCATCTGGCTGCGAATGCCATCCATCTGCTGCTGAAGCGCCTTCTCGTTGGCGTCGCGAAGCAGCTGGAGCGCTTTCTCGTTGGCTTCCGCGTCGCTCTTGCGCAACGCTTCCGCCGTGCGGACCTGCGCGTCCTTGCGGATGATCACCATGACCAGCACGACGATGACCAGCACCGCCACGCCCAGAATGATATAGCTCGTCAATTCCATTTCATCATTTGTTATGAGGATGCAATTTACAAAAAAATCCCTAACTTGCAGAAAAAATCAGCCTCATGAAGAAATCCGCCCGGATCGCCGGTTTCATTTTCATAGCCCTGTCCCTGCTTGACGTCGTCCCCCTCTGTTTCGGAGTCGAGAGCATCCATCCCTGCGTCAAGCCTTTCCTGATCCTTTCCCTCCTGGCGGCGGCGCTGCTCGCCCTGCTTCCGGAGCACAAGGGACGGCAGACCACCCTGCTCGCCGTCGGCATGGCATTCCATGCGGCGGGAGACATCCTGCTGCTGTTCGACAGCAAGGGATTCGTCTGGTTCGCCGCCGGGCTGGGCGCTTTCCTGCTCGGGCACTTCTGCTACATCGCCGTGCTGCTCTACAAGATGGGCGGGCTTCGGGGATGGTATGAGATCTTCACCTGGGTAGTCCCCCTGTTGATCGTGTTTCCCATCATCTCTTTCTTCGAGGCTGAGGGCGCTTTGCGCATCGTCCTGGCAGTCTATGCCCTCACGCTGCTCTACGTGATCGCGAGCGGTGTACTCTGGCGGCTGCGCGGGCGTGAGCTCGGCTGGCGAGTGCTCGCGGGCGGCCTCTTTTTCATCGCCTCGGATGCGTTGCTCGCGTTGAACGCCTTCAACGGCATCAACTTCCCGCTGCGCCACGCAGCGGTCATGGCCACCTACCTCCTCGCCGAATGGCTGCTGGTCAGCGCCATGGTCCGGCAACGTTTTTTTGACTAAATTTGCACTGTGAATAGATACGAGATCCTTCGCCCGGAAGCCGGCGGCCGCTATCATGACGCGCTGCGCTCCCTGTTAGACAAGATACAAGCCCATTTCCAGGCGGAAGCCGCCGCAGGCCGACGCCCGGTCTTCGTCCGCTTCTTCCTGAGCGACGCGCAGAACCAGACCACCGCCCTGCAGGCCGCCCTGCAGGAACGCTGCTGGGGCCTCCCCGCCGTTTCCCTCGTGGAGCAGCCGCCGCTGGACGGCAGCCACGTCACGGCGCTGGTGCAGACCGCCGACGAACTGCCCGGCTTCCTCTTCCACAGCCTGCGGCTCAGCGAAGAAGAGGCCGCCGGCCGGGACTCCTACGCCCAGTCGCGCCTGCTGTTCGACAAATACCTGGACATCATCCGCCCGCTCGGGCTGGATCTCAAGACCCACTGCGTGCGGACCTGGATCTACGTCCGCGACATCGACGCCAACTACGCCGGCCTCGTGAAGGCCCGCAACGACGTCTTCGACCTGGAGGGCCTCAGCCACGACACGCACTACATCGCCTCCACCGGCATCGGCGGCGCCACGGAAGGGCGCTCCGCCGTCGTCGCCATCGATTTCCTGACCTATCCCGGCATCCGCGAATCCGACAAGACCTACCTCAAGGCCCTGTCGCACCTCAGCCCGACGCACGACTACGGCGTGGCCTTCGAGCGCGCCGTACGGCTCTCCGACGGGAAAATCTTCATCAGCGGCACCGCCAGCATCGACAAGCACGGCCACGTGCTGCACGAGGGCGACGTCCTCGCCCAGGCGGACCGCCTCCTGGAGAACATCTCCATGCTGCTCGCCGAAGGAGGTTCCTCCCTCGACCGCGTGCCCTACTTCCTCATCTACCTGCGGGACATCTCCGACTACGCCCTCGTGGACGCCTACATGCAGCAGCGCTTCCCGACCGTCCCGCGCGTGCTGCTTGAGGCCCGCGTCTGCCGGCCGGCATGGCTCATCGAGATGGAGTGCGAGACGGACGGCTGATCCTACAATCTCAGATAATCCTTTCTCACTTCGGGTGCCAGCAAGGTCCCCGGAATAATGGTTTTGACCGCCTGGATGACGACGTTAAGCAGGGATTCGTGGATGTAATCCTTGCGGATGGTCAGACAGATCGTACGCTTCAGCTCGGGATTCACGATCGGGCGCAGATTCTTATGCATGCTGAACAGGATCAGGTCGATGTGCGTTTCAGGAATCATCGTGAGGCCGCCGCTGTCGTTGACGATCTGGATCAGGGTACCCACGCGGCCGCCTTCGAAATAATGCTCATAGTTGACGGATTCCGACTCCGGAAGGGACGTGGTGTCCAGCAGTTGCACGCCGCCTTTCATGATCCACACGGGGCGGCCGATCAGGCTGCGGGCCTGGATGGTCTCGCACGCGTAGGCGGGATCCTTTTCGGATACGTACGCGAAATATCGTTCCGTCCATAACGGAATCTCCAGCAATTCCGGATCGCCTGTCGGCGAGGACAGGATACCCATGTCCACCTCCGCCTTGTGCAGGCGATCCAGGATGGTGTCGCTCAGCATCTCCTGCGTCTGCAGGGAAATGGCAGGGAAATGGACGCCAACGTATTTGAACAGGCCGGGGACCAGGACAGGTGCGACGGTCGAGATGAGGGCGATCTTCAGCGGGCCGGACAGGATTTCCTTCTCGGAACGCGTCATTTCCGTTATTTGTGCAGCGTTAAAGAGTACCACCTTGGCCTTGTCGATGACCTTGCGGCCCATCTCCGTGGGCACCACCGGACGGGCGTCCCTGTCGAAGAGAATCACGTCCAGTTCCTCTTCCAACTTCTTGACCATCAGGCTGAGCGTGGACTGGGTGAGTTCGCAGGCATCGGCCGCTTTCCCGAAGTGCCGGTACTGGTCGATGGCCACGATGTAGCGGAGTTGTTGCAGCGTCATTGAATTTTCCAATTGATTATATCAATGCAAAGATAAAAATAATTGTATTGATAAATGAAAACAGGCGGCCTATTTTTGCGCTGTTTTTTGTCAAAATGGACACAAAGGTCATCGTCTGGTACGTCGGGGTCGCGTTGCTGCTGATCAGCGCGCTGATGGCCGTTTCCGGAATCATCGCCTTCTACACGCCCGGAGACGCCAGCCGGATCCCGTTGCTCTTTTCCGCCTTTGCCACCGGCATCGTCGGCTTCTTCCCGATCATTTTCATCCGGAACGGCTCCCACAAGCTCAATTTCCGGGAGGCCAACTGCATCGTCGTGGCCTCCTGGGTGTTCGGCTGCCTGTTCGGCATGCTTCCATACGTCATATACGGAGAAAAATTCACGCTCGTGAATGCGCTCTTCGAGAGCGTCTCCGGCTTCACGACCACCGGCGCTTCCATCCTCACAGATATCGAGGCGCTCCCACGCGGGCTGCAGTTCTGGCGGATCGCCACCGCCTGGGTGGGCGGCATCGGTATCGTGACCCTGTTCTCCCGGCTGATGTTCGGGCGCCCGGAGCAGTCCACCCTGTCCGGTTCGGCCATCTCCACCGTGGCCCGCGAAAGCCTGTCTGGCGCACGGAGCGAATTCTTCGCCAACCGGATTCTGGTGACCTATATCATCCTGACGATCGTGACGTTCGGCGCGCTGAAGCTCACGGGACTCGGCTGGTTCGACGCCGTGACCACGGCCATGTCGGCCTGCAGCACCTGCGGATTCTGCAACGGCAACGCCAGCATCGCCACCTTCGGAAACCCCGCCGCCGAAGTGGTCCTGACCGTAGCCATGCTGGCGTCAGGCATCAACTTCGGCATCATCTTCCTCTCCTTCGTGCGGGGCAGCCGCCGGAATGTCTTCAAATCGGAAATCGTCCGCATCTTCCTCGCGCTGGTCGCCCTCTGCACGGCCCTGATCACCTTCGACCTCCTCTCCCGCGGCGGATACAACGATCTCGGGACCGCCCTGCGGGATGCCGCCTTCCAGGTGGCATCCATTTCCACCACGACGGGCTTCGCCACGCAGGACACCACCCTGTGGCCGTCCCTGTCGATGGGCATCCTGGTCGTCTGCTCGATCTTCTGCGGCTGCAGCGGCTCCACCTCCGGCGGCATCAAGATGGACCGCCTGATCCTGGCCGTCAAGGGTGTCGGAAGGAAAATGCGCAACTTCATGAATCCCAACGCCGTATATACCATCCGCCTGGACGGATTCGCCCGCAGCGAGCGGCAGGTCCATGACGCGTTCGGCTTCATGTTTTGCTACTTCGTCATCCTGATCATCGGCGGCATCATCAACATGGCCGGCGGCCTGAACTTCACGACTTCCATCACCGCCTCCATCGCCTGCATCGGCAACGTGGGACCGGGCTTCGGCGAAGTCGGTTCGATGGCGAACTATGGCGATTTCCCGGCCCTGCTCAAGGTATCCGGGATGCTGGAGATGCTGATCGGCCGTCTGGAGATTTTCCCGATCCTGTACCTGCTCCAAGGTTTCCGGGAATCGTGACGGGCGCGGCTTATGCCTGATATTTCTTCCCCGGGAAGAATTTGGAAACCTCCCGGCAGTAGCGGGCGTATTCGGGATATTTCGCGGAGCTGATCTCCTCGGCGAAGGCGCTGCTGCCCAGGAAAAGCACAATCAGCAGCAGGGCGCCGATGACGCTCCAGTTGAAGATACCGATGCCGCCGCCAATGCTGAACACGTAGAAGGCGCACCAGGTGCCCTGCTCGGCGAAATAATTCGGATGGCGGCTCCGGCTCCAGAGGCCCACGGTATTGAAGCCCTTGTTGTACGGCGCCGGCAGCTCATCCAGCTTCTTTCCCGCCTTGAGCATCTTCCACTTGGCCGTCTGGAAGGCCCACTGCTGCTCGTCGGCGACGGTCTCATAGACGATGAAGCCCAGCATCAGCGCGGCCGCCAGGGCGTCCACCCAGCCGAACGGCACCGTCACGTTCATCAGCACCAGCGCCGGGAAGGTAATCATCAGCACCAGCGCGTTCTGATAGATGCTGATGAAGAACAGGTTGAACAGCATCCATTTCCAGTGCGGCTGGAACTCCTTCTTCGCACGCAGCACCGACCAGCGGTAATCCTCCTCCCCTTCCCAGAATTTGAGTTTGTACGCTCCCTTCCGACCGAAATTGAAGGTAAGGCGACAGCCCCAGACCGTGGCCAGGATGGCCATCACCACGAGGCGCGGCATCATACCGCTCCGGACGGCAATCACCCAGGTATATGCGATGGGGAGCAGGCTCCAGAGCTTGTCCATCTGGCTGTTGTTGCCGGTCAGTTCGCCGACGACGAAGCAGAATAGGGCGCTGCCACCGGTGATGAGGCCGAGGATCTTGAGCGTTTCGAGCTGGGAAGCGTCGAGGGCCGGTCCGACGAAGATGTACAGGAGCGGGCAGGCGATGATGGAAATCCCGATGAGGGTTCCGACGAGCTTGATATTCATGGATACTGCTTATGGTAATTGGTGCAAAGATACGATAAAATGAGTATATTTGGGTATTCAAGAACAAGCGTAAGATGAAAGCAATCCAAACAGAGAAGGCTCCAGCGGCCATCGGCCCCTACAGCCAGGCCATCGACAGCGGCGCGGACATCGTTTTCGTGTCCGGACAACTCCCCATCAACCCGGCGACCGGCGCCTTCCCCGAAGGCGGCATCCGGGAGCAGACCCGGCAGAGCCTCAGCAACGCCAGGGCCATCCTGGAAGCGGCCGGCCTCGGCCTGCAGGACGTCGTCAAGACGACGGTCTTCCTGGCCGACATGGCGGACTTCGCCGCGATGAACGAGGTGTACGCCCAGTTTTTCGCCGCCCCTTTCCCGGCCCGGAGCGCCGTGGCGGTCAAGACGCTGCCCAAGGGTGCCCTGGTGGAAATCGAGTGCATTGCTGCAAGAAATCAATAAACCCAATCACATGATGAAAAAGTTATTCTTCCTGGCCCTGGCTCTGACCCTGGCCGCATGCAACTGTTCCGAGAAACTCAGCCCCGTCCTGACCATCGAAGGCGGGCAGGTACAAGGCGTCGCCGCCGAACTCGACGGCGTGTTCGTCTATCGCGGCATCCCCTACGCCGCTCCGCCCATCGGCGAGAACCGCTGGAAGGAACCGCAGCCGGTCGTGCCCTGGGAGGGCGTGCTGAAGGCCGACGAATTCGGCCATCCGAGCTACCAGGCCGTCCACTATCCGGGCAACTATTTCACGGAGTGGGGCTACGGCGAGGAAAAGCAGTGCAGCGAGGACTGCCTGTACCTCAACGAGTGGACCAAGTATC
>JAFXUS010000042.1 GCA_017535125.1 Bacteroidales bacterium | reverse complement strand
GCTTACGAGAAAGCGCAGAGCCTGCTGTCCTTCCTGACGAAGGTCACGGCCCTCAAACCGGTGGAAATCGCCGCCATCCCTCCCACTTCCATTATGAGGGAGTTTATCGGAGGACAGACGTTATAAAAAATAACCCCGACCGGTCCGGTCGGGGTTGTTTCTTTTTTGTTACTTCACCTCGGTCCACTTGCCGGGGACGAGTGCGGAGATCTTGTCGTCATACATGGCTTCGCAGCTCACGGCCGGGAGGTAGAAGCGTCCCGGGTAGGTGGCGGTGAGGCCGGTGGTGATGGTCACGCTCTGGCCGGCGCCAAGATCGAAGAAGCTGTACACGCGGTCGTCGCGGATGTCCTGGTAGGTCACACCCGCCGGGTAGGAGTAGTTCTCCTTGCCGATGCGGTCGTTCTGGATCTCCCAGCCGGACGGGAACTTCTGGGCGAGCGCGAGGTCGCGCGCATAGGAAGAACCGGTGTTGGTCACGGTCACGACGGCCTTGAAGCTGCGGCCGCGGGAGAGGGTGTCGACCTGGACGGGCTGTCCGTCAGGACCGACGTAGCTGACCTTGATGGACAGGCCGTCGGCCTTGGCCTTCTCGCTGCCCGCCTGCGGCGTGCCGGTCACGGCCACCACGGCGTGGATGGTGCCGCTGCCCGTGTTGGACACGTTCAGCTGCGTCTTGCCGGCGGCGTCTTTCGGAAGTGCGACCTCCTGACGGACGATGGCCTTGGCGGTGTTCATCTTATAACTCTTCTCCGGACCCTTGACGGTGGCGTTCACGCCGCCGCCGGCAATGGTGCGGGCGTAGTCGCTGATGGCGTAGAGCGACCAGGCGGTGGCCTGGGTGCTCATGTAGTGCTGGCTGTCGTTGAGGCGGGCGGCCACCTTCTCGGCGAGCTCGAAGGCGGTCTCCTTCTGGCCGGTGAGGATGGAGGTGCGCAGGGCGATGGCCATGTTGCGGTCCTCGCTGCCGTACCAGCTGTAGTAGTACTGATCGGAGGCCTCGAGATAAGGCAGGCCGTTGGTGAGCGAGGTGGCCACCTGCTTCTTGCCGTCGCTGGCGAAAGCGCCCGCGAGCATCCAGACGGCGCTGCGCGGCATCTTCTTGGCGGACTCGCGGAGCAGGTTCATGGCGCTGCGCTGCGGCTTGCCGGCCGAAGCGAGGGCGTAGAGGCCATAGGCGCGCACGATGTCATCTTCCTTCTTGTTGCTGACCACGCTGTTCGTGAGGTAGCGGACCAGGCCGGCCTTGAGGTCGGCGGGCACGGCGTAGCCCTGGTTCTCGGCTTCCTGCAGGAAGTGGAGGGCGTAGGCGGAACCGAACGAAGAAGAGGAGGTGCTGCCCGGCCAGTAGCTCAGCGAGCCGTCCGGACGACGGAAGCTGTGCAGGCGGTTGATGGCGGCGGTGACGTTGCGGGCGCTGCGTGCCACGGTGTTGTCGTCGCACTCCATCACCTGGCTCAGGTAGAGCTGCGGGAAGGCGGCGGAAATCGTCTGCTCGACGCAGCCGTACGGGTATTCGATGAGGTATTTCAGGCGGCGGCCCAGGTCGATGGCGGGGATGGAGGAGAGCTCCACGGCCACGCTGTTCGTGCCGGGCAGGCCGAAGAGTTCGGCGGTGGCGTCCTTGTTCTTGCCTGCGTCAAGCAGGAAAGACTGCACGCGGGTGACGGGCGGGTTCGGGTTGAACACGTCGATTTCCACGCGGCTGACGGACTTGTCGGAGCCGGCCTGCGCCGTGACGGTCACGTGCGCGATGCCGGTCTTGTCGCCGACCTGGACCTCGAAGTACTCGACCTGCTGGCCGGCCTTCGCGATGCTGGTCTCGAGCGTGGAGGGACCCTTGACCGTGAGCAGGTCGTCGGTCTTGATGTCGAGCTTGACCTTGCCGACTCCGTCCTTGAGTGCGATGACCGTGGACGGGATGCGGATGGTCTCGCCGATGCTGAGCGTACGCGGCAGCGTGGCCTGGACCATGACGGGCTGGGTCACGGCGACGTCCTTGGCGGTGCTGCCCTGGGCCTTGCCGTCGGTGGCGATGACCATGGCGCGCAGCGAGCCGATGTACTGCGGGACCTCGACGCTGTGGGTGGCAGTCTTGCCGGCCTTCAGGTCGAAGGGACCGAGGTAGGCGACCACCGGCTTGAAGCGGTCGGCGCCCTGGCGCTTGAGCTGGCCGTTGCTGCCGTCCTCGTCACCACCGATGGCGAAGAGCTGCTCGATGTGGCCGCCGTAGGCGCCGATGACGGAATCATATTCATCCCAGGTGCGCACGCGCAGGGCTTCCTTGGCATAGAAGGCGCTCCAGGCGTCCGGGGTCTTGAATCCGGTCAGGGAGAGGAGGCCTTCGTCCACAAGGGCGACGATGTAGCTCATCGCGCGGCCGTTCTCTTCCTTGACCTTGAAGCTCAGGGTGGACTCCGGCTTGGTCTCGGCCGGGATGTCGATCACCGGGGCGAGGTGCGAGGCGGGATCCTCGACGTTGATGTTCTTCACGCCGTAGAGGCGGATCGGGGCGTCATTGTGGACGTTGCCGTGCGGCTGGATCAGGGCGATGGAGGCGTAGGCGTTCGGGGTCATCTCCTTGGTGATGGGGATGCGGATCTCCGTGCTGCCCTCGAAGCACTGCACGCGGCGGGTGCTCAGGATCTGGCCGCCCTTCTCGATGGAGACGAGGGCGTTGGCGCCGGCGGCGGAAGGAATCGTGATGCGGGCGGTTTCGCCGACGGCGTATTTCTCCTTGTCGATCAGCATGTTGAGCTGCGTGGAGCCGCCTTCGGAAGCGTCGGAGGCGGAGCGCTCGTTGACCTCGCAAAGCATTGAGGTGGCGTGGCCGCCGCGGGTGTCGGTGACGCGGATGTAGTAGAGACCGTAGGGGGCGTCGGCCCAGTCATAGCTGAAGCTGCCCTTGCCGTTGCTGGTGGAGAAGGTCTTCTCGTAGAGGAGCTCCTTGCTGCGGCTCGCCATGTAGCCGGCGATCTCGCCGGAGGCGTCCCACCACCAGCTCCAGTTCACGTGATAGACCTCGGCGTGCAGGCCGGCGGTATTGGTGGCGTGGCCGTCGGGATCGACCGTGGCGACCTCGAACTTCTGGGACTTGCCCGCCTGGATGTAGCGGTCGCCCCATTCATCCTTCTGGAGCTCGGTCTTGATGCCGACGTAGTTGCTGAACGGGGACATCGGGATGCTGGCGTAGCTCGTGCTGAACTCGCCGCTCGGCTCGAAGGCGCGGAAGGTGAAGCCCGCGGTCAGCATGCCCGGCGTGGTGGCCTTGTTGATGTCCACCTGGGTGTTGATGCCCGCCTCGCCGTTCTCGCCGGTCTTGAAGTCCTTGTAGGAGAAGGACTGGGTCTCGAAGGAGCGGGCGTCATCCATGAAATCATAGTCCTCCCAGCCCTTGAAGCGGGTGGTGGCGGAGGCGATCTCCAGGTCGCCGTTGACCTTGAGGTCGCTGCCGGGAGCGCCGTACAGCCAGGCCACGGACAGGTCGAAGCGGCTGTTGTCGCTCGGGTAGGAGGTCACGTAGCCGTCGGGGAAATGCATCTGGATATCGAGCTTGTTGGGCTTGATGGCCTCGACGCGGAGCGTCTTGCTGAAGGTCTGGCCGCCCAGGCTCACGTCCACGCGCCAGCGCCCGGAAGGGGCGTCCTGGGCCGTCGAGAACGGGAAATGGTACATGTTGGATGCCGTGGTCTTCGCGGAGATCGTCTGCACGAGCTGGCCGTCGGGGTTGCGCAGCTGCGCTGTGACGGGGTGTCCGGCCGGCAGGGGGGTGTCGTCGAAGAGGGTGACCACGCTGACGTGCAGGGTGTCGCCCGGGCGCCAGACGCCGCGCTCACCGAAGATGTAGGCCTTGATGCCGCCGTCATAGCTGGTGCCGCTGACGTCGAAGTTACTGGTGGAGAGGGCCTTCTCGTACTTGAGGTCGAGATAGGCGTACTGGCTGCCGCTCGTGGCCACCACGAAACTGGCGTCCGTCTGGGCCGGGAAGGAGATCTGTCCTTCGCCGTTGGTCGTGCCCTTGGCGAGTTCCTGCTGTGCGAAGCTGTAGAGCTTGACCTTGGCGCCGGAGACCGGCTTGCCGGAAAGGATGTCGTAGGCGAAGACCTCGGTGGCGTTGTCGCCGCGCTTGGCGATCAGGACCAGGTTGCTGGCCAGCAGATCGACGCTGCGCTGCTCGTAGGTCTCATAGTCGCCGAAGGAGCTGTCGCTGTCCCAGAAATCCTCTTCCACGAGGGGCTCGCGGCCGCGGATCTCGATGTGGTAGATGGCGCCCGGTTCGGGCTTCACCAGCTCGTCGAGGCTCAGGCCGTAGGTCCGCCACTCGCGGATGTGGTCGGCGTCCTTGTCACCGAGCACGAGGGTCGTGTCCGCGACGATCGAGGCCACCTTGTACAGCTCATAGCGCGTCTCGTAGCTGTCCAGCTGCATGAACTGCAGGATGTTGTTGCTGAAGACCTTCTTCACGCGCACCTGCGCCTTGGCGTAGGAGACGGAGCCGAAGAGCAGGTCCAGGCTGCCCTTGGACGGCAGGATGGAGCCTTTGCTGATGAAGCGGATGGTCGGGACCTCGGGATCGATGTCCTCTCCCGTGAATGCGTTGCCCTCGTTGTCGAGGGTCATGGCAGTCTCGCCGCGGACGGCGGAGACGGCAGGACCGGCTGCCTTCTTGGCGGAACCACCACCCTGGCAGGCGGCGAACAGTCCGGCAGCAGCAAGCAAAGTGAGGAAGAAGCGGAATGTTTTCATAGAAAAATAACTACTTTTGTTCTAACAATGGGCAAAGATAGAAAAAACCTTCTTATTTTGATCCCGTTTGCGCTGATTGTTTGGTATTTGCTCTGCCTGCCGGTGCATCTGTTCAGACAACCCCTCAGCGCGACGGCCGTCACGGCCGACGGCACCCTGCTGGGCGCCCGCATCTCTGCGGACGGGCAGTGGTGCTTCCCGGCCGCGGACCACGTGCCGGAGAAGTTCGCCCGTTGCATCGTGACCTATGAGGACAAGCGCTTCTGGTGGCATCTGGGTATTGATTACCTGTCCGCCGGCCGGGCGCTCGTGCAGAACCTCACCCGCGGGGAAGTGATCAGCGGTGCCAGCACCCTGTCGATGCAGGTGATCCGCCTGAGCCGCCCCGGCGCGCCGCGCACCCTGCCGGAGAAGGTCTATGAAATGATGCTCGCCACGCGCCTGGAAATGCGCTACACCAAGCGGAAAATCCTGCTCCTGTATGCCTCCAATGCCCCCTTCGGGGGAAACGTGATTGGCCTGGAAGCGGCTGCCTGGCGTTATTTCGGCCGCAGTGCGGACGACCTGTCCTGGGGCGAGAGCGCCATGCTCGCCGTGCTGCCCAACGCGCCGGGCCTGATCCATCCCGGTCGTGCCCGGGAACGCCTGCTCGAGAAGCGCAACGCCCTGCTGGACAAGCTGGCGGAGAAGGGAATCATCGACCCGACGGAGTGCCTGCTGGCGAAGGATGAGCCCTTGCCGGACAAGCCGCTGCCGATGCCGGACGCGGCCTATCATCTCCTGGAGCGCTGCCGTGCGGAATCGGGCGACGGCCCCTTTACCCTGACGCTGGACGCCGCGCTGCAGACGCGCGTGAACGCCATCGCGAAACGCTATTTCGACAGCTACCACACCAACCTCGTGGACAACCTGGGCGTGCTGGTGGTGGACGTTCACACGGGAGAGATCCGCGCCTACTACGGCAACACGCGCGGTTGTGCCCCCCGCCTGCGCGGCGCCGACGTGGACATGATCCCGGCGGCGCGTTCCAGCGGCTCCACCCTCAAGCCGCTGCTCTACGCCGCGATGCTGGACGCGGGCGAGCTGCTGCCCACCTCGCTGGTCAAGGACACCCCTTATAACTATAATAATTTCTCGCCGCAGAATTTCGGGCGCAGCTATGACGGCGCCGTGCCGGCGCACGAGGTGATCGAGCGTTCGCTCAACGTGCCGTCCGTGCGCATGCTGGAGCAGTTCGGCGCGGAGCGCTTCCTGCAGATCCTGCAGCGCATGGGCTTCACGACCATCGACAAGGACGCCGACCATTACGGCTTGTCACTCATTCTCGGCGGCGCAGAGATCTCCCTGCAGACGCTGGCGCGCGCCTATTATTACCTGGCGGCGGAGCTGGCCGGGGACCCTGTCTTCGAGGACTTTGCCTATCGGACCGACGTCCGGCGGGACCGCCTGCCCGCGCGCCGCATTCCCATCAGCCGCGCCGCGGCGTACCTGACCTTCGACGCCCTGTCCAACGCGAACCGTCCCGAGGAAGAGTCGTCCTGGATGGACTTCGCCACCGGGCGCCGGATCGCCTGGAAGACGGGCACCAGCTGGGGCAACCGCGACGCCTGGAGCGTGGGCGTGAACCGTGACTGGGTCGTGGCCGTCTGGGTGGGCAACAGCGACGGCGAGGGCCGTTCCGGCGTCACCGGCGTGTCCTACGCCTCCCCGGTCATGTTCGACGTGTTCTCCGCCCTGCCCGGCTCCGGCTGGTTCGCCCGGCCGACCGACGGGATGACGCAGATCGAGGTCTGCCACGAGAGCGGCTTCCCCGCGAGCGACCTCTGTCCGCAGCGCGACACCATCTGGGTGCCGGACGTCGAGGAGCAGCCCGACATGTGCCGCTACCACCGCCTGGTCCACCTGGACGCCGAGGGACGCTACCAGGTCAACTCCAGCTGCTGCCCGCCGGAGCAGATGCACGCGGAGGTGCGCTTCGTGCTGCCGCCGGCGCAGGAGTGGTACTACATGAAGAAGCATCTCGACTACAAGCCGTTGCCGCCGAAGCATCCGCTCTTCGACGCGGCCTCGTCCGGATACAATCCGATCGACATCATCTACCCCCAGCCGGACATCACGCTCGTGCTGACGCGCAGCCTGACCGGCCGGGAGAACGGCGCCGTCTTCCGCGCGGCGCACGCCGACGCCGGCGCCACGATCTACTGGCACATCGACGACGAGTTCGTCGGGGAGACGGTCGGCGAACACGAACTGCGGGTCGATCCCGCCCCGGGGCGGCATGTGCTGACGCTCATCGACGAGCAGGGCGCCCGCCGCGTGTCGGTGTTCACCGTAAAGTAATTATTGCTATCTTTGCGCGCTTTTTTATACGAAACGCGCTCTATGCAAGGTATTTGGACCATCCTGATGCTGATCTGCTCGAACATCTTCATGACGTTCGCGTGGTACGGCCATCTCAAGCTGCAGGAAATGAAGATCTCGACCGGCTGGCCGCTGATTCTCATCATTCTATTCTCGTGGGGCATCGCTTTCTTCGAATACTGCCTCACCGTCCCGGCCAACCGCATCGGCTTCGTCGGCAATGGCGGCCCCTACAACCTCATGCAGCTCAAGGTCATCCAGGAGGCCATCTCCCTGACGGTCTTCACCGTCATCGTCCACTTCCTCTTCCAGGGCCAGTCCCTCCAGTGGAATCACCTCGCCGCCTTCGTGTGCCTCATCCTCGCTGTCTTCTTCGTGTTCCTGAAATAACGCAGCGGCGGAGACTTCCAGACGGGCGGACGAAAATTTACTTTCGGTTCCCGAGAAACCAATTTCCGCTCCGCTTTTCCGCCGCCGGCCAGGATCATGTTCTGTTAATGATAACCGGTTCCAGGTCGGGGTCGGGGGTTTCTTCGGGCTCATTGAAGGGCTCCAAAAACGGATTCCCCGTGCGCTCCTGGCTGATGGTGGAGGAGGGGCCGTGGCCGGGGAAGATGCGGGTCTGCGGGTCGAGGAGAATCAGCTTTTCCATGATGGAACGGATGAGGTCGTCGTATTCGCCGCCGGGGAGGTCGGTGCGGCCGATGGAACCGGCGAAGAGGGTGTCTCCGGTGAAGAGGACGCCGGCTTCGCGGTCGAGGAAGCAGACGCCGCCGGGGGTGTGACCGGGCGTGGCGATGACTTCGAATTCCATTCCCGCGACGCGGAGCAGGCCTTCGGACAGCGGCGTCCAGTCGAAGTCCGTGGCCGGATCGTCCATGCCCAGCATGCGCGGCATGGTGCTGACGTGCGTGAGCTGCGGCTCGTCGGCGGGGTGCATATAGATGGGGATGCCGTAGCGCTCCTGGAGCGGCTTCGCGCCATAAATGTGGTCGAAGTGGGCGTGCGTGAGCAGTACGGCTTCCGGGGTCAGCTTCTCCTGCGCGAAGAGCGCCTCGAGCGCCTGCCGCTCGGCGGTGCCGTAGCTGCCGGGATCGACGACGATGCAGCGGCCGGGCTCGCGCCAGGCCACGTAGGCGCGCTCCTGAAGGGGATTGCAGGTGAGGGAGCGGATATTGAGCATTTCTTTGCGTCTTTTGATTGGCAAATTTACAAAACTTGTGTTAAATTTGTAGGTATGCATATTGGTATCGCAGGAAATATCGGCAGCGGCAAGACCACCCTCACCCGTAAGCTCTCGGAGCATTACGGCTGGACGCCGAAATATGAATCCGTGACCTACAATCCCTATCTGGAGGATTACTACAAGGACATCGCGCGCTGGTCCTACAACCTGGAGACCTACTTCCTCGCGCAGCGTTTCCAGGATCTGCTGGACATCTCCAAGTCGGACGACGTCATCATCCAGGACCGCACCATCCTCGAGGGCGTGGAGATCTTCGTGGCAAACAACCACGACCTCGGCAACCTGTCGGACCGCGACTACGACACCTACATGCAGCTTTTCCGCCTGATGATGTCGCTGGTCAGCCCGCCGGACCTGCTGATCTATCTCCGTTGCGGCGTGCCGCACCTGGTGGAGCAGATCCAGAAGCGCGGCCGCGAGTACGAGCAGAGCATGAACCTGGAGTACCTGAGCGGCCTGAACGAGCGTTACGAGAAATGGATCGGGGCGTACAAGGACCCGCTGCTGGTCATCGACGCCGACCACCTGGACTTCGAGAACAACCCGGAAGACTTTGCCTTGATTACCGACAAGATTGACGCCGAACTGTTCGGCCTATTCAAATAATTCGTACATTTGTAAGCTATAATAAAGAAGAGTATGCATATTGCGATTGCAGGAAATATCGGCAGCGGCAAGACCACGCTCACCAAGATGCTGGCCGCGCATTACGGGTGGATCCCGAAATTCGAATCCGTGGACTTCAATCCGTACCTGTCCGACTTCTACGAAGACATGGAACGCTGGTCGTTCAACCTCCAGATCTATTTCCTCAACAAGCGCTTCAAGGACGTGGTGGAGATCGCCAAGACTGACGACGTCATCATCCAGGACCGCACCATCTACGAAGACGCCCGCATCTTCGCGCCCAACCTGCACGACATGGGGCTGATGAGCACCCGCGACTTCGAGAACTACACCGACCTCTTCGACCTGATGATGTCGCTGGTCGGCAATCCCGACCTGCTGATCTACCTCCGCTCCAGCATCCCCAACCTCATCTCGCAGATCCAGAAGCGCGGCCGCGAGTACGAGAAGAGCATCCGCATCGACTACCTGACCGGGCTCAACGAGAAATACGAGAACTGGATCAAGGACTACGACGGCAACCTGCTGGTCATCGACGCCGACCACATCAAGTTCGGCAACAATCCGGAGGACTTCGAGAAGGTGACCGACATGATCGACGCGCAGCTCTACGGACTGTTCGCGCCGAAGCCGACCCAGTTTGGAGAATAAAAACTTAATACTAAAACCAATACAAATGGAAAAGAAAAAAATCAACATGGTTGCAGTCATCACGATGTTCTTCCTTTTCGCGATGATTGCATTCGTCACCAACATGGCTGCACCTGTCGGCAACATCTGGACAATGGATGATGCCGTGGGCAACAATCCGGCGCTCGGTTTCATGGGCAACTTCATGAACTTCTTCGCGTACCTCTTCATGGGTATCCCCGCCGGTAATATGCTGACGAAGGTTGGATATAAGAAGACCGCGCTGATCGCTATCGCAGTGGGTATCGTCGGTCTGCTCATCCAGTACTTCTCCGGTTTCAGCTCCGGTATCCCCGGCTTCTGCATCTACCTGCTGGGTGCTTTCGTCTGCGGCCTCTGCGTGTGCATGCTGAATACGGTGGTCAATCCGATGCTGAACCTCATCGGCGGCGGCGGAGCCAAGGGCAACCAGCTCCTCCAGCTCGGCGGTGCCTGCAACTCCTTTGCCGGCACGATCGCCCCGATCATGGTCGGTTCCTATGTCGGTGCCATTACCAAGAGCACGAAGATCACCGAGGTCAGCCCGATGCTGTTCGGCGCCATCGCTATCTTCGTCGTTGCATTCATCGTCATCTATTTCGCCAAGATCGAAGAGCCTCATCAGAGGAAGAATGAAGCTGTTTCCGTGAAGCACGAGCACAGCCCTTGGAGCTTCCGTCACTTCGTGCTGGGCGCCGTCGCCATCTTCTGCTATGTGGGTATGGAAGTCGGTATCCCGAACACCTTCGGCAACTTCCTGGGCAAGGAAGTGAACTTCAATCTGTTCGATCCCGCCAATTCCGCCAATGCCGCTGCCATTATCGGCGGTATGACCGGCCTCTACTGGCTGTTGATGCTCGTCGGCCGTCTGACCTCCGGCTTCATCAGCGGCAAGGTGTCCAGCCGTACGCAGCTGCTCATCGTCTCCTGCGTGGGTATCGTGCTGGTGCTCATCTCCATGATCGTTCCTGCCACGACCGGCGTCTCCATGGTCGGCTTCAGCAACGGTTCGTTCGCCATCAACAACGTGCCGCTCTTCACCGTCTTCCTTGTGCTGACGGGCCTCTGCACGTCCATTATGTGGGGCTGCATCTTCAACCTGGCCACCGAAGGCCTGGGCAAGTACACGGAAAAGGCTTCCGGCATCTTCATGATGATGGTCGTCGGCGGCGGTATTCTCCCGCTGGTCCA
This sequence comes from Bacteroidales bacterium, assembly GCA_017535125.1. The sequence continues at coordinate 14,504 of JAFXUS010000042.1, read as the reverse complement.
GAACTCCATCGTGAAGACCACCATCGGCTCGCTGCGTTTCAGCTACGTGATCGTCATCGCCGTGCTCGTGTACATGGTGTTCTATGCGCTCATCGGCAGCAAGAACGTGAACAAGGACATCCCTGTGGAATAATCTAATAACAAGAATATTATGGCAAGACAATATGTAGTCGGCGTCGATATCGGCGGCCAGACCTCCAAGATCGGCGTGGTGGACGCCCGCGGCGAAGTCCTCGCCCAGAGCGTGATCCGTACGGACACTTTCGGGGATGACGCGAACGCATACATCGCGGCCCTGGCCGAAGCCGTGAAGGCATGCATCGCAGCGGCCGACAAGACCCCGGAAGACATCCGCGGCATCGGCGTCGGTGCGCCGAACGGCAACTATTATACGGGAGAGGTGGCATTCGCCCCCAATCTCGCCTGGGCGGCCAAGAGCGCCGTTCCCCTTTCGAAAATGCTTTCCGAGGCCTGCGGCGTGCCCGTGTCCCTGACCAACGACGCCAATGCGGCGGCGGTGGGCGAGATGGCCTACGGCGCTGCGCGCGGCATGAAGAATTTCATCATGATCACCCTCGGCACCGGCGTCGGCAGCGGCATCGTGGTGGACGGTAAGGTCCTCTACGGCCATGACGGCTTCGCCGGCGAACTGGGCCACACCTGCGTGGTGCGCCACAACGGCCGCACCTGCGGATGCGGCAAGACCGGCTGCCTCGAGGCCTACTGCTCCGCCATCGGTATCGCCCGCACGGCGCGTGAATGGCTGGAGGCTTCCGGCCAGCCGACCCCGCTGCGCGATCTGCAGAACATCACCTCCAAGGATATTTACGACGCGGCCAAGCAGGGCGACAACTTCGCCCTCCGGCTGTTCGATTACACGGGTACGCTGCTCGGTCAGGCCTTTGCCGACTTCGTGGCGTTCAGCGCTCCGGAGGCCATCGTGCTCTTCGGCGGCCTGGCCCGCGCCAAGGAGTTCCTCTACGAGCCGATGAAACGCGCGATGGAGGACAATCTGCTCAAGATCTGGAAGGGCAAGGTGAAGATCGTTTTCTCCGAGCTGAAGGAGTCCGACGCCGCCATCCTCGGCGCATCGGCCCTTGCATGGGAACTGTAAAATGTTAGTTATTAAATAGTAGCAATGAAAGTAAACAAACTTTTCGTGGTCCTGCTGATGGGCCTCGCAGTGGCGGCTTGCTCCGGCCAGCCGTCGGGAGACACGCTCCCCAAAGAATTTCAGTCCTCCAAAGCCCAGGTGGACTCCGTGAGCTATCTGCTCGGTATCAATTTCGGCTCTTTCCTCAAAGGATATGAGTTCGGCTCCGACCTCAACTACGGCGAGATCGTCAAGGGCATGAAGGATTTCGTGAACGCGAAGGGCGACACCCGCGACGAGGATTTCGTCAAGCAGTTCAAGATTGATCCGAACACGATGAACGACCTGTTCAACAACTACCTGGAGAAGCGCCGCAGCGGCGTCGCGATGATGAACCTGCAGAAAGGCGAGAAGTTCCTCGAAGCCAATGGCAAGAAGGACGGCGTCGTCACGACCGAATCCGGTCTGCAGTACAAGATCATCGAGCCGGGCAACGACGTGAAGCCGGGTCCGAAGGACACCGTGTGGGTGCGCTACAAGGGCTCCCTGCTCGATGGTACCGTGTTTGACGAGGTGGCCGAGGATGCGGAGCCGGTCCGCCTGACGCTCAACCGCGTCGTTTCCGGCTGGACCGAGGGCCTGCAGCTCATCGGTGAAGGCGGCAAGATCGATCTCTATCTGCCCGCCAATCTCGGATACGGCGAGCAAGGAAATCAGGGCATCGCCCCCAACTCGACCCTGATCTTCAACGTGGAGCTGACGAAGGTCGGCAAAGTCGTCGAAGCTGAGTAATACGTCATTCTCTGGAAATAAGAAAGCCACCCGAACTCCGGGTGGCTTTCTTTGTATCAGGGTATTACGTTCCTATTTGTTCAGCTGGAACTTCGTGCAGCCTTCCTTGAAGAACGCCACGATCTGGCGGGCGGCGGCGAGGCCGGCGTTGAGGTTGGCCTCGGCGGTCTGGGCGCCCATCTTCTTGGGCGTTGCAAAGACGCGCAGGCCGAACTGCTCCTGCAGGGCGGCGAGGTTGTCGGGAGCCACGTCGGTGACGTACTTCAGGTCCGGACGCTCGGCGAGCACCTTGGCGAGCCCGGCCTCGTCGATGACCTCCTTGCGGGCGGTGTTGACGAGGGTCGCGCCCTTCGGCATCTTGTTGATCAGCTCATAGCCGATGCTGCCGATGGTCTGCGGGGTGGCGGGGATGTGCAGGGACACATAGTCGCTGCCGGCATAGAGTTCGTCGAGGGTCTCGACGGGCTCGGCGCCGCCGGCGCGGATCTGGTCCGGGGTCAGGAACGGGTCGAGGGCCTTCACCTTCATGCCGAGGGCGGCGGCTTTCGCACCGACCAGGCGTCCGACGGCGCCGAAGGCCTGGATGCCGAGGGTCTTGCCCTGGACCTCCGAGCCCGTGGCCGGGGTGAACTGCGTGCGCGCCATGAAGATCATGAGGGCGATGGCGAGTTCGGCCACGGCGTTGGCGTTCTGGCCGGGAGTGTTCATCGCGACGACCTTATGCGCCGTGCAGGCGGGAAGGTCGAGGTTGTCGAAGCCGGCGCCTGCGCGCACGACGATCTTGAGCTTGGGGGCGGCGGCGACCACTTCGGCGGTGACCTTGTCCGAACGGACGATCAGCGCGTCGGCGTCGGCGACGGCCTTGACCAGGTCGGCCTGGTCGGCGTATTTCTCGAGCAGGGCGAGCTCGTAGCCCGCTTCCTCGACGATCTGGCGGATGCCCGCGACCGCTGCGGCCGCGAAAGGCTTCTGGGTGGCGACGAGAACTTTCATGGCTAGCCGCGGATCTTTTCAAATTCCTTCATGGCCGCCACGAGGGCTTCGACGTCCTCCTGGGTGCTGGCGTTGTAGAGCGAAGCGCGGAAGCCGCCGACGGAGCGGTGGCCCTTGATGCCCACGATGTCGCGCTCGGTCGCGAACTTCATGAACTCGTCCTGCAGGTCCTCGTGGCCCGGGGCCATGACGAAGCAGACGTTCATGATGGAACGGTCCTCCTTGGCGGCGGTGCCGGTGAAGAGGCTGTTGCGGTCGATCTCGGCATAGAGCGTTTCGGCCTTCTTGGTGTCGATCGCATGGATGGCGTCGATGCCGCCGATGCCCTTGAGCCACTTCAGGGTCTCGTTCATCACGAAGATGGCGAAGACCGGCGGGGTGTTGAACATCGAGAGCTTGTCGATATGCGTGCGGTAGTCGAGCATCGTCGGGAGGTAGCGGCTCACCTTGCCGAGGCTGTCCTTCTTGATGATGGCGAAGGCCACGCCGGCAGGACCGGCGTTCTTCTGGGCGCCGCCGTAGATCATGGTGTACTTGCTCACGTCCACGCGGCGGCTCAGGATGTCGGAGGACATGTCCGCGATGAGGGGAACGGGGCAGTCGATATCGTGCTTGATCTCGGTACCGTAGATCGTATTGTTCGTGGTGATATGGAAATAATCCAGGTCCTTGGGGATTTCATATCCCTTCGGAATATAGGAGTAGTTCTTGTCGGCGGAGCTGGCCAGGGCGACGGCATTGCCGAGCCCCTGGGCTTCCTTGAGGGCTTTCTTGGCCCACACGCCGGTCTCGAGGTAACCGGCCTTGTGCTCCAGGTAATTCATCGCTACATAGAGGAACTGGAGGCTGGCGCCGCCGCCCAGGAAGACGACTTCGTAGCCTTCGGGAATACCGAGGATCTCCTTCCAGAGTGCGCGGCACTCGTCCATCACTTCGTCCCAGCCCTTGGTGCGGTGGGAAATGGAAATCAGGGATACACCGGTCCCCTTGAAGTCCTTGAGGGCTTCGATGGTGTTGTCGATGGCCACCTGCGGGAGCAGGCAAGGCCCGGCATTGAAGACATGTTTTTTGCCCATTTTTTGCTTTAAGTTGTATAAATTAGCCGATAAAGATACCTAATTTTTCAATCCTTTCCAAAAAGTCCTCCTCGAGCGACGCGCGCACGCGAACGTCAAGGGTGCAGTCCGCCAGGAACGACTGCCCCCGCTGCGGGAGATCCATGTCCTTGACGAGTTTCATCACGGCCGGCAGGTCCCCGTACGGGAAATGCAGGGTGTACCAGCGGCCGGCCACCTTTTCCACGACGCTGGCGGCCGCGAGGGCGTCGGCGGTGGAAGTCTTGTAGGCGCGGATGAGCCCGGGAATGCCCAGCTTGATGCCGCCGAAATAGCGGATCACGACCACGAGGATGTCGCTCAGGCCGGCCGAGTCGATCTGTCCGAGAATGGGGCGTCCGGCCGAGCCGGAAGGCTCCCCGTCGTCGTTCGCCCGCCAGGGCTCCCCGTCCAGGCCGAGCCGCCAGGCGTAGCAGTGATGGCGCGCGTCGTGGTACTCCTTCTTGAGCGACGCGACGATCTCCTTGATCTCGGCTTCGCTCTCGACGGGATAGGCGCGGGCGATGAATCGGCTTCCGTTGTCCTTGAAAAGCCCTTCGCTCGGCGCTCCGATGCTTTTATATGTATCTTTTGCTGCCATCGGGGAACCAAAATTAGTGAATAATTTATATCTTCGCAATATGAATTACAGATACAGAGTCACCCTGTCCGGTATCAAAGGATTTTACCGGGTCTATGTCGTGAACGGCGACAATTCGCTGTACACGTTCCATAAGCAGTTGCGTGCGGACCTTGAGTTCCCGATGGACCAGCCCATCCTGTTCAAAGCCCTGGACGCCGAAGGCGGCGTAGTGGCCCGTTACGCCCTGATGGACATCGGCTACGGCGCCGTGGACAACGTGTCCATCGCCGACACGATCAAGGCCGGGGTCGCCAGTTTCGTGTATTTCTACGACATCGCTTCCAAGAAGAACGTGATCATCACCTTCGAGGGGGAGACCACCGAGCGCACGGCCATGCCGCGCGTCGTCGAGACGAAGGGTCCCGTGCCCCTTGAGTTCGAGAACGGCTACGTCGCGTTCGAGGATCTGCCGGAAGAGCGCCGGCACCTGCCGGGCGAAGCGCGCGGGGAGGACGACGAGGATGATGAAGATTTCGAGGATGAGGACGACGAAGACGAGGAGGATGAAGACAAGGAGGAGGAAGAGCTCCTCTACGAAGAATAGAAGCGGGCATGCCCCGACAAGAATGGCGGAGACCAAATTTGTTTTGGCCTCCGCTATTATTTGGTAATATGGTAAATAATCATTATCTTCGAATATAGTTTTGATTGAAAAATGGTACGAGTCAAACCCTTCGCCGCCCTGCGGCCGCCCAAAGGCATCGTGACGGAAGTCGCGGCGCCGCCTTATGATGTGTTGAATTCCGAAGAGGCCCGGAAGATGGCCGGGGAGAAATCCCTCCTGCATATCACCAAGCCCGAGATCGATTTCACGCCGATCGCCGGGGAGCACGAGCAGCGGACCTACGACCGCGCCGTGGAGAACTTCCAGGCCTGGCAGAAGAAAGGCTGGCTGGTCCGCGAGGACAAGGAGAAATACTATGTCTATGCCCAGACGATGGGCAGCCGCACGCAGTACGGCATCGTGCTCTGCGCCCACACGGACGACTATGCCGCCGGCATCATCAAGAAGCACGAGCTGACGCGCAAGGACAAGGAGGACGACCGCATGATCCACGTCCGCATCCAGAACGCCAACATCGAGCCGGTCTTCTTCGCCTTCAAGGACAACGCCGAGCTCGGCGCCATCATTGCGAAGACCGCCGCCGGCGCGCCGGAATACAAGTTCATCGACGAGAACGATTTCACCCACACCTTCTGGGTGATCGATGACGACGCGGTGAACGCCCGCATCACGGAGATCTTCACGAAGGACGTGGACGCCTTCTATGTGGCCGACGGCCACCACCGAACGGCCGCTGCCGCCCGCGTAGGCGCGGAGAAGCGCGCGCAGAACCCGAAGCATACCGGCAACGAGGAGTACAACTACTTCATGGCCGTCTGTTTCCCGGAGAGCCAGCTCGCCATCATCGACTACAACCGCGTTGTCAAGGACCTGAACGGCCTCAGCACGAAGGACTTCTTCAAAGCCCTCGAGGAGGACTTCATCGTCGAATGCAAGTGCGACTGCACGAAGGACGGCGGCAAGTGTGAATGCGAGTACCCGTGCCACTGCAGCTGCAGCGAGGTGTACCATCCGTGCTGCCTGCACAACTTCTCGATGTATATCGAAGGCGTCTGGTACAGCCTGACGGCGAAGCCGGGCCGCTATGACGACGCCGACCCGATCGGCGTGCTGGACGTGACCATCCTGTCCAACCTGGTGCTCGACAAGATTCTCGGCATCAAGGACCTCCGCACCTCGGACCGCATCGACTTCGTCGGCGGCATCCGCGGGCTGGGCGAGCTCTCCCGCCGCGTGGACAGCGGCGAGATGAAGGTCGCCTTCGCGCTCTACCCGGTCAGCATGCAGCAGCTCATCAACATTGCCGACACCGGCAACATCATGCCGCCCAAGACCACGTGGTTTGAGCCCAAGCTCCGTTCCGGACTTGCCATCCATACCTTAGACTGAAATATATGAAACCCGATTCGGCACTGATTCACAAGACTCTCAAGGAGTTTTTCGGCTATGATGCCTTCAAGGCGGACCAGGAGAAGATCATCCAGCACCTGATTGGAGGGGGTGACGCTTTCGTCCTGATGCCCACCGGAGGCGGCAAGTCGCTGTGCTATCAGCTGCCGGCTCTGGTGATGGAAGGGACGGCGATCATCATCTCCCCGCTGATCGCCCTGATGAAGAACCAGGTCGACCTGCTGCGCGGTTTCGAGGCGGGGGAGAGCAGCATCGCCCATTTCCTCAATTCTTCGCTCACGCGGCAGCAGATCGACGAAGTCCGAGACGACTTGCTGGCGGGCAAGACCCGGCTGCTGTACGTGGCGCCGGAGTCGCTCACGAAAGAGGAGAACGTCCAGCTGCTGCGGGAGGTGAAGATCTCCTTCTACGCCGTGGACGAGGCGCACTGTATTTCCGAATGGGGACACGATTTCCGGCCTGAATACCGCCGCATCCGCGCGCTGGTGGACCAGATCGGCCGCGCGCCCATCATCGCGCTCACGGCTACGGCCACGCCCAAGGTGCAGAGCGACATCCTCAAGAACCTGGGCATCCCGGACGCGGCCGTGTTCAAGTCTTCGTTCAACCGGCCCAACCTCTATTACGAGATCCGCGACAAGGTGGATCCGGAGAAGGACCTGATCAAGTTCATCCGCCAGAATCCCGGCAAGTCCGGCATCATCTACTGCCTCAGCCGCAAGAAGGTGGAGGAGATGGCGGAGCTGCTGTGCATCAACGGCATCAAGGCCCTGCCGTACCACGCCGGCCTGGACGCCAAGGTGCGTGCGGAGAACCAGGACAAGTTCCTCATGGAGGAGGTGCAGGTGATCGTGGCCACGATTGCGTTCGGCATGGGCATCGACAAGCCGGACATCCGCTTCGTGATCCATTTCGACATCCCCAAGAGCATCGAAAGCTACTACCAGGAGACGGGGCGCGCCGGCCGCGACGGCCAGGAGGGCCTCTGTATCGCTTACTACAGCTACAAGGACATCCAGAAGCTGGAGAAGTTCATGCAGGGCAAGCCCATCGCCGAGCAGGAGATCAGCCGCCAGCTGCTCTCCGAGGTGCTCGCGTACGCGGAGTCCAGCCAGTGCCGCAGGAAGCTGCTGCTCAACTATTTCGGCGAGGACTACACGGAAGACAACTGCCACTGCTGCGACAACTGCGTGCATCCCAAGCCGACCTTCGACGGCCGCAAGGAGATGCAGCTGGTGATCCGCCTCATCGAGGCGCTGCCGGAGCATTTCAAGCTGGACCACCTCGCCAATATTCTCGCGGGCGTGTCCAATTCGCTGACCAAGTCCTACAAGCACGACGAGCTGGAGTTCTTCGGTGCGGGCAAGGCCCACTCCGAGAAATTCTGGGCCACCGTCATCCACCAGGGGCTGATCGCCCACCTGCTGGTCAAGGAGATCGAGACCTACGGCCTGATCCACGTAACGGACCTCGGCCGCCAGTTCGCCGCGGATCCCTGGGAGCTCCGCCTCGTGGAGGACCGCGTGTTCGCCGGCGGCTCGGACGATGACGAGGATGACGAAGAAGCCGCGGCGGCCGCCGTGGCGATGAAGGCCGGCGGCGGTGCGGGCGACCCGATGTTGCTGTCCATGCTCAAGGACCTGCGCAAGGATCTGGGCAAGCGCCTCAAGCTGCAGCCCTGGATCATCTTCGGCGACCCGGCCCTGGAGGATATGTCCATCCTCTATCCGATCACCTTCGACGAACTCAAGAACTGCCAGGGCGTGGGTGAAGGCAAGGCCCGCAAGTTCGGCGAAGAGTTCATCAAGTTGATCAAGAAATACGTCGAGGAAAACGAAATCGAGCGTCCGGACGACTTCGTCGTGAAATCCACACCGAACAAGTCGGCCGCCAAGGTCGCGATCATCCAGAGCATCGACCGGCGGATGGACCTCGAGGACATCGCCGAGGCGCGCGGCATGGAGATGGACGAGCTGCTCAGCGAGATCGAAGCCATCGTGTCCAGCGGCACCAAGCTGAATCTGGACTATTACATCGAAAACAACCTCGACCAGGACATCATCGAGGAGATCTATCGTTATTTCAAGGAGGAAGCGACGTCGGACGACGTCCAGGCCGCCATCGAGGCCCTCGGCCCGGACTACTATGAGAACGAAGTCCGGCTGGTCCGGCTCAAATTCCTATGTGAGATCGCATCGTGATACCGCAGGAGACCGTCAATCTGATTCTGGACACCGCGCAGATCGTGGATGTGGTGAGTGATTATGTGACGCTGAAGCGCCGCGGGGCCAGTTATGTGGCCTGCTGCCCGTTCCACAACGAGAAGACACCCTCCTTCTACGTCACGCCCTCCAAGGGCATCTACAAATGCTTCGGCTGCGGCAAGGCCGGCACGGCCGTGGGCTTCGTGATGGAGCAGGAACACTGCTCTTACGTCGAAGCCCTGCGCTACCTTGCACGCAAGTACCATATCGAGATCGTCGAGGCGGAGGAATCCGCCGAGGAGATCGCCCGGCGGCAACGCAGCGAGAGCCTGCTGCTGGTCTCCGAGTTCGCCCGCAAGTTCTTCTCCGAGCAGCTGAAAAGCGGCGAGGGCAAGGCTGTAGGCTATCGCTATTACCGCGACCGCGGCATCGAGGATGAGACCATCGAACGCTGGGGACTCGGCTGGGCGCCGTCCGGCCGCACTGCGCTGGTGGACGCCGCCCGCGCCGCCGGCTACAAGGACGAGTACCTGCTGGGCGCCGGCCTGGCGGTGCAGAACGAGGACGGCTCGCTGTCGGATAAGTTCCGCGAGCGGGTGATGTTCCCGATCCACTCCGTGAGCGGGCGCGTGATCGCGTTCAGCGGCCGCACGCTCAAGGCGGACAACCCCGCGAAGTACGTCAATTCCCCGGAGACGGAGATCTACGTCAAGAGCCGCAACCTGCTGGGTATTTATTTCGCGAAAGCGGACATTGCGCGCGAAGACCGCTGTATCCTCGTGGAGGGCAACGTGGACGTGGTGATGATGCACCAGCTCGGCATCACGAACGTCGTGGCCTCCTGCGGCACCTCGCTCACGGTGGAGCAGGTGCGCCTGATCAAGAAGTTCACGGAGAACATCACCATCATGTATGACGGCGACTCCGCCGGCATCCACGCCGCCCTGCGCGGCATCCCGATGGTGCTCGCCGAGGGCATGAACGTCCGTGTGGTCCTGCTGCCGGACGGCGACGATCCCGATTCCTTCTCGCGCAAGCACACGCGTGACGAGGTGCGGGACTACATCCGGGAGAACGAGAAGGATTTCATCGTTTTCAAGACGGATCTGCTGCTCGCCGAGGCGGCGGGCGATCCGCTCAAGAAGGCGGGCCTGATCAACGACATCGCCGACACCATCGCGCAGATTCCGGACGCCGTCAAGCGTTCGACCTACGCGGAGGCCACGGCCATGCAGTTCGGTATCGAGGTGTCCATCCTCTTCGACCGGATCGGCAAGACGCGCCGCAAGCTCCAGGAGGACGCGCTCAAGCAGGCGGAACGCGAGGAGCGCCGCCGGCAGAGCGGCTCCGCCCCGAGCGCGTACGACACGGTCGTCTCCGACCCGCAGCCGGCGCCCGAACAGCCCGTCGCGCCGCCGGCCTTCCAGGAGGAGAACCGTCTCCTGGGCCCTTCGGAGCGGGATTTGCTCTATTTCTTGCTGCGCCATGGCTGCGACGAGCTGGACTTTGAGTCCGACTCGGACTATTACAGCGGCAACGAGATGGACAAACCCAGCGTGGCGGATTTCATCCGCGACGCCTTCAGCGACGGCTCGCGGATGGTGAACAGCGCCTACGCCGCCGTATATGACGCCTATTTTGCCCTGTATGACGAGGGCCTGGGCCAGGAGGACATCGTCAAGCGCCTGCTGGACGCGCCGGACCGCCGCATCGCGGACGTGGCCTCGCAGCTCTCCACGGAAAAGTACCGCCTGACCGTGCAGGCCTTTGAAAATGCGATGACGACCACCGCCTCCTGGCTGGTGGCCCAGGTCCCGCGCGCCATCCTCGGCTATGCTGAACGGCGCATGCAGGACCGCTATGAACAGCTCCGCCGGCAGCTGCCGGGCGCATCGCCGGAGCAGGAGCCGGCCATCCTCCAGGAGATGGTTAAGATCCAGGCCGCGCAGCGGCGGATCAAACAGAAAATGGGAAGAGAAAAAAACACGAAATAATGGACAAACAATTCAAAAGAACCCTCGTGACCTGTGCGTTGCCTTACGCCAACGGTCCTGTTCACATCGGCCACCTGGCCGGTGTCTATGTGCCGGCCGACATCTATGTGCGCTACCTGCGGATGCGCGGCCGGGAAGTGCTGTATGTCTGCGGCTCCGACGAGCACGGCGTGCCCATCACCATCAAGGCCCGCCAGCAGGGCTGCACCCCGCAGGACATCGTGGACCGCTACCACGGCATCATCAAGGACTCTTTCGAGGGGCTGGGCATCCATTTCGACATCTACGGCCGCACCTCCTCCAAGGTGCACGAGAAGAACGCTTCGGAGTTCTTCCGCAAGCTCTACGACGAAGGCAAGTTCATCACGAAGGAGAGCGAGCAGTACTATGATCCGGAGGCGAAACAGTTCCTCGCCGACCGCTACATCGTGGGCACCTGCCCCAAGTGCGGCAATGAAGGCGCCTATGGCGACCAGTGCGAGAAATGTGGCAGCACCCTCAGCCCCGAGGAGCTGATCAACCCCAAGAGCAAGCTCAGCGGCGCCGAGCCCATCAAGAAGAAGACCACCCACTGGTATCTCCCGCTGCAGGACTATGAGCAGTGGTTGCGCGAATGGATTCTGGAGGGCCACCAGGAGTGGCGTTCCAACGTTTACGGCCAGGTCAAGAGCTGGCTCGACGGCGGCCTGCAGCCGCGTGCCGTCACGCGCGACCTTGACTGGGGCGTGCCCGTGCCCGTCGAGGGTGCCGAGGGCAAGGTGCTCTATGTCTGGTTCGATGCCCCGATCGGCTACATCTCCAACACGCAGGAACTCCTGCCGGACAGCTGGGAGAAATGGTGGAAGTCGCCGGACACCCGCCTGGTGCATTTCATCGGCAAGGACAACATCGTCTTCCATTGCATCGTGTTCCCGGCCATGCTGAAGGCCTACGGCGACGGCTACATCCTGCCGGACAACGTCCCCGCCAACGAGTTCCTGAACCTCGAGGGCGACAAGATTTCGACTTCGCGCGGCTGGGCCGTCTGGGCGCATGAGTACCTGCAGGATTTCCCCGGCAAGGAGGACGTCCTCCGCTACGTGCTCACGGCCAACGCCCCCGAGACCAAGGACAACGATTTCAGCTGGAAAGATTTCCAGCAGCGCAACAACTGCGAACTCGTGGCCATCTTCGGCAACTTCGTCAACCGCGCCATGGTGCTGACGCACAAATACTTCGGTGGCAAAGTGCCGGCTTGCGGCGCGTTGGAGGACATCGACAAGGAGGTGCTCGCCGAGATCCCGGCGCTGAAGGCCTCCATGGAGAAGAACATCGAGGGCTTCAAGTTCCGCGAGGCGCTCAAGGACGCGATGGGCATCGCCCGCGTCGGCAACAAATACATCTCGGACACGGAGCCGTGGAAGGTCGCGAAGACCGACCTCGACCGCACCGCGACCATCCTCAACATCTCCCTGCAGATCTGCGCGGACCTCGCCATCGCCTTCGAGCCCTTCACCCCGTTCGCCGCGAAGCGGCTCCGGGAAATGCTGGGGTCCGGCCTCGACTGGGAAGTCCTCGGCCGCCCGCAGGTCCTGCCCGCCGGCCACCAGCTCGGCGAGCCGGAGCTGCTCTTCGCCAAGATCGAGGACGACGCCATCCAGAAGCAGCTTGACCGGCTGGACCGCATCCGCGCCGAGCGCGAGGCGGCTGCCAAGGCCGAAGCCGCGAAGCAGGTGGCCCCGCAGAAGGCGGAATGCACCTTCGACGAGTTCGAGAAGATGGACATCCGCACCGCCACGGTGCTGGAGGCCGAGCGTGTACCCAAGACCGACAAGCTGCTCAAGCTCACGATCGACACGGGTATCGACCGCCGCACCATCGTGTCCGGCATCGCCGAATACTACACGCCCGAGGCCATGGTCGGCAAGCAGATCTGCATCCTGGCGAACCTGCAGCCCCGCACCATCCGCGGCATCGAGAGCCGTGGCATGATCCTGATGGCGAAGCAGGGCGACGGCTCGATGCGTTTTATCACCCCGCAGGAAATTGTCGCGAACGGCGCGATTATTGGATAAAAGTTGTCCCGTTATGAAAGTTCTGATTATTGACGACGAGCGGGCGATCCGCAATTCGCTGGGGGAGATCCTCACCGACGAAGGCTACGAGGTGGATACCGCCGAGGACGGCGCTTCCGGACTCGCTCTGGTGGAGAAGGAGAAATATGACGTGATCTTCTGCGACATCAAGATGCCCGGCATGGACGGCGTCGAGGTGCTCGGGAAGCTCGTGGAAATGGGTCTGGACAGCGCCGTGGTGATGATTTCCGGCCACGCCGACATCGAGACCGCCGTGGAGTGCATCAAGAAGGGCGCCTTCGATTTCGTGCAGAAGCCGCTCGATCTCAACCGCATCCTGATTACCATCAAGAACGCTTCCGAGCGGGTCTCGCTGACCACGCAGAACAAGGCCCTCAAGAAGAAGGTCTATGGAGCCGACATGATCGGCGAGTCCGCCCCGATGCAGCTCATCCGCGACATGATCGCCAAGGTGGCGCCCACTGATGCCCGCGTGCTCATCACCGGGCCGAACGGCTCCGGCAAGGAGCTGGTGGCGCGCAACCTGCACCAGCTGAGCAACCGCAGCGCGATGCCGTTCGTGGAGGTGAACTGCGCCGCAATTCCGTCCGAGTTGATCGAGAGCGAGCTGTTCGGTCATGAGAAGGGCTCTTTCACCTCGGCCATCAAACAGCACAAGGGCAAGTTCGAGCAGGCCGACGGCGGCACGCTCTTCCTCGACGAGATCGGAGACATGAGCCTTGCCGCGCAGGCCAAGGTGCTGCGCGTGTTGCAGGAGAAGAAGCTGTCCCGCGTGGGCTCCGACAAGGATATCGAGGTGGACGTGCGCGTGATCGCCGCGACCAACAAGGACCTGCAGGCCGAGATCGAGAAGGGGAATTTCCGCGAGGACCTCTATCACCGCCTGAGCGTGATCGTGGTGCGCGTGCCGTCGCTGGACGAACGCCGCGACGACATTCCACGCCTGATCGACCATTTCCTGGAGAAATACGCCGACGACAACAGGCCGCGCAGTTTCTCGCACGAGGCTGTGGAACTCCTCAAGCAGAAGCACTGGCCCGGCAACATCCGCGAACTGGACAACGTCGTCGACCGGCTCCTCATCCTCGGCGGAGAGCCCGTTTCCGCGGACGACGTCCGAACATACGTTAACCTCTAATTTTTCGCCGGCAGTCGGAGTCTTCCAGACGGGCGGACCTGAATTATTTTCCGAACAAGTTTGCCGGAAAACCAATTCCGGCTCCGCTTTTCCGCTGCCGGCTAGCGAATGACCGTGGCGCCGCGGCGCTCGAAGCGATGGGCTTCGGCGTCGCTGAAGCGTGCGTCGTCGGGTTCTTTGTAGCGGCTGCGCTCGTAGGAGAGGAGTTCGTGCGTGTCGGCCGAGATGAGGATCTTGTAGCAGACGGTCCTGGGGCCGGGTTCTTCCGGCGCGATGGTGATGGTGAGCAGGGCGCCCGGCTCTTCCCGCAGGTAGGCCTCGTCGCCCGCGTCCGGATCGAGATAGACCGTGCGGCCGCGCAGGTGGATGCGGTTGGCCGATTCGAGGCCGCTGTAGGCCACATTATCGGAGACCATGGCCTCTTCCGTGAAGCGCTGGATGATGTCCAGGAAGGCGCCCATGAACACGAGCTCGCGCCCCGTCGGGTCGTCCACGCTGGCAAT